>JAJEHG010000065.1 GCA_022823825.1 Nitrosopumilaceae archaeon | reverse complement strand
CTTTTTGAACTGCTGGATTACATAGTCAATCTGCTTCTGATCCAGGCGTTTTCTCACGGGTTTACGTGATCGGTGTAGTGCAAAATAGTCTTTGACTGATCGCCTAAAGTTAGGGCGAACTAATTTCCCTACAATAGACAGGCACAAAACCCACGGGTGGATTTAAATAGCATGTAGTTGTGAGTCGTACCATGGCAAGTGTAGCAGATGGATGGCCTGTGTGGATTCCCCTGATCGTAGGTTTGGCGCCTGGGCTCGTATACTGGCTTGCAATTACTGCAAAGAGAAAGTAACAGGGCAAAAGCCCCTCTGACCCTTTTTCGATCGCTCCCACTAAATGGTGCGCGTTTGCCTAAAACCTTTGACCTTCTAGTCGACTATAATTGCCCAAGGCTATTATCCCTCTGCGGGGCTATGGTGTGACATTGCACCGGACGCGCAAGGCATGCGGCGTCATGATGGCGCTGGCCGCCGCCATTGTACTCTCTGCCGCATCCGCCGCCGCCATTGTACCGCACGACGGCACGGCGCAGGCCCAGGAGTATTACGACACGCCGCAGGCGCTTGCGGTAATGCTCGTGCAGGACAGCAGGTACCTCGTGCAGGACGAGCAGGGGCATGCGGTGCTGACTGGAATGGTCGAGAACAGGGGGACCAGCTACGTCTCAAACGTCCAGATATGGGCCATCTTTTACGACGATGCGGCAAGCGCGCCAGTCGACGTGGTGGCCGGCTATCCCGCAATCGAGGTGATCCCGCCGAACTCCATGGTGCCGTTTGAGATTGTGTCATCTGAGCCTAACCTGGGCATAACCGACGCATCGGCGCGTATAGGGGGCTTCGACTCTGCCCCCACAAAGGAGTCCCTTCTGTCAGTAGAGATGGAGAGCATTGAGCCCTATGCAAGCGGGCAGGACGTGCGTATGGCCGTCAAGGGCACCATATACAACGGGCCCGCGCCGTCAGGGCATGCGGTGGTGCATATCGCATACCACGACGCCTTTGATCCGCCCCGGACGCTGGGCATCGACACCATTACGACGGGGCCGATGGGAGGCGGCGAGGCCGTCCCGTTTGAGGCCGACTTTGCCGTACCGCTCGGCACGGAAAGAATTACTATACATGCGGAAACCGATATCTACCACCTTGCAGGGCAGCAGAGCTCACGGTATGTGGCAGTTGACCTGCCGCCCCCCTACCCGGTTCTGCCCCCCAATATCGTGACCATCTCGGGCGTGTCGCTCCGTGACGGCGTGGGCACCGTGCTCTCGTCGGCGCAGGCGGGCCAGACCGTCTACATCAGGGCCGACGCGTCGGTGCTGCCCGCCGCACACGAGGGCGAGCAGGGGGCCGAGATACCGTACACGTTCTACGTCCAGGTAAGGGAGGCGTCGCCGGACGCGCCAGTCGAGTTCATCGGAAAGTCCGACGGGCGCTTTGTTGTGGGCCAGAACGTCCAGGTGCAGAGCGTGGACTGGATTCCGGAGAATCCGGGACTGTACGTGGCAGAGACGTTTGTCTGGGACCGCAGCGACGTGCCGCTTGCCGAGCGCGGCCCCTACATGCTCATACTGGTCGAATAACCTGCATACAAGAAGCTTCTTTACCGCGGGTGCGCCATGCGGGGCATGCCCGCGCGCAAAGGCAGGAAGAGGTATGCGGTGGTGGCCACCGGCGGTACCTTTGACACGATACACAGGGGGCACCGCGCGCTGCTTGACGCGGCGTTCGACGCGTCAGAAAAGGTGATAATCGGACTGACAAGTGACGCGATGCTTGCAGGGAAAGGGGAGGTCGGCCGCGGCGCAAACAAAAAGAAGGGGCATGCAGTACACAGCTATGCCGAGCGGCTTGCCGGCCTCCAAGAGTACATACGCCGGTCGCATCCGGGTTCGGCCTATATGATAAGCGGGCTTGACGACGACTTTGGGCCCGCCGTCCTGACCGGCGAGGTGGAGGCGCTCGTGGCAAGCGAGGAGACTGCCTGCAAGGCGGACAAGCTGAACGGGATGAGGCTCTCAAGGGGGCTTGGGCCGGTCGAGACGGTCGTAGTGGGGATGGTGGCCGCACACGACGGAGGCCGCATATCGTCAAGCCGCATACGGAACGGGGAGATCGACGCGGACGGCAACGCCGCGTGACTGCGCCTTTTTGTCTAATATGGTTGATCACGCGCCATATCTAGCGAAGCCGAGGCCGTACACCATGGGCCTGATGGACCGCATGATGCGGCAGTTCGACGACGACGTGGGCCGCCTCCGGGACGGCCTGCTGCCGGAGAATCTGGCGTACTGGTACGGAAAGGTCACGGCAGACGCCGTGGATATGGCTCCCCCCTGGCTCCAGGACAAGATCGCGGTGAGGCAGGATCCGATACTTCCGATGAAGTTTGACCTGGACATATCAAAGCGGGCCGTCCGTTACTTTGCAATCGCGGTGGAGAAGAACATGGAGGACATGCCGCGCACCACCCGGCTGTACTTTCTCAAGGTGCAGCAGATGGTATCATCAGAAATGGACAAGTCACTTGTGTGACGCTTAAAATATGCGGCGCGCGGCGGTATGGTGATGCTGCCCTTTTGCGCGCCAAAGAGGCCCGAAGGCCCCCGCAGACATGTGCGCCGGGACTCTGGGGAAAAGAAGAGGCCGGCGCGCTCGTACCGCAACTCGGGATACGGCAGGGGCGGTTCCCGCGACGGCGGCTCCAATCGAGGTTACAACCGCGGCTACAACCGCGGAGGATCCCGGAACGGCGCGCGCCAGCAGGGCCGCGCCAAACCGGCGCGCCGGACCGGGTACGGCACACGCAACGGCGGTTCCCGCGACGGCGCCGGCGCGCAGGACGGCTCGAGGTTCTATGATGCGGTTCGTGAAAAGCTCTTTGAGATGCTCGGGGGCAAGGTATGCTCGGGCTGCGGGTTCAGGGACTCCAGGGCCTTGGGCATTGCCTCCCGATACGGGGAGGCTCCGTTTGACTCAGTCGGCAGGGGAGGACCGATCTCGTCGTCGTGGTCCCGGTACGAATCGGATCCGGAGCTGGCGTCATCAGAGCTGATGGTGTTGTGCCTCAACTGCAACCGCATAAGGGAGCCCATCTCAAGGAAGGAGGGCCCGGGGGACGACCACGCGGGCAAGAAGGCAAGGGAGCGGAGGTTTCCGCGCTAGCTGTAATGCCCGGCGCGGGCTCGGGCTCATCATCCGTCCTAGCGGTGGCGGCGGGACGTAAGCGGCAGCGCTCAATGTTTAATTATCCCGATTCGGGCACTCACCGCATGGACTCGGACACAAAGGCGCTGGGACTGTCCCTAATTGCCATGGTCGGAATCGTTGGAATCTACGTCGTCTTTTTCACGTAGGCGTTTTGCAATCATGACGGCGTCGCCGAGTTCGGCGCCGCCTCTACCCCCGTCATAACCGTCGCTGTCACCGCCGCGTGGATCGCGGCACGTGTGAGCCATGACCAGCTTGTGCTTCTGCTCTGCCACCGACTGCACAAAGTCCGCAAACGCCTCTACGGCCTGCTCGTCCTTCAGCAGTATGCTGTGTGACGAGCCGTCTGCAAGCGATATGACCACCTCGTTTCCTACGGAGTTTACGACTGCCTTGATGAATGTCTGAGCCTCTTCGGTATCGGGATCCCTGACCAGTATCAGGCTTGCAAGCTTTTGCGCCTCGTATCTGTCCTCGCAGGGTATTACGATTGTGGTGTCGTTCTCGCGTGGCACGCGCCTCACCTGTTGCCGTCGCTACTGCTGTCTGTGCCGCCGTTACCCAATCTGTCGTTACCGTCATCCTCCAGCAGGAATTCCCCGAGCGCATCCCTTGCCTCCTCCCGTCGCGCCTGGTGTACCTCCAAGAACGCGTTGATCTTCTCGATCAGTATGGACTTTAGCTCGCCGGTCAACATCTTTCCCGACCTGTAGTCGTCGTGGATCTTTCTTAGCTTTGCATCGTCGGGCTCAAAGAACATCCTTAGATACTGGTATGACACGTCCACGTCCGGGTCTCCTCCCAGTCTGCGGTGCTGCTCTTTGTCCGGCTGCCCTCCTGAAAAGGCATTGCCTATTTTTTTTCTGACCTGCGCGGGCGTGTCGATGGTGTATATGGTGCCAGTCTCAGACGACGCCGACATCTTGCCGCCGGGCCCCTCCAGCGCGGGCATCATCACGTTGTGCATCAGGGCCGGCTTGTGCCTGCCAATCTTGGGCGCCACGTCGCGCGTCAGCCTAAAGTGCGGGTCCTGGTCCACCCCCAGCGGGATCAGCACGGGATCGTCCTCCAAAAAGCAGGGGGCCGACTGGAGCGACGTGTAGAATATCATGCCCAGGTTGGTCTCGTTTGTAAACCCGAACACCGCCTTTGTGTTTGAAAAGTTCAGTCTCTTTGCGACCTGGGCCGCGATAGGATACAGCGTCCTGATGTTCCTCGTGTCTATTATGATTCTGGTGTTGCGTGGCTTGAACCCGAGCGCCACAAAGTCGAGCGCGTTTTCGAGCGCGTACTGCGTGGCGTCGCCCATCTCGAGCGCGCCTTTTGAGAAGAACTTTTCGTCGTCCGTAAGCTGAAAGTACATCTTGACGTCGAACTTGTCCTGCAGCCACTTTGCAAAGACCCACGGGAGCAGGTGCCCTATGTGGGTGTGCCCGGACGGCCCCCTTCCGGTGTATAGAAAGAATTTCTGGCCGCTCTCGTACCGGTCAAGTATGCTGCCGAGGTCCCTGTGGGAGAAGAATATGCTCCTGCGAACCATGTAGTGATCCTCCCCCGCAAGCCTAAAGAGTCTCGACTTCAACTCGTCGGTGATGCGCTCCGTCCCGAACCTTTCGATGAGTCTATCATAGTCTATCTGGCCCTCAGTTCTCCAAGGCGTCACGACAAACTCGTCTTCTGGCATGCGCGCAATGCAGCGCGGGATTAAAAAAGTCTTTTTTGAGAGGTTTTACAGCATGGGCAAGTGATGCCTGCAATGTCTGCGGCGCGTTGGACACCGATTGTGGTCCGGACTTTCTGCGGCGGGATTCCTCCCCCTCTCTGACCTGCCCGGAGGCCGTCGCATATTTTCGCCGGTCCTCGTACGATCCCGATTCGGAGCCAGACAGCGCCGGACGACGGTTTTGGCCGCGGCCCATGCAATTACATTCATAATGCTTGCGTCCCCCCCGGCGTTCAATGCCAGAGATGGTACTGCACATAATAGAGAAAAAAATAATCTCGTCCCTCCGCTCCGAGCCGCGCCAGTCGATTGACAGACTGGCCGGTTCTGCCGGGCTCTCGCTCGACCAGGCTCGCCGCGGGGTCGAGTGGCTGCGCCACAAGGGGCTCGCCGAGGTGTCGGAGTCCGAGGAGGCCACGATATCACTGGGCAGAAACGGCATGCGCCTTCCTGACACAACGCTTCCGGAAAGGCGGCTCTTGGACATTCTGCTGAAGGGAGGCCCGCAGGAGATATCGGATCTTCGGGACGGCATGGGCCCGCTGTTTGGGGCGGCCATGGGGATTGTAAAGAAAAGCGGGTGGGCCGCCGCGGTGTCCGCGAAGGGGCGCACCGTCATATCCGCCGCCCCGCCCGGGAACATCCCAAGCGTGCTGCCCGGCGAGGCCACCCTGCGCGCGCTTGCGGGCGCCGGAGGCGGCCCCATAAGCGCAGAGTCGGTGGACTCCTCGGATCTAAAATCGCTGCTCCGGCGGCCCGAGCTCGTCACAAAGACCGTCACAAAGACAAAGCACGTCTCTCTGTCCGAGGCCGCCCGAACCGTCGACGCGTCGTACGACGAGGGCCGGGAGGCCAATGCGGGCGCGATAGACGTGGGGGCAGGCGTGCCGGCCGCGCCGCGCGGGCGCAGGCACCCTCTCAAAGAGGTCATATCCGAAATAAGGGAGGTGTTTGTCACCATGGGGTTCTCAGAGGCGTCCGGCCGCGTGGTGCAGCCGTGCTTTTGGAACTTTGACGCGCTGCTCACCCCGCAGGACCACCCCTCAAGGGAGATGCAGGACACGTTCTACCTGGACGTTGAGCCGGGCGAACTCGACTCGACGCCGGCGCACGTCAGGCGCATCTCAAAGGCGCACCGCGACACGTGGCACCAGAAGTGGGACGCCGCGGAGGCAGAGAGAATGGTGCTGCGCACGCACACCACCTGCGTCACGCTGCGGCGCCTCCTACAGTCGCCGGGCGTCCTGGGCGACGCGCGGGTATTTTCACTTGGGCGCGTGTTTAGGAACGAAAAGACCAGCTACAAGCACCTGGCCGAGTTCACCCAGGTGGAGGGCGTGGTCCACGAGGCCGGCTCCACCATACGGGGCCTGATGGGGATACAGGAGGAGTTTTACCGCAGGCTCGGGCTCACAAAGGTAAAGTTCTGGCCCACCTTCTTCCCGTATACGGAGCCCTCCTTCCAGTCGATGGTATACAACGAGAGGCTCGGCAAGTGGGTCGAGCTGTTCGGCATGGGCATATTCCACCCGCACGTGACCCGGGGACTGAAGCACCCCGTGCTGGCCTGGGGCGGCGGGGTGGAGCGCATTGCAATGCTAAAGTACGGCGTGGACGACGTACGGGAGTTTTACGCGAACAATCTGGGGTGGCTGCGCGGCGCGAGGCGGAGGGACGACGCGTAGATGCCGGTAGTGGAGCTGTCGTACGAGAGGCTGGCGGGGCTGGTGTCCCGCGGCGGCACGTGCGTGTCGCGAGACGAGATATCCGAGAAACTCCCGTACCTGGGGCTTGACATAGAGTCCGATGACGGCGACTCGGTGCGCATAGAGTACAGCCCCAACAGGCCGGACTATGCCACCGACGTGGGGGTCTCGCTTGCGCTGCAGGGTCTGCTCGGCGTCAGGGGGGGACTGGTGCCGCTTGATGCGGGTCCCGCCCCGTCGGGGCCGTACCGGATAGTGGCAAAGCGTACTGTGGCAGGCGTGCGCCCGGTCATCACGGGAATCTTGGCAAGGGGCGGGGCGCTTGACGACCACATGCTGCGGCAGCTGGTCACGCTGCAGGAGGACCTGCACGTCGGGCTGGGCCGCGGCCGCAGGAAGGTCGCCATAGGGCTGCACGACGCGTCAAAGATATCCGGCGGGTTTCCACTCACGTATACGGCCGTGCCCGCGGGCCACAGGTTCGTGCCGCTGAACGAGACGGAGGAGATGACGATATCCCAGATCATAAAGGGGACAAAGGCGGGCCGCGCGTACGGCCACCTGGTAGAGGGGCATGAAAGGTTCCCCGTCATCCTTGACGGCGGCGGCAACACCGTGTCGATGCCCCCGATTATAAACTCGGCAATGACTGCGGTTACGGCTGGCACGACTGACATCTTTGTGGATGTGACAGGCGTATCCCGGCATGCGGCGGAGGACGCCCTTGCCATAGTGGCTATAACGCTGCGCGCCGCGGGATTCTCCCTGGAGCGGATCGGGATCGGGGGCGGCCGGAACAGGACCCCGCCGCTCGAGAACCGCACCATACCGGTATCGGTGGGGCGGGCAAACGAGATGCTCGGGCTGGGGCTGTCCGTGTCTGATGCGGCGTCGTGCCTTGAGAGGTGCAGGCTGCAGCCCGTGCCGCAGGATGGCCGCGGCCAAGACGGCGGGGACGGCGTCATACCGTGCCTGGTGCCGCCGTACAGGCCGGACATTGTGTCGGAGGTCGACCTGGTCGAGGAGATTGCCCTGGGATACGGAACGTGGCGCATACTGCCCGAACTGTCGCCGTCCACGACGTTCGGGGCCAAGGACGCCGCGTCGGCTCCGCATGACGCGATCGACATGGCGATGCTCGGGATGGGGTATGTCGAGGCACTCAACCCCGGTCTGAGCAACGCGCGCATACTGTATGAGATGGCAGGCCGCCGGACGCCTCCCCGGAGCCGCATGATCGCGGCAGTCGACTCGAAGAGCCGCGAGCATTCTGTGCTGCGCGACTCGATACTCCCCGGGCTCGTAGAGAACCTGTCCCGGAACATACACGAGGAGTACCCCCAGAAGCTGTACGAGACCGGAACCGTATTCCTGAGAGGCGGGCGCAGGGCGGCGGGTTCCGGCAGGCAGCCGGCTGACGCCTCCCCCGTGTCTGAAATGATGCACGTGGCGGCCATCACGGCGCACGCTGATTCGGGCTTTTCGGAGGCAAAGTCCGTGCTGCAGACCGTCCTTGGTGCGGTCACTTCGGATGCGGCTGAGATGCGCACCGTGCCTGCGTCGCATCACCTGTTTGCAGACGGCAGGTGTGCAAAGGTCTCCATCGCTACCGCCAATAGTGCGGGCGGGAGCCGCGCGCGCGGTGGCCGCCGCCGCCGCGTCGTAGGATACGCGGGCGAGATAGACCCCGCCATACTGTCTGCGTATAGAATCAGGGTTCCGGCAGCCGGATTTGAGGTGTCACTGTCTGACCTGCAGTTATCTGACATGCCGTCTACCGCGGCGCAGTACTGAGGCTGTCTTGGGCACGCACATTATGATGCCCGCGCCAAATATTGCGGCCCCGACGGCAAACTCTGTTACAAGCCGGCCATGCAGCGATCTCTGCTCCGGGTCTCCCATGGCTACCGTCGCCGCGTCCGCGTCAAACCCCCCCAGGTACTCGATCTGCGGATAGTCAAACGTCATGATCAGGGCCCCTAGCACCATGCATGCGATACCTGCAAGCGATACGGCAGTCGATGATGCGGCGGGCCAAGCCGGCGGTTTGCCCATTTTCATCACGTGTATGGCTTGCACGTATCGTTTAATCCTATACGTGCGGCCGGCCGTCTGCCAGTTCATGCGGCTTGTATGGCGGCGCTTTCAAGACATCGAATCCATGGCCATTGTATGCAGGCCGTGAGCCTTCTAGGTGGAGGAGGCGGGATTTGAACCCACGAACTCCTGAGAGACAGGATCGCCCATGTTTGATCTTAAGTCCTGCATGTCCAAAAGCCGTTGCGGCTTGCTTTGGCCAGGCTTGATTACTCCTCCTCCTTTCTCAATGACGCCGCGTGAAATTTAACGGTTTATCACTGGCTGCGCGTATACGTTCTGGCCGACTGGCGCCGCATGCGTGAAAGAAGAGGCACGGGATCCGGCCATTCCAGTCACGAGTCCACAGTCGGCCTGAGCACAGCCCGGCCGCATGCCGCGTCGTGGGTATGTGACGGGCTCTAGGGCCGGCCCCCAGAAATGGGCGCAGGTGGCTGCGGGCCCTGCCGCAGATGGGGCCGCCTTTTCTTCGTGGGCCGCGTGAGCGGCCTCGCTCCTGATAAGCGTAACTAATATAGGCCGCATAGTCCGTCAAGCCAAATTGCAAGTAGTACCAGAGGATAGGATGACTCTTTTCTCTGAGATGGAATCAAAGTACGAGTCGCGAGACACTGAATATTTTGTAAATCTTCTGGACCACCCGGACTACGTGGTAAGGACCCGAGCCACCTGCATACTGGTGGACTTTGGCGGGGAGGACAAGGTCGAGTACATTGCACGTGTTCTAAAGAACGACGAGAACGAGCTGGTCCGGCACGAGGCGGCCTTTTCGCTGGGCCAGATGGGGCATTCGACGGCGATATCGCACCTTGCCGACGCCACCCTCAACGACCCGAGCCTCTTTGTCCGGCACGAGGCGGCAATCGCCCTGGGCGTGGTGGGATCAAGCGAGGCAAAGGAGGCGCTGCAAGGAGCGCTGTCGGATCCCGACAAGCCGGTGGTGGACTCTGCCGTAGTGGCGCTCTCAAACATACGATTCATGGAGACGCTTTGCAGAAACGAGCAGTTTGCAAAGCTTACGGGGGGATGAACTGTTGGCAAACTTTTCCTATGGCGTGATTGCGGCAGTGGGAGTCCTGGTTGCAATATCCCTCGGGTTTGTCGCGATGGATCCCGACGAGATTGTAGCCGAGAGGGCGCCCGAGCCGGCCGCGATGCCGAACCAGCCGCCCGTGGACGAGGTGATGGTTGTAGAATCGCCGCCGCCCGTCGTCTCGATGCCCCTTGGAACGTCAACCCCGGAATGCAAGGCTGACAATACCTGCTACCTGCCGTACAATCTGGAGGTGGCGGCCGGCACCGCCGTCACGTGGACCAACGACGACACTGTGGCCCATACCGTATCGAGCGGAACGACGGATGGCCTGACCGGGCTGTTTGACTCCGGACTTGTCATGCCGGAGGCCGCGTTTGAGTACGTGTTTGAAGAGCCCGGCACCTACGACTATTACTGCATAGTCCATCCGTGGATGGCCGGAATAGTCACAGTGTCGTGATGACGACAGTTGTGGTGATCATAATGGTACGCGGCCCTTCGCTGGTTGCGCCGTTACACCCCTATCTTTCCCCTCAGGACTATCTCCTCTGAGGTTCCAGACGGCGTGGAATTGTCGTAGTATGTTATCTCGTACCAGTCACCGATGTGTATGACCTTGCCGTCGATCTGGCGCGGTATCTTGATCGTCACCTCGAAAGTCCCCGTGTTGGGGCCCGTCTCCACCATGTGGCTCCGGTTGGCATCAAACGCGTCGTGGTCAAGCGTCACCCTGATGCTGCCCTCGCTCCTGAACTCGAACCTGTTCAGCGGTATCCTGTTCTCTTCCTTCGAGTCCATGTTCGCGTCAGGCTCGTATATCCTGAGCGTGAACTCGTGTCCTATGCGCTTCTTGCCGTCGCCCTCCGACTGCATGTGGGCATACGTGCTTGAGAGCGTGAATGATTTTGTGACGGACTGGCCCTCGCCCGATCTGCCCGCCTGGTCAATGTACGTGACGTCCACCACGTCGTTATGGGTGATCGGCCGTCCGTCTATCGTGGGTGGAAGCTCCAGTCTGACATGGAACTGCCCCGTGTCGGGGCCCGTCTCAGTCATGGTGTCGGGGCCCTCTATTGGGATGCCGTTTATGGCAAACTTGAGCAGTCCCTCTGTGGGTATGGTCTCTGCCGCGTTCGAGGCGACGTTCAGATCGTCATCTGTGACGTAAAAGTTCACGACCGTCGCGCTTGACGCAGGGATCGTACTGACGCTGCCCTGGTGCGTACTGCGCCGCTCCTGCTCGTCCGTCGCTGCCGCCGTTGATGACGCTGATGATGATGACGAGTTGGTAGCCGGTTCTGCTGCCGCCTCTGTCTCCGGCCCTGCAGTGGCGTTATCTGTATTGTTCAACTGTACGTGCGACGTCTGGGCATCTTCCTCCTCCAAGCCCTCGACTGAATCCGTCGTGCCTGTTGTCGCGTTGCTGCCGGTTATGGCGCTACTGCTGCCGCTTACTGCAACTCCGCTTGTGGGGTTGCCCGTATCAAGAGACGTGCCGTGACTGTATCCGGGCGGAGTATCACGTGACTCGTCTGCCCCGTCCTGCGCCTGCCCCGTCTCTTCTGGTGCGGTCCCGGCATTAGCCGTGCTGGGCCCTATTATCATCTCGATTATGCCCCTCTCTGCCAGTATCTCCGCTGTTCGTGGCGTGACGCACACCGGCTCTTGGCTCGTCCTGATTGCGAGTACGTGGTGCGCCTGGCACGTGACGTCTTGCGGCATGACGCCCGACTCTGTCTGCTTTTTTGGCGGCTCGAGATCCGCCTCAGCGGACGGCAGCGGCTGCCCGCCCTCGACGTCTGCAAACGCGCGCTGCGCGTAGTCATAATGGCCTTGCAGTACGCTGCTGCCGTGACCGTCGTTGTGGGTTACGTACGCCGCCATGGCCCCGGCGCATAGCAAGGTACAGCACGCCGCCGCCATCCAGTAACGGCTATCCATGTGTGGTTTTGTCCCGTTTGTCATAAAAACATTGAGCATCGGGTGCCAAAGGGGGCACAGCCCCCTTCTCGCGTAATCTAAACTTAATTAGCATCTTACCGCAACGCACGTGTTGAAGAGGGTCGGACTGCTGGGCTGCGGCACAATCGGTTCTGCAATCGCGCTTGCGATAGAGAGCCGCTCCATACATGCCGAGCTGACTCACATTTATGACGCTTCACGCGCAGCTGCAGAGTCACTTGCATCCCGCCTTCCGGAATCCAGGCCCGAAATAACGTCCAACCCGAACCTGCTGTTCACAAGCCGCACCGATATCATAGTAGAGGCCGCCGCCCAGCAGGCCCTCCGGGACTCGGCCCTGGCAGTGATACAGAACCGCAAGGACCTCATGATAATGTCCGTCGGGGCCCTGCTTGACGACTCGATCCATGACGTGATATTCGAGGCCGCAAGAGAGTTCGGCACCCGCATCATCATCCCGAGCGGGGCCATAGCCGGGCTTGACGGCATACGTGCGGTTCGGGCCAAGCTGGAGCGCGTCACGCTGACCACCACCAAACACCCTGACTCTTTGCGGGGGGCCCCGTTCTTTGACAAGTCGGACGTCACCCCAGACGGAATCACCTCGCCTACCGTGCTGTACGAGGGCCCTGCAGTGGACGCCGTCTCTCTGTTTCCTGCGAACGTAAACGTCGCAGCCGCCCTCTCGCTTGCGGGGATAGGGGGGAGCAGGACCACCGTGCGCATGGTGGCCGATCCCAACACGGACAAGAACACCCACAGGGTCGAGGCGTCAGGAACCTTTGGGGGGATGACGTTTGAGATTGAGAACGTGCCGTCCCCGACAAACCCGAAGACGAGCTGGCTTGCTGTACTCTCTGCAGTCGAGGCGCTTGGGGGGTACTGTTCGGATGACGTCCGCAGCAGCAGCAACAGGAACGGCGCCGCATACAATAGGTGACGAGTGCCTGCTCCGGCTGCCCGCCACTGCCGCGCAATCAGTACTGAATGGTACCACTCAAGCGTATAATTCGGCAATTATTGCCGCACGCCCGCGGTTTTAGTCACGTAATGGTCTGTTTAAAACGCTTTAAATCCCCTCTAGGCCCATTTGACAAATGACCATGCTCGTCTCTGAACACCGTCAACAGCAGCAGCAACAACAGCAACAGGTGTCCGACCTCAAGGAGGAGATCCTGCGCCTCAAGGAGGAAAAGGATGCGGTCATATTGGCACACAACTACCAGGTGCCCGACGTCCAGGACGTGGCCGACTATACGGGCGACTCGCTCGGGCTCTCGCGGCAGGCCGCGCAGGTGGACCGGCAGACCATACTGTTCTGCGGCGTGCACTTTATGGCCGAGACTGCCGCCATCATCAGTCCGCACAAGAGGGTGCTCATCCCGGATCCTGACGCCGGATGCTCCCTGTCGGACTCTATAACCGTCGAGGAGCTCCGCGACTGGAAGGCGGCGCACCCCGGCTCCATATCGGTCGGGTACGTCAACACGACCGCGGAGATAAAGGCGGAGCTTGACTACTGCTGCACCTCCTCGAACGCGGTAAAGGTGGTGGACTCCATCCCCGCCGATAAGGAGGTGCTCTTCCTGCCTGACATGTTTCTTGGGTCGTACGTGGCAAAGGTGACCGGACGGAAGAACATGCGCATATGGGCCGGCGAGTGCCACGTGCATGCCGGAATCACGCCGCAGGACATAGAGGAGAAGCTGGCCTCCCTCAGGGACTCGGAGTTTGTAATACACCCGGAGTGCAGCTGCACCACCCCGATGATGTACGATGCGGCATCCGGCGGGTTCGGGGACGCAAAGGTGTCCGTGCTGTCCACCGAGGGCATGCTCAATCACGTGGCCGCGTCACCCTCGCGGAACTTTGTCGTGGCGACGGAGGTCGGAATCCTGTACCGCATGAGAAAGCAGAACCCCACGAAGAACTTTGTGCCGGCGTCTGAAAACGCCGAGTGCCAGTACATGAAGATGATAACGCTCCAAAAGGTGTACGACTCGCTTCTAAACGAGCGCAGCGTCGTGAGCGTCCCCCCGCATATAGCCGACAGGGCGCGCCTTGCAATAGAGCGGATGCTCGAGATCGGCTGATTGGCATGACGGGGCTCTTATGGCGGCGCGGCTCGGACAGCCCCAAAAAGGGAATGGGCGGCAGGCTTCTCAAGGAGTTCAAGAAGCTCGTCAAGGACAAAAAGTACGACGAGGCCCTGCGCTGCGGCAAAAAATACGTACGCGAGATAGGGGATCACAACCACGATCTCTTCTTTACGATGGGGGCCATATACTATACGCAGAAGCGCTACGGGCGGTCCCTCGAATACCTGGACAGGGCGCTCGAGATCGGCTCGTACGACACGGAGGCGCTCCTGCTAAAGGCCAGGGCCCACGTAATTCTCGGCCAAAAGGCCAAGGCGGAGCAGTCGTGCAAGAAGATACAAGAGATCGACCCCGGGCACGAGGAGGCCCGGAGCATGCTTGACTCGATGAAGCGGCCGAAGGGTGATTAGACCTCTAGGCTCATGTCTATTCCGGACACCGAATGCGTTATGAACCCCGCGGATATCATGTCGGCCCCGCTGTCCGCGTACGCCGATATGTTTCTGCCGGTTATCCCGCCCGATGCCTCTATGCGTACCCTGTCGCGGAGCCCCTCTGACTCCAGGCGCCGTATTGCCGTCCTGACCTGCCGGGGCGTAAAGTTGTCCAGCATTATGGTGCCCGCCCCCGCGCGCGCGGCTATAATGGCGTCCCCTATGCTGTCTACCTCCGCCTCTATGCTGCCGCGCCTGCCCACTGCCTTTCTTATCAGGTGCTCGAGCGCCGCCTCCGGGGCGAGGCCCGTCATCCGCGAGGCGGCCGCGACGTGATTGTCCTTTATCATTATGGACTCGTCAAGCTTCATTCTATGCCTCATGCCGCCGCCAATCTCGACTGCCTCCTTGTCAAACGTGCGCAGCCCGGGAGCGGTCTTTCTGGTCGCGTATATCCTGACGCCTGCCGGCAGTCTGCCTGCAAGCTCGGCAGTCCGGGTTGCAATGCCGCTCATCCTTGAGAGCAGGTTGAGCGCGGTCCGCTCGCACGCAAGCACGGCCCTTGCCTCCCCCCTGACCTTTATTATCACGTCTCCGGCGGACGCCCTAGATCCGTCGGGCTTGATCGTCCTGCACCTGCATCCCTTCAGCCTGAATATCTCCCTTGCATGTGAGGTTCCGGCCACTGTTGCGCTCTGTCTTGTGATTATGCTTGCCGTAATCACGCCCCCTGGCAGGAGCGCGCCCGTAACGTCCCCCCTTCCCACGTCCTCTGCTAGGAACCTGCGAAGATGGCGCCTTGAATCCAGCGTGATCCTCATCACATGCCGTATTCGCCTGTTTTCCTTAAACATTTGCCGTCGGCAGGAGATCCTGGCGTGCCTGATCCGCGATGCCGCCATGGCATGTTGCCGCCGTGGCGTGATGACAATTATGCTGGCTGCTGTTGTGGTTATGACAAGCATACTTTTGCAGCGCGTGCGCACGTCCGTTGCATTGCGCCCGGCCGTAGGCGGATCATGTAACCTTGATTGCGTACTTGCCCCTCTGGGTTATGCCGAGCGTCTTTGATATCTTGGAGTTGGTGGGATCCACCACCAGAACTATCCCGTTCCAGTCCGGGGTCAGATCCGACGACTTGCATACGGGGCACACCTTGGCGGTGGTGACATACTTGCAGTTGCGGCAGGCCATCTCTCTTGCCATCGCTACTTTTTACCCCCCTCTGCCTTTTTGCCGGCCGGCTTGGAGGCGTCGCCGTCGCCGTCGCCTTCGCCACCCTCTGCCTTTTTGATCTCCTCTGCTATCCATTCATCGGTGCCAAGAAACGGCTGCCTGCACGTGATTCCTATCTTGCCCATCGCCGCCGCCTTTCCAAGCGACACGGCCGTGATTCTGGAGCGCAGCGCCGATCCCACCCTGAGCGTCCTGCCGCTCTGGTTTGCTATTATAATTCCGGACTTTACGTCGCTCTTCAGATAGTCGTCCATGACCTGCGATAGGTGCAGCAGGGCGTCGGTGGGGCCTATCCTGACGAACGCGCCAAAGTCAGTGATGTCCACAATCTCGCCGTGTACGATCTCCTGCATCTTCGGATAAAACGTGAGCGCCTTGAACCTGACCCTGTGGAACGTGCCCCCGTCGCCGGCGACCATCTTGCCCATCTCGTCTACCTTTGCGTCCAGGATCATGATTATGTATCCGAGCTCCGCGTTTATCATGCTCTCGTACTTTTCCTTTAGTATGGTGATGGCGGCCCTTCGAAGCGTAGTTCCAAACTGGTCGGGGGGAATTCTGACTACATCGGCCAGCGTCGATATTGAAAACAACTGTCGCTCCTCTTGGGGGTTAATTTATGAATCTTTGGACTTTATGCCGTATGGAATCAAGTTTCTTGAAAATTCGTGCCTGCCGTCCCCCGTTTTCGGATCTCGCAGGCCGGGAACCCGGGTCCGTACTTTGCACGTCCAGGCCGCCTGGCGCCTGCGCCGTATCCGTCTCCGGCCGTGCGCGCGTGATCCGTCGGCGGCCCGGGCCCGCATCGCGCTCCCTTCTGGCCGTCGGCGGCTCTGCCTGCTATACGCGGCCCCGGCAGGGGCGTCCCGCGGCGTCCCGCCCCCGCGCCGTTTATCTATAAATATAGAATGCGGATTTTCCCGGGTATGGTTGAGATTGGAGAGGTAATCGGCAAGCTTGAAACCGTGATTGACCCGGACCTCAAAAAGGACATCGTCTCGATGGGGATGATAAAGGACATGGAGCTGATGGACGGCAACCTAAAGTTTACACTTGAGCTTACCACCCCCGCCTGCCCGTTCAACGTGGAGATAGAGGAGGACGTGCGGCGCGTGATAGGCGAGCTTGACGGCCTGAAGAGCTTTGACATGAACGTGACCGCAAAGGTCATGGAGGGGCGCTCCCTTGACGACGACACCGGCCTGGCGACCGTCAAGAACGTCATCGGGGTCGCAAGCGGCAAGGGCGGCGTCGGCAAGTCCACCGTGTCACTGAACTTGGCCCTCGCACTGCAGCAGGCCGGGGCCAGGGTGGGGCTACTTGACGCCGACATATACGGACCCAGCATTCCGCTGATGCTGGGGATAAAGGATGGCGGCATGGAGGTGGACAACAACAAGCTGCAGCCGGCCGAGTCCAACGGGCTGAAGGTTGTCTCGTTCGGGTTCTTTGCCGACCAGGCGCACCAGGCCGCCATATACCGCGGCCCCATAATATCTGGGATACTAAAGCAGTTTCTGGTCGACACCGACTGGACGGATCTGGACTATCTGATAGTGGACCTGCCGCCTGGAACAGGCGACATACCGCTGACGCTGGCGCAGACCATACCGATTACCGGGATACTGGTGATAACCACCCCGCAGGACGTGGCAAGCAACGTGGCCGTAAAGGCGATCGGCATGTTTGAAAAACTCAACGTCCCGATACTCGGGGTGGTGGAGAACATGAGCCACTTTGTATGCACCAACTGCAATGAAAAGCACCGCATATTCGGCGACGGCGGCGCCAAAAAGATAAGCGAAAAGTTCGACATCCCGTTCCTTGGGGAGATTCCGCTCAATTCGGGCATAATGTCCGGCTCCGACCTGGGCAGGCCCATAATGATTACGGGCCCTGACTCTCCCGGTGGGGCCGCGTTCAGGAGCGCGGCCCGCAACATAGCGGCGCAGTGCAGCATTCTTGCGGCAAAGCTGCAGCAGGAGGAGGCGGAGAGTGCAAAGGTCGCGGAACCTGATCCTGTCGCCCCCGATGCACCTGCGGCGCCCGGCACGGCCCCCGCCGCCACCACCACCGCCCAGGCCCCCGATGCCGCGCCCTCTGACGCCCCATTGGCTGCACAGACGACGGCAGCCGACTCGCCATCCTTATCCACTGCGTCATACGGCGGCAAGGCTGATTCCACGTGAGGCTGCCAGAGTCGTGCCGTGAAGATCTAAAGACGCCGCTGGGCGTCCTGCTGCCCGATGCCGGCATTACAAAAGAGCAGGTCGCAGGTATGATACGTCCCGGCTCGTACGTGGTGACCGTAGGCGATCGCACCACAGAGAGGATGATGCAGTTTGGCATAGTCCCGTCCCTCCAGATTACTGACGGGCTCGAGAAGAGGCGGGCCCGCCCCCATCCGAAACTCGCAGAAACGGGCGGCGCCGATGGCGAGACTACGGTGATAGAGGTGTCAAACCCGCCCGCCCAGATCACGCAGGAGAGCGTCTCGGCCATACGCAAGGCCTTTGAGACGAGGCCGCCCGTCCGTATACGCGTAAACGGCGAGGAGGATCTACTCGTCATTCCGGTATGCGTTTACGCTCCCGATAACACGGTGGTGCTGTACGGGCAGCCGGGCGAGGGGCTGGTCGTCACGCCGGTCACCGACGAAATTAGAAATAAGACCCGTGGCATAATGTCCCACATGGGATGACGGGACGTGATGAGACGGTGGCTGTATGAGCGGTGATTATCCACCAATTCCTGATCCTCTTATCCATCAATACAGGCCACGGCGTGCAGTCCCGGGTACGCGCCAACGCGGGCCGCCGCATTGACGGCCGGGGGCCGCGCCAGTCCTTGGTCCGTAGCGGCACCCTGCGCCACGCCATCCCAAAAAATAAACCAAAAGAGTCGCTGGGGTTGACACTGAGCCATATATGCGGGTCGCGCGACCACCCATCATGAAGCTGGGACCGGAGCTGCGCCTCGCCATACTTGAAAAGGTCGGTATATACTCTGCCCGCTTTTCGATACCGGAGCCCCGCGTGCTTTTGGCCACGAGGGAGGTGCTTGAAGCCCCGAGGGACATGACTGCGGGCAGGCGCACGTCTGCGTACAAGTATTATGGCGTCTCGTATCTTCAGCACAACACCATATTCATCAACGTGCGGAAGATTCCAAATGAGAGGATACTTGAGAACACCATCGTACACGAGCTCATACATATGAGGTTCCGATACATGTCCCACGGCAGGCGGTTCAACAGGCTTGTCAGGCGCGGTTTGGCAGGCGCGAGGTTTGCCCCGTACCGGAGGCGCGCACCAAGGCGCGGAAAGCAGTAACAGCGGCTGGCGCGGCAACCGCAGACGCGGCAGTAAAAGCAGCAGCAGCAGCAACGACAACAGCGTATGGCATATCCCGCATTGACGGGCCCGCTAGCCTGGCGCAGGCACGGACTGCGTTTGTCCGTTTTTTGATTTATATTTACATGCCCGGGCAGTCCGCATACATGGAGCTCTCTGAGATCCTGCCCTTTGCGGCGGGGGCTGCCTCGTTTATAGTGGCAGGCGTACTAGTCGGCTGGATCTCAAGGCAGCCTGCCGGGACAAAGCAGATGATGGAGATATCCGACGCTGTGCGCGTGGGAGCCGCCGCGTTCCTCAAGAGGGAGATGAAGGTTATAGTGCCCGTGGCAATAGCGCTGTCCGTTATAATCGGCGCGTTCCTGCAGCCCTCAAACGGCATTGCGTTTGCGGTAGGGGCGACGCTGTCGGCAGTTGCAGGGCTCATATCCCTGAAGATTACAGTAAAGGCCGCCGTGCGGGCGGCAAACCTGAGCGGCAGCGGGCTTGGCAAGACCTTTGCGATGGCGTTCCGGGGGGGAGCGACCGTGGGGCTTGCGATACCCGCAATGGCGCTGCTTGCGATAACCGGCCTGTACCTCATATACGAGGATCCGATCACCATTGCCGGCGTCGGGATAGGCGCCAGCCTTATTGCGCTGTTCATCAGGATAGGCGGCGGCATATTCACAAAGGCCGCCGACATGGGGGCCGACCTGGTCGGCAAGGTGGAGGCCAACATACCCGAGGACGATCCCCGCAACCCGGCCACGATTGCAGACAACGTGGGCGACAACGTGGGGGACGCGGCTGGGATGGGCTCTGACGTGTACGAGTCCTATATAGTGACCATACTGGCGGCAATCCTGATAGCCGCCCTCATCGGGGCACCCGAGCTGTTCCTGTACCCGATACTGATTGGCACCTCCGGCATGATTGCCTCCATAATCGGCATAGCCATAGTCGGCTCAAAGAACATCACGGACGTGATGAAGCCCCTTGACCGGTCGTTTTACGTCTCGGCCGGGATCGCCATTGCGCTGAACTTTGTCTTTACGATGTGGTTTGTGGGCGACACCGCCGCGTCGTACGCCCTGTTTGGCGCCACCGTGATCGGGGTGCTGCTGGTCCCGGTCATACAGAAGATAACGGACCGGTACACCAACTACAAGTACGGGCCCGTCGTGGAGATCGCCGAGTCGGCGCGCTGGGGCTATGCGTCGCTGACCCTGATGGGGATCATAAAGGGGCTGCAGTCGACGGGGCCGTTCATGATTGCCCTCGTCGCCGCAATAATCATATCGTATGCAGTGTCATCGTCTGCCGCCCCCGAGGGCGCGGATCCCGTCCTGTACGGGATATTCGGCACGTCGCTTACCGCAATGGCGATGCTGAGCCTTGCCGGAATCGTGCTGAGCATTGACGCGTTCGGGCCGATCGCGGACAACGCGGGCGGAATCGTGGAGATGACCGGCATGGGGGAGGAGAACCGCAAGGTGACAGACGAGATAGACGCGGTCGGGAACACCACAAAGGCGGTCACAAAGGGGTTCGCGATTGCAAGCGCGGCCCTCGCGGCGCTGGCCATGATACAGGCATTCCAGTTCGAGGCGTCCCACGTGTTTGAGGGCGTGCTGGATCTGGACTACAGCCTCACAAACCCCGCCGTTATCGTGGGGCTGCTCGTGGGCGGACTGGTGCCGTTTATAATAACCGGGCAGCTGATAAACGGGGTCTCCAGGGCGGCCGGCAAGATGGTCGACGAGGTCCGCAGGCAGTTCAAGGCCGACCCCGAGATACTCACGGGCAAGTCCAAGCCGGACTATGCAAGGTGCGTCGACATCGCGACGGTGGCGTCGATAAAGGAGCTGTGGAAGTCCGCGATTATCGCAATTATCGCCCCAATCATACTCGGGGTGCTGCTGGGGCCCACGGCCGTGGCGGGGCTGCTCATGGGCTCCGTGGTCACGGGAATATTCCTGGCGTACCACCTGGCAAACACCGGCGGCGCGTGGGACAACGCAAAGAAGCTGGTGGAGATGAGGGGCCAAAAGGGCAGCGAGGAGCACAAGGTGGCCGTGGTGGGCGACATAATCGGGGATCCGTACAAGGACACGGCGGGGCCCGCGCTGAACACCGTAATCAAGCTGCTGAACACGATTGCAATCGTGTTCGTGTCCGCGTTTGTGGCCGTGCTGGTGCTGTGATTCCGGCCTGCACGAAGGCATGCGCGATGTCTGGCGGCGCGTCGAGTACAGCAGAGCCGGGCACGTCACGTGGGCGGCGTCCTGCATCGAGTGCCGCCAGTCCCCCTGCCTGTCGTGAAGGCGCGCGCCACCGGCCGTTGGCTCTCCGGCGCCCCTCTCCCCACCCCCCTCACGCCAGCAGCTGGCAAATTCGGGGCCTGCCGCCCCGCGCCCCGCGGGCGCCATAATGACCATATAATAAGGATAATAAGAAAAAAGATCGATGTTAAGGGCTTGGCCAGCGCCTAGGGACAGCCTTCCATCTTTTGGATATAGTATCCCTTTTCCTTGATGGACCTTTCGACCGGTTCTGGCGCATGCTGGGAGTGGCAGAATTTGCATTCGTTGGTGGTCATTGTGGCACTGCCTTCCCCGATGGATTCTAGCCACTCCTTGCCATACTCGATGGCCTTGTCGTGGTCCTTCTCACCCGTAATCACGTCAAAGTGCATGGTATGCCCATCTGCAGCAGCGACGTAGGTGTCGTATACGTGGATTTCCATGAGGCGACTCTGATCCAGTCCTATTTAATTCACGATATTCGTACATGGCCGTGGAATGCTATCGTACGCCCTTCTGTTTTTACGCCCCGGCCCCCTCCGCCCCTGACACTACTACCGTAACAGTCTCGGTTCCGCCCCGCCCCCCCTCCGGCGCCACGTGAGCCCGGAATTCCTTGGTCTGCCCAGAGTATATCACCCACACCACGGGATTTGTACGCATGAACCGCATGTCCGTATCTGAGGGGGCCGCGCCTGACGTGGGGTGCGAGTGGAATATGCCGACGACCTCCAGGCCGCGCTCCTCCGCGGCCCTGTATGCGCCAAGCAGCCGGTCCGGCGCTATGCTAAAGGACTGCTCCGGCCTGGGATCCACGTTGTCTGCAAAGAGTATGTCCCTTACCGCGCCCTCTGCGCCCAGCAGCAGGGCGCAGGACTCGAGCGCGCCTGCCCTTTCTGCGTGTCCTGCCAGCTCCGCCATGTGTTTCCTGGATATTGAGATCTCTCTTCTTGGACGCATGCGTGGTGTCTGCGGCAGTCATGAATATATCATGATGCCCGTCTGGCTGACTGCGTACGTGCATGCGTGTTCGCGGCGCCCGTGCGCGCCCGCGCACCCATCCGTCTTTAGTACTCACTCCGCGGCCTCTTCGACCACGATTGTGGAGACCATCCACGGATGCACGATGCACAGATACTCAAACTCGCCCACGCCTATCTCCGAGGTCTCTACAATGAACGTCTCGCCCTCTGCCATCAGGCCCGAGTCGAACTTCTCGCCCTGGTCCGCGCTGCTGGTTACTGTATGCGGCAGCACGTCCTGGTTGGTCCACACTATGCTGCTGCCGAGCGGCACGTTTGCAACGTCCGGATCATAGTCGGGGTTGTCCGGGTTGTCCGAGCCTAACAGTATGGCAATCTCGTACACGGGGCCCTGCGGGCCTGTCTCTACCTCCTCCTCTGGAACCTCCACCACCTCCTGCGGTATGATGTACGTGTCGGGGCTTACAAACCCAAACGAGATCCACATTATGATGCCCGTCGCGCCGGCTATCGCCACTATGGAGCCGACCGGCTTTAGGTACGCCGGATGCTTCATTGCCAGGTATGATATTATGATTGCCGGAAACGCGATTGCCATGAGTATGCCCGCTATGGTGATGGTATAGTTTGACGTGTTCATGGTCATTGCGTACATTCCAAAGCCCAGTGATATCGAGAGTATGACCAGAGCAGTGGCCTTTGCCCTGTTGCTTGTGGATATGCCCCCGTCAAGTATCCCGGTCGCTAGGAAGATCAGTCCCACGAACATGGTAAGTCCCGTCAGGGCGTGCATGCCGTCTATGAACGTGTGGGCGATCTCAGCGTACGAGATGACGAGGCCCGCCAGTCCTATGGACGTAAGTCCCATGCCGGGCATCATGAGATCCCAGTTGCTCATTTGCTGTTGCTCCAGAATCTAGTTAAATAACCGTTTACACCTTGCCGTGATCCGGGACGTATCGTGACATTCCTCCCCGCTCATCCCCTCCCCCCCGTCCATGCAACTGCCGCCGCCGCCACCATTATTTTAAAAGGGATTAAATGGCATTGCAAGGTGACACATCCAATGGCGCTGCTGGCAGACATAGTTGAGGTGTCAAAGCCCAGGATCGTGGTGCTGCTGGTCATCACCGCCGTCGCGTCCATGTACGGGGCAAGCAGGCTGGTTGAGGGGGCTCCGGACGTCGGATACGAGCAGTACCTGCATATCATCATAGCGGGAGCACTGGCCTCGGCCGGCTCTAGCGCCCTGAACCACTACTATGACCGCGATATAGACTCGATGATGGAGCGCACAAGCAAGAGGCCCATTCCTGCGGGGCGCCTCTCGCCGCGAACGGTCCTTGCGTATGGGCTGGCCACGAGCTGCGCCTCAGTCGTGTATGGGTACGTCGCGCTCAACCCCGCGTCCGCCGCGTTCATCGCGCTGGGAATATTCTCCTATGTCATAGTGTACACGGCCTGGCTAAAGCGGCTCAACACGTCAAATATCGTGATAGGCGGCATTGCCGGAAGCGCGGCAGCGTGGGCCGGCTGGGCCGGGGCCACCGGGAGCATGGACCTGCTGGGATTCCTGGTGGGGTTCCTGGTGTTTGTCTGGACGCCGTCGCATTTCTGGTGCCTTGCAATGAAGATCCGCGACGAGTACGCGCAGGCAAACGTGCCGATGCTGCCCGTCGTGATAGGCATGCAAAAGACCTCCCGGTACATACTTGTCAACACCATCATACTGGTGCCGTACTCGCTTGCACTCTCCTTTATGCCGGCCGGGATGGGGGCCGTATACCTTGCAATCGCGGCAGTCTCGGGCGGGCTGATGCTCGCGTACCACTACAAGCTGACAAAGAACCCGACGTCAGAGTTTGCGTGGAAGGCGTACAAGGTGACGGCGCCGTACCTGACGATAATATTCGCGGCAGTCGTTCTGGATGCCGCGTTTCACGTGCCGCTGTTCTGACAGTGCGCGGCCGCGGGCCCTGCGGTGTGCCGTTGCAGTAACCTGTACCGTGCCCGTGTGCGGCGTCACTTTTCGAGTCCCGGAAAGCTGGCCTCGTACGACTTGTCCGCGTCGCCGCCGTTGCCTCCGCTGCCGCCTGAGGACGAGACTCCCTTCGACGACCCCGACTGGGACCGGGTGCCCCCTGCGCCACCCTTGGCGCCGTCCTCGGATCCTCCTTCTCCTCGGCCACCGCCCTGCGCGTCGCCGTACCCTGCAGAGTCGTCCTCCTCCTCGGCCGCCGCCTCTATGCGGCGCTCGTCCTTTGTAACCCATGCGATCTTTACCAGCCCGAGTATCTCCAGGTCAAGCAGCAGCTTGTTGAACCTGTCTTCTGGTATGATCCTGCCCTCCTTTGTCATGCTCTTGTAGAGATCGACGTCGGTAAGCGCGCCCGCGCCCTTTACCTTTTCGAGCAGTTCATTCTTTATCAGTGAGACCATTGCAATCGCTATCCGTAGAACGTGTTGTTGTCACCTGCCGGTGGCGTAACGACGTTAGATATACCTTCCCTGACGGAGCCGTACCACTTTTCCATCTCCTCCGTGATGGAGGGGCCCGTCTGCTTGAGGGCGGCCTCAAAGTCGCTGCCCGACACGGTATCCGAACCCGACTTTATGGCGGACACCGCCGCCTCCCTGCAGAGCGCCGCCAGGTCGGCCCCCGTGTAGTTCTGCGTGGTGGCCGCAATCTCGTCCGTGTGCACGTCGCCGGCGAGGGGCATTCTGGACGTCAGTATCTCTATTATCTTGCGGCGCCCCGCCTCGTCGGGAGGCGCCGCGTACAGGGACAGGTCGAGCCGGCCCGTCCTCAGGAGCGACCTGTCAAGCATGTCGGGCCTGTTTGTTATTCCCATTACGACGACCCTCGGGGAGGCCCCCTCTATCTCCGTGAGGAGCTGGCTCAGTACCGTCTCGCCCGCGCCGGATGCGGGCTGGTCGCCGCCGCCGCCGCGGCCGTCCCCGATTCCCGCGCCCCCGGCCGGGGATCTGTGCCGCGCAATCGAGTCGAGCTCGTCAAACACTATGACGCACGGGGCCGACGACTTTGCCTTGCGGAATATCTCGCGGACGGCCTTTTCGGACTCACCGACCCACTTTGAGAGTATCTCGGGGCCCCTCACCAGTATCATGTTTGCCCCCGTCTCGGCGGCGAGCGCCATGCCGAGCATCGTCTTGCCGCATCCCGGCGGCCCGTACACCAGGGCGCCCCTGGGGGCCCTGACGCCCATCTTTGCAAACCTGTCCGGATCCATCAGGGCCGTCACCAGGTTGTCTGCAAGCGACTCCTTGACGCCGTCAAGCCCGCCGATGTCGCCCCACTTGGTTGTGGGCCTTTCAACATAAAACTCCCTCATCGCGGTGGGCACGACCTCCTGCATCGCGTCATAAAAGTCTGCAAGCGTGACCTGCATGGAGCGCAGCACGTCGGTTGGGACTCTCCCTTCTTCCTCCGGCCCGGGGTCCGCCATGCCGGGCAGGTATCTCCTGATGGCCTTCATTGCGGCCTCCCTGCACAGCGACTTTATGTCGGCCCCCGTGTATCCGTGCAGCTGGGGCGCCAGCTTCTTGACGTCCATGTCCGGCGCCATGGGCATGCCCCTCGTGTGTATGAGCAGTATCTCGTGCCGCCCGTCCTCGTTTGGGACGGATATCTCAAACTCCCTGTCAAACCTGCCGGGGCGCCTCAGGGCGGGGTCCACGCCGTCGGGCCTGTTGGTGGCGCCGAGCACCATCACGTTTCCCCTGTCGTTGAGCCCGTCCATCAGGGCGAGCAGCTGGGCCACTACGCGCTTCTCGACGTCCCCGCGCGACTCTTCGCGCCTCGGCGCTATCGCGTCGATCTCGTCGATGAATATCATGCTCGGCGACGCGCCCTTTGCCTCCTCGAATATCTCCCTGAGCCTCGCCTCCGTGTCCCCGTAATACTTGGTAATGATCTCGGGGCCGTTTATCGTGAACATCTTTGCCCCCGACTCGCTTGCCAGCGCCTTTGCAAGCAGGGTCTTGCCGCATCCGGGCGGCCCGTACAAGAGTATGCCGCTGTGCGGCTCCACTCCCAGCATTGCGAATATCTCGGGGTGCCTGAGGGGAAGCTCGACTATCTCCCTCATGGACTTGACCTCTTTTACCAGCCCCCCGACCCCGTCGTATGTTATGTGCGCCCCATTCCCGCCGTCGGACTCTGCTGATATGGACACCTTGGTATCCTCCGATACCACGACTGCCCCCCGCGGCTGGGTGCCGGACACCCTGAACTCCTTGGGGCTTCCGAGTATCATTACTGATATCTCGTCGCCGCCGACGACTGGAAGCCCCGCAATCTTGCCCCTTACGAACTCGACAAAGTCGCTGTCCGTGCTGGTGATGCCGCCTTCGCCCCCGCCGCCGCTTCTGCCCCCGCCGCCGAGCGGCACAAGCGAGACGGATCTTGCTGTCTGCGGCGCCGACTTTGCTATGCGCACGGTCTCGCCTACTGCGGCCCCTGCGTTCTTCCTTGTCTGGCCGTCTATCCTCACCGTGTCCGCATGCCTCTCATCCTCGTCGGCGGGCCACGCGGCCGCGCAGCTCGTCCTTGAGCCCGTTATGGTTATGATGTCGCCGGGCTCCACCCCCATGCCCTTCATGGCTCCGGGATCCATCCTGGCGCGCCTCTTGCCTATGTCGCGCCGCTTTGCCTCGCCGACGCGCAGCACCGAATGCTGGCCGTCTTTGTCCTGGCGCGCCAAGCGGACCACCATCCGTCACTTGACGTCCACTGACATCCTGCTCATGTTGAGGACTTCAAACTCGCTGACGCCCTTTGCGCTCCTGACTGACGCCTCAAGCGAGTCCATCTGGCCCTCCTTGTCGTCTAGGACGAATTCGGCCTTTAGAAAGTGCAGTCCGAACGCAAGCGGCTCCTTTTCGTACCTCTTCATGGTTATGCCCTCCTTTAGCGCGGACTGTATGGACTGGGCCGTCTCGTCAAGATCCACGTCTATCCCCTCTGGGAGTATCTTTGTGATTAGTAATAGCTGTACCATGCGCCGCCGCCTCTCCCTTCTCCTGTCATGGACCCTCAAAGCCGCACGCGGGACACTTGTAGCTTCTTGCAGCCTCCCTGCAGCTCTGGCACCTCCATATCAGCTTGGCGCCGCATTCGGGGCAGTCGAACTTTACGCACTTGTCGTTTGGCATTATGTGCCTGAGGCAGCAGCTGCACTCTGGCAGCGATATCATGGACGATGACAATGCCGCGATTCCCAAAAAACATCATTTATACCTTTATTATCGGATCTGATCAGGCTGGGCGGCTCGGCGCATGCGTCACTTGTTACTGCCGTGTGCCCCCACCCCCCCCCGCCCCCGCCGCCGCCGCCGCCGCTGCGCTAGCGGCCTGGGATCAGCCTTCTGAGCTCCGCGCCCAGCATGCTTCCTGCCGCCCTTGCCGTTCCCGCGGCGCCAAGCAGCTTTATGATGCCTGAGACGTGAAAGTCAAAGTCGTCCTCCGCCGATATCTCCCTGAGCGCCTCTGGCGAAACCCGCCTTATCACGTCGTTTATGGCCCCGTTGTCTGCCCTCTCAAGTATCCTTCTTGCAATCGACTGCTTTTCAAACTCGGCGCCAAACCGCTTGTGCCATGCGGCGCGGTACGAGTCGCCGATCACGCCCACGTCGTGCGCGCCGCCGCTCCCCTCACCCAGATGCTCGGATATGGCGCGCCCTGCAAGGACGCCGCCCATGCCGCTTGAGAATATGCCGCCCGCAGTGGTCGGCTTTGCCTGTCCGGCCGCGTCCCCGACTGTTATGGTGCCGCTGCCGGCGTCGTGAAATCTCTTGATCGGGCCCTTTATCCAGATCGGGGCAAATATCTTTCTGACCGTGTAGCATCCGCGGCCGCCGCCGCCCCTGTCCGCAAGAAACGACTCGAGCGCCGCGGCCGCGCTGATCCCCCTTCCCGCCGCGCCGACGCGCCCCCTTCCGCGCCCGGACGGTATGACCCACGCAAAGAACCCGGGATACTTTAGCCGGTCCGGCAGCACCTCCACCATCCCGTCCTCTATCCAGTCGGCATACACCTCGTACTGCGCAGACGGGATGATTCCGTCCCTGTCCCTCTGTGCAAGCGCCGCGGCACCGCGCGCGTCCACCATTATCCTGCAGTTTATGGTGTTGGCGTCGGCACCGCCGCCTCCGGCCCCGCTGATCCTGACCCCCTCCCGGGTCCTCTCCTGCAGGCTCGTCCTGATCATTATGTCGGCCCCCGCCCTCTGGGCCTGGTGCGCCGCCTGCTTGTCAAGCTCCCTCCTGTTTACGCACAGTACGTTCTGCCTCTTGGCGTCGACTGCGACGTGGGCGCCGTCCGGCGAGGTGATGCGGGCCATCTCGACGCGGTGCACGAGTGTGCCCCCAAACGGCATCATTCCCAGCTCCTCGAGGCCCCTGCTGCTTACCAGCCCGCCGCAGTGCTCCGGCGTGCCTATCTCATAGTCCTCCTCCACCACCAGTACTGAGTGCCCCCCTGCCGCAATCTCCCTTGCGCAGAGCAGCCCGGATATGCTGCCCCCCGCAACCACCACGTCGTATGAGGCGCCGCGCATGGACGTGAGCCCGCACCCAATTATTTAACTGCTAGAACCGATTGCAAATGTTTTTGACACTCTGCATGCGCGTCACGCCATGGGCGACGAGGCAAAGCAGGTGGTCGTGATGCGCACCGATCTCGGCATGGGGCGGGGAAAGATGGCCGCGCAGTCGGGCCATGCGTGCGTCATGGGGGCGGACCGGGTCAAGCGGACGCATCCCGGCTGGTACGATGCGTGGTGGGCAGGCGGGCAGAAGAAGGTCGCGCTGAAGGTGCCGGGGCTGGACGAGCTGCTCCGGATAAGGGCCGCGGCGGCCGCTGCCGGCCTTCCGTACCAGGTGGTCTCAGATGCGGGACACACCCAGCTTGATCCCGGCACCGTCACCTGCATGTCCATAGGGCCCGCGCCGGGGAGCGCGATTGACAAGATAACCGGGGACCTCAAGCTGCTCTGAAGGTGCGTGGCCTGGCCCGCGCATGCCGTTGCCCGCCGTGCCGCGGACGTGCGGCCCCCGCCCGTCCGCGCCTTCTAGGCTCTCCACCCGCCCCGCTGCCGCCTGCCAACTGTTCATAGAGAGAGATATTAACGGTGCCGCGATACCGCTGGCATGAAGCAGCGCGCCAAAGGCATATTCGTGACTGTGTTTTTTGGGGGGATCCTGATAACGTCACTTGTGGTGATTGCCATACCCGGAGTGGAGCCGGACGAGCGTGGCATGGGATCCCCTGCGCCGTCAGTAGCGGGTCTCGACCTAGACTATTCTGCAAACTACGAGGAGGCCGACCGCGTCAGGTACTGTGGCACGGGGCTGCCGCCGCTGTCGACTGCATACATACGGGAGTTTGCAATCCCGACCGAGTGCACCAACCCGCTTGCCATTGCCGTGGACTATGACGGGAACCCGTGGTTTGCCGAGTCCAACACGGGCAGGGTGGCGACGTTTGACCTGGAGACCGAGACGTTTACCGAGTACCCGAACCCCTCCTGGCCTGAGGGCGCAGTCTCCATGATGTGGGGGATGGACCATGCGCCCGACGGGATGGTCTGGTTTACCGACGACGCGTCGGACTCTATGTGGATGTTCCATCCCATAACCGGGCAGTACGGCCGGCTCCCCGTGCCCGCCGCGGTGCCGGATCCGCTGCCGCAGCGGCTGATCGTGGACGGCTCCAGGATCGTGGTGAACGACTTTTATGGAAACATGCTCGTGTTCTTGGATCCCAGCCAGCCTGACAGGTTCCTGGTGGCGCCGTCGCCGATAGACGGGACGGTTACGTCCGGCTTTGTCCCGGACGCGGAAGGGTACATCTGGTATACCTCGTGGGATGGAATGCCGGGGGGCGACGGCTACCTTGTCCGGTTTGACCACGACAGGTACGTGGACGTCGCCGCAACGACGGGGCAGGCGTACCTGCCGCCAATCGACTTTGTGGACCTGATCGAGCTCCCCCCGACCGTCCAGACCCCCAACGGAATTGCGATATCCGGCGACGGAGGCATCTGGCTTGCGGACACCACGTCGTCGTCCGTATTCGAGTATGATCCTGCGATGGGACTCTTCACGCAGTATGTGACCGCATCGCCAATAGAGTCGACGTACGGAAACAAGACCGGGGTGATAAAGTCCCCCCTGTCGCGCCCGTACTGGATGACCGCGGACGATGCGGGGCGCCTGGTGTTCAACTCGCAGACGTCAAACAACATCTCGGTCCTGGACCCCATACTGCAGAGGATTGTAGAGTACCACGTGCCGTCAAAGAACCCGTACTGGGCCGACTGCGGGGCGGTGCCCGGCGATGGCGCCTATGGTGGCCCCGACAGCGGTGACGCCTCACAGTCCGCGGCGGATCCGGACGCGGCAGGGGGCATGGCATCTGAGAGGTGCGGCGTTGCGCAGGTCTTTGATCTCGACGTGCACGGGGACAAGATATGGTTTACAGAGTGGGCCGAGAACAAGATAGGGGTGGTGGACACCTCGGTTCCGGCGCCCTTTGACGTGGAACCGTCGACGCAGTTCACCGCTGCCCCTCCCGGCGGAACCGCAAGCGTGACGTTTGACGTTACGGGCCCCGCTGCGGACAGCGGCGACCGGTCCGCGCAGATCGAGCCGTTTGCGGTATCCGGCAGCCCGTATGTTCTTGCCACCATGCTGGCCGGTGCGGGAGCGCAAGACGGAGACGGCTACGACGGCCGGGCATACGATGCAAACCTGTCGGGGATCCCGGTCCTGATCGCTGTCGCCGGTGACGCGCCAAGCGGGATATACAAGGTTCTTTTGGGCGCCCAGGCGCCCGATGTGTCGGTGGGTAGGTTCGTCACAGTGATTGTACAGTGAGCGGCACAGTTCCCGAAATTGATCGAGTGATTGGGATGGGCGTGTATGCCACGCCGTTTCCCGGGCTCGGCCGCGGGTATGGCATACGGGCGACGCCGGATGACTTTGTAGTGTCGGAGATATTGTCGCCGGCCGCCCTCAGAATGATACGCGACTCTGGCGCCGGCGGCGACGGTGACGGCAGCAGTAGCAGCAGCAATGGCAGCAGCAATGGCAGCAGCAACGCGGACGCGGCCGCGTCTGCGAGAGGCAGAGGATACGCGGTGTACGCGCTCCGCAAGAGGGGCATCGACACTGCGCACGCGCTCGGCGCCATACGCAAGATGACGGGCGCCAGACTAAAGCCCCTGGGACTCAAGGACGCGTCGGCCGCCACCACGCAGTACGTCTGCTCGACCGGGGCCGCGGGCAGGAGGCTCCGCGACATCAGCGCCTCGAGGTTTGGCCTGGTATTTGCCGGATATACAAAGAGGCCGCTCACGAAAAAGCAGATGCTTGGAAACAGGTTCCGCATACGGATATCTGGGGACTGGAGCGGCCACGGCAGCGGCAACAGCGGTGGGGATGCCACGGCAGCGGCAACAGCGCCCGATCCGGCCGGCTTTGCGGCGTATGCGGACTCGGTCCCAAACTTTTACGGATATCAGAGGTTCGGCTCGGGGCGCCCCGTAACGCACATGGTCGGCGGGGCCGTCACAAGGGGTGACTATGACGAGGCCGTGCGCCTGATACTGGAGTATGCATCGCCGTACGACACGCGGGAGCGCAGGGAGATACGGGAGAACCTTGCAGACCCTGCGTTATACGCGCAGTCGGCGCGGCGGCTGCCACCGGGCATGGACACGGAGAAGACCGTGCTGGAGGGACTGGCCAGGCACGGCGACCCCTTGCGCGCGCTCCGTGCCGTTCCGCTCCTGCTGCGCAGGTTGTATGTAAGCGCGTACCAGTCGTATGTGTTCAACCGCACCCTGAGCGCGGCCATTGCAGCGGGCGAGAGCCTCCTGGATCCCGAACCCGGCGACGTCTGTTTTGACAGGAACGGTGTCCTCCACAAGTATGACGGAACCTCGCATGCGGTGGCGGGATCCGGGGGCAAAAACGGCCGGGAAGCCGACGCGCATGGCGGCCTTGTACGCGTGCGCAATGACGCGGTGGCGATACCGATCGTCGGCTATTCGTACTACTCAAAGACGCGGTTTGCGCCATACGTGTCAGATATACTCGTGGACGAGGGCGTAAAGCCGCGCGCCTTTTTCCTAAACGAGATGCAGGAGGCAAGCGGCGAAGGCGGGTTCCGGGATGCCGTAATACAGTGCTCTGGATACGCGTGGCATGATGACGCCAAGACCGTGGAGTTCTCGCTTGCCCGGGGCTCTTTTGCAACAATGCTGCTCCGGGAGCTGATAAAGCCCCCAAACCCCGTATCCGCGGGATTCTAGGCTTTGGATGCTGTTGCTATTGTCGCTACTTGTGCCGCTATCGGACGGCGCGCACGTGCATTCTTATTTCTGCCCTGCCTCTTCTGGCCGTCGCGCCCCGCGCATGAAGATTGCGGCAAGGCACAGCCCGCCGCCTGCCAGCATTATGGCCTTGCCGTTCGTATACCATTCTGGATTCTTATACATAAACGACGATTCCGGCCCGATAGTTCCCTCGCCCTGCAGCAGAAATACAAATCCCGTCACAAGCATTACTATCCCCGCGTACGTCATCCCCTTTCTGGCAATGCCTGTCGCCCTATTCGCCATGCCCGTCCTTGGCACGGGGGAGCGGGGGAATAAAAGGATGCCCTGAGTCCAACTGGCGTCCCCGGGTGTTGGTACTTTTTTCTGGATCATGCATGCCGTAAGCGCCGCCCGGGTAGGCGCCCCTGCCCCTCACTCGTCCAAGTCGACATAGATGCCCGATATGGCGTTGTTGATCCTGTCGTGGTACTTTTCGCATCCCTCGGCCCTAAAGTCGTTGGCCTTGCATTCGTTAAAGTGTATGGTGCTGTCCCTCTGCATGTTGTCGGCAAACAGCACGTCGGAGCCTATTGCGAGCGCCAAGAGGCCGATTGCAGCTAGGCTTGCAGAGACTACGATCATGGCATGTCCAACCTTGGCGTGGTTGTGAGGATTGCTCATCTGCTGTGCGCCGCCGATCCTCGAATTTAATCCTTTCAAGGCCAATAATGCCGGCCCCGGTCTGATCTTGTTTCAAGTCTCCCCCCCCGGATGCCGGGACTGACGAGACATGACGGTTCTGCCAGCTCTCGTGAAATTTGAACGGTGTGCGACGAGCTTGCAAATGCGGCGACGGGTCTTAAAGTAGATTGGCGCGGTTTGCAGGGATACGCCCCGAACACCCGTCCGGCACTTCTGGCAATCTCTGCATGTGTGCGACGCAGGAAACAGTGAAAAACATGTGCCCCCTTTTGATGGCATGGGCATACAGATACTGCAGTACGAATTCCTGGGGCCCGTGCCGCTCTCCGAGTGGGGGCCTCCGATGGGCGAGCTCTTGTATGCTGTTCTGTCGAGGGACCGTGACCGTTTTAACATATTGCATGCGGGCGACTGCGAACATACCGACGACAAGGCCTTCTTCATACAGCACGAGCAGTTCAAGTGCTGGGTTGAGAAGGCGGGCTCTGATTCGGCATTGTACCTGGCCGTATTTCCAATGAAGGACTCTGGCGCGCAAAGGCGCCGGACCGTACTGCAGCGCATCATACGCAGCTATAAACCGCCGTGCAACCCCGCCGCCGACCTGCCTGAGCAAGGGCCTAGCTATAACGTGCGCCGGACCGATGCCGCTGATGCCGCCGGTGACATCGCCAGTGACGATGCCGGTGAAAATGCCGCCGGTGACAATACCGGCCCCGAAATGGCCGAGCCTGCCCCGTCCGGTGGCGCAGAACCGCCGCCTCCAACAAAGCCTGCCAACCCCGCGCCATCCGAGCCAAGCCCCCCGCGGGACGCGATCTTATGCCCGTGCTGCGGCTCCGGCATGAATCTGGAAAAGAGGATTGGCCCGGGCTCCTCCCTGTACAGGTGCGCCGGCTGCAACATGAGCGAGACGCGCTTGGACTGACAGCGGCCCGCGTTGAACATGGTCAGCTCTGGCCGGTGCCAGAGGCCTGCCCGCTTACCTGGTTCTGTACCTTGAATATCTGCTCCAGCGTTATGTCCATGGCCTTTTTGAGGTGGTCAAACTCCCTGACAGAGTGCATCTGCCCCTCCACTAGCATTCTCATTATCTTTATCGTATCCTTTTGAAATTCGTCTGAGGCAACTATCTCCATGGCGTTGAGCCTTGAGAGCGTGTTGTCCATCTCCTTTAGCATCTCCTCTGAGGGCTTGTGGTTACCGTGCGGCATCACTTCATTCTGCCCCTCGCATTTTCCATGAGCCGGCACACCTCTGCCGTTAATATGAACTTACACCAGCTCCTCGTCTATCTCCCCTATGGGATCGACGTACTCCTTGCACCTGCATGCAGGGACAACGCAACTGCCTGCCTTCAGAAGCGAGTCGCTTCTGTCGTCGTCCTTGTGGGCCTCGTGCGTGTGGTGGCATCCCTTACAGTTCGTAGCGCCGACATCTCCTTTTTGCCAAGGGCATGATCTCCGTCATCACGGCACCAGTACGGCGCGGGCGTCAATCTCTGACTCTTTGAGCAGCCGCAGCACCCTGTTTGCCTCCTCAAGCGGGTATGCCTGGGACACGACCTCCAGGTTACTCTCGCCGCATATCCTGACTACCTCCTCCATGTCCTTTGTGGATCCTATCAGGGTGCCCCTGATCGTCTTTTCTTCAAACGCCAGGAACTTGGGGCTCTTTCCAACGGTTGCAATCACTATGGTGCCCCCCTTCTTGACCAGATCGACTGCCGCGTCGGTCGCCGCGTCGGACGGGGCAAACACGACTGCCGCGTCAAGCAGCCCGATCTCCTTTTTGATATTGTCTGCAAAGTTGCTGTCCTCTGAGAACGTCACGGAGCGGACGGCGCCAAGCCTCTCTGCCACCTCTAGGTGCCTGCGCGTCCTGGAGAACGCGAACACCTTGCAGCCCTCTACCTTTGCAAACTGCACTGCCATGTGTCCCACGCCGCCTATCCCAAAGATTCCGACCCTCATGCCGGGACGCGGCCCTGCCGCCTTTACGGCCTTGTATGCGGTTATCCCGGCGCAGAACAGGGGCGCCGCATACTCGGGGGTCATGGAATCCGGGACGAGCGTTACAAAGTCCTGCGGCGCAGTGATGTACTCTGCATATCCGCCGCGTGTAGACTCCCCGGTGATAATGGATGATTCGCACAGGTACTCCTTGCCCTCACTGCAGTACTGGCACTTTTTGCAGGCCTCCAGCAGCGGCGTTATGCCTGCCCTCTGGCCTACCTTGAATTTCGTGACGGCGCTTCCTATCTCTGTTATGGTGCCGACTACCTCGTGGCCCGGAACGGTGGGCAGCACCGGCGGTATTCCGATGTCCCTCCAGTCCCCCTCTATGCCGTGCAGCTGCGAGTGGCATACGCCGCAGGCCTCTATCTTTATGAGGACCTCGTCAGGCCTGCTTATCCTGTGTCTTGGAATGCTTGCGAGCCTGAGCGGATCCTTCTCGATGGGGCCGCACTCGTCTAGCACCATCGCCCTCATCATTGTACCGCTGCCGCCGCCTGACATCACACGCACGTGTCAAATATGGAATTTTAAGATTCGCCAACCCGCGTCAGAAGGCTTTAAGACGCAAGCACCCGAGGTACAGGCATGCCGGGGATCGCAGACGAGGACCGGGAGCGCGTCAGGCTGCTCAACATAATAGCGCAGTCAAGGGACGGCTTTGGCCGGCTCTCGCTTGACGAGCTTGTCCGGCTGCAGGCCATGATAGAGCGCAAGGACTATTCAAATGACAAAAAGTCCGCAAAGTCCAAGGCCGCGCTGCTCAAAAAGATAAACGTCCGGATATACGAGCTGACAGAGGGCAAGGGCATATGGGACAGGTAGCCGGCGGCCCGTACCGGACGGATCTTGCCGCATGCGCCGTACCGCGCGTGGGGGGCGGGGCCGCGGCGCGCATTGTTTGGAGCATACGCGACCGCTCAGCTCTTACGCGTGGTGATCCCACGGCCTGCCGGCGTTCCACCGCATTGACCACCGCCTGATGAGCACGACTGACCATGCTATGCCGCCTGCAGTCCACAGCATGACATAAACACTCTGTACAAAATTCTCTGACCCCGGGTACAAAAAGGCGGTGAACGCCTCTTGGATTTCCAGCATGCTGTCAAACAGCGCAAACTCGACTGCAACTTGGGGGATCACGACCGTGCACAGAATGACAAGCAGGTATCGCCTGAGCTTTTTGATGTGGTATGCCGAATATATGTCCAAAACGGGAATGGCCGCATATATGCACTGCCTTGTGACGCTTACAGGACCCCTTGCCGGCATGCGGTGGGCCTGCTCGCGCCCGATTTAAAGCGCGCATGTGCGGCCCTTGCCTGGGGTGCGACGGCCTCGGCGCCTTGCATGTACGGGCTGCATACGTCTGGCATCGCTTGCAAAAGAAGGCGGCGCGCTGGGCCCAGACACCGTCTACGCGCGGATCCATACAAATAGGAACGCTACCCCGTCACGTACATGCCCAAGAACCGGCTTGCAGGGGAGACCAGCCCGTACCTCTTGCAACACGCCGAAAACCCCGTCGACTGGTACCCGTGGGGCGACGAGGCCCTCGACAGGGCCAAAAACGAGAACAGGCCGATATTTCTGAGCGTCGGGTACAGCTCGTGCCACTGGTGCCACGTGATGGCCCACGAGTCGTTTGAGAACGAGGATATTGCGTCGTTCATGAACTCGAACTTTGTAAACATAAAGGTGGACAGGGAGGAGCGCCCCGACATAGACGACATTTACCAAAAGGCGTGCCAGATGGCGACGGGGCAGGGCGGCTGGCCGCTGAGCGTCTTTCTGACTCCGGACCAGAAGCCGTTCCACGTCGGGACGTACTACCCGCCGCTTGACTCGCACGGAAGGCCCGGGTTTGGGAGCGTCTGCAGGCAGCTCGCGCAGTCCTGGGCCGAGAGGCAGAACGACGTCGGCTCGCGCGCCGACGACTTTGTGCGCGCCCTCTCAAAGGCGGATGGCGCCTCCCTGTCGGGGGCCGTCCTGCGCGAGCCGGAGCCGGGCGCGAGCAGAAAACTGGGCTTTGACAGCTCCACGATGGACGAGGCCGCCGTCAACCTGTACAACAACGGCGACTATACGCACGGGGGGTTCGGCTCGGCGCCGAAGTTTCCAAACGCCGCATGCGTATCGTTCCTGTTCAGGTACGCCGCGTCGACCGGCCACGAGTCCTTTGCAAAGTTTGCGCTAAAGACGCTTGACAGGATGGCGCGCGGGGGAATATTTGACCAGATAGGGGGCGGATTCCACCGGTACTCCACCGACGCCCGCTGGCTTGTCCCCCATTTCGAAAAGATGCTGTATGACAACGCGCTCATTCCTGTCAACTACGCCGAGGCGTACCAGCTGACCAAGAAGGAGTTCTACCTCGACGTCATGAAAAAGACGCTTGACTTTGTGCTGCGGGAGATGGCCTCGCCCCTGGGCGGCTTTTACTCTGCGTACGACGCGGACTCTGAGGGCGTGGAGGGCAGGTACTATACGTGGACCAAGCGCGAGGTTCTGGAGGTTCTCGGGGCCGGCACGCGCGACGCGGATCTCTTCTGCCTGTACTATGACGTGACGGACGGCGGCAACTGGGAGGGCAGCACCATCCTGTGCAACAACATAGCGCTGTCGACTGCCGCGTTCAAGACGGGCATGTCCGAGTACGACGCGCAGGCGTCTTTAGAGAGGTCTGCCGCGACACTCTTGGAGGCGCGTCGCGCGGGCCGCGTACCCCCGGGGCTTGACCAGAAGATTCTGGTGTCGTGGAACGCGCTGTTCGTCTCCGCCCTTGCAAGGGGGTACCGCGCGTCCGGCGACTCGGCATACCTTGACGCGGCAAAGAAGTGCCTGTCCTTTATGCGGTCCGAGATGTTCCGCGACGGCAGGCTGCTGCGCACGTACAAGGACGGCAGGGCCCGGATAGACGGATACCTGGAGGATTACGCGTATCTCGCGTGCGCGCTTTTGGACGTCTTTGAGGTCGAACCAGACGCGGAGTATCTGGAGTCCGCCATACGGATGGGCCGCGTGATTCTCTCAGAGTTCTGGGACGAGGAGACGTCGGGCTTTTTCATGACGGGACGCATGCACGAGAGCCTGATAATCAGGCCGCAGAGCCGGTACGACCTCTCCGTGCCGTCCGGAAACTCCGTCGCAGCGCACGTCCTGCTGCGGCTGTACCACATGACGGGGGAGCGCCCGTTCCTTGACGCGTGTAGCGCGTCAGTCCGCTCCCAGGCCCACGCGTGCGCCGAGAACCCGTTTGCGTTCGGATACATGCTCAACGTAATGTCTACGATGCTTGCAGGATCCAGCGAGGTCACGCTGCTGAACACGCCTGCCAACCCGGGCATGTGCAGGATGGTGCTCTCCGCATACCTGCCCGACTCGATTATAGTCGGAATCCGGAGCCGGGAGCAGCTTGACGGCGTCCTAAAGTACCCGTTTTTTGCCGGCAAGGAGTTTGACGAGGGGCAGGCAAGCGCGTACGTGTGCCGGGATTCTGTATGCTCGCTGCCCATACGCGATGCAGACCGGCTCCGGGAGGCCCTCCGCCTAGACCCTTCTGAGGTCTAGCTCCATTATGTCGCCGACCCTGGGGCGGCCCATCGAGTCGTACCTGGATGTGGGCATGGCGATGGTGATCTGGGTCTGCTGATACGACTTTATCTTTACGGTCGGCTGGGCCTGCAGTATCGCGGTCAACAGCGGCATCACGTGCTCCTTGGTGTCGTCATCCAGGGTCTTTGAGACGTTCTCCATTATCATCTGCTTTTGGGTTATGGGCTCCGTCGAGACGTTCTCGACCAGCGTAAGCTGGATTATCTTGCCGTTGTCCACGATCTGGGTTATCATGTATGCGTTCTCTGCTGTCATGTGCAGCGTCTGTCGCGTTGTGATTTATCTCTAGCGCATCAGCGAAAAGTAGAGCGCAATGGCGGCCGTGGCGACCGCCCCTCCCACCCCCATGACAAATATTATTCGGCCGCCTTCCAGTTTCATGTGCAGGCTCGGGGATGTTTGGAATTAAACTGTTGCCTGGGGGCGGCGGCGCCGGCGGCGTGTATGTGTGCCTTTCACATGTGATGCTGGCGTCCGCGCCGGCAAGCGGCTGGATTCGGCCTGGCGCCCGCGGTGCTTGGCTGTAACCCGGCTGTGCGTCCTGAGATCCCGTCACGCGGAGCCTCGATACGGGCGTTATGGCGCGGGCGGCCCGGCGGCGGAGCCATCCGAGGCAGGAGGAGGTGGTTTGCCGCTGCCGCTGCCCGGCTCTGTCCTGCCTGCCTGCCTCTGCGCGGTGTCGCCATCTTTGCCGCTTGCATCTGCAGGTTTGCCCGCCGCCTCTGTCTCTGCCGCCGCCGGGTCCACGATTGCCTTTTTGATCGCAGCCGCCCTCCTCTTTAGGATCTGGTTAAACTCCGTCATGTCCTCGAGGCCCGGCTGCACCTGCTGGTTTCTGCACGCCTCCAGAAAGCCTGCATATATGCAGCCTGCAATGATCCCGAACGCGGCGTCCGGAACCGATTCTATCTCTGGCTCGAACTGCTCTGCAATCTGCCTGTAAGAACCGGCCTCGCTGGTGTAATAGTCCATCAGACTCTCGATGAACATTTTGTTCTCCCTTGATATCGCCACGCAGTACGGCCCCTGCGCTTGATATTTAGCTGTTTGCATGGGGGTCGCAGCAGCGGCTTTCCGGCGCCGGCCCTGCACGCGGCCCGCGCATGACACGTAAGCTGGCGTCATGATTTATTTTGCGCAGCCGCAAGACGCGGCATGTGCCCTTTTCCTTGTCTGGGACTCCGCCGCCATCCCCGCCCCCCTCTGCCAAGTGGAGGCTTGAGCTTGACGAGGACTTTTTTCGCATATATGACTCTAAAAAGATGGTCATGGGATACTTTGACCCCGACTACGGGGAGCTGCATCCCCCAGAAAGGCGTGACGAGATAATCGAGTCGATGCTCAAGAACCACGACGTGGTTCCCGGCGGCATCGTCATGGTGCCCATGGTAAAGTTCGGGCTCTTTGACACGGACCTTGAGGTCCACATAGACGTGGTGCAGCAGAACGTGCTGCGCGTCGACGAGCATCTGGGCAAGTGGCGCGACTTTCTTGCAAAAGTGGGATGCCTTGATAGGCACGCGGTCCGTATATCGCACACCGACCAGGACATGCTTACAGTCACCTTTCCGATAAGGTTCCCCAAGCCGCTGCCACTTGGGACGGACTCGCTGGCGGAGGGAATCAAGCCTACCTTGGATTTGCTGCTGCAATCAGGCTTGTCATAGGAAGGCGCGACGACGCAAGCCTCGTGGCTGCCACGTACGCCGAGAACGTGCCTGCCAGCAGCAGGACGGTCCCTATCGGGAACTCCGGCACCGCCGCATACTCCTCGGATTCTGCCACCAGGTGGTATCTCGTTGCGTCCGCCGTGTGCTCTTTGTCCGGCACTGACACCACAAAGAACGCGCTCTCGCCGGCCCTCAGGTAGTCCGGCTCCGTGTGCACCCTCGTGACGGCCGCGACGCTGCCGGCGTCGTCGTATATGGTGGCCACGATGGATATCATGTTTGCAGTGATCTCCCCCCCGTTTGCAACGGTCCCTGTTATGATCAGGTTCTTATGCCTGTCCCTTGTAATCTCGGATCCTGTCACGTCTATGACCTGCCTCTTTGGGTCTGCAAAGTCGTAGTCGAGCTTGAGCGTGTACGGGAGGTGGGATGCGCCATCCCTCTGCACCGACACCTCCTTTGGGATCTGGCCGCCGTTTTCCAGCATTATGTCAAACGGACCCCTCATGCCGGGCATTATGACGTTTACAAGCGAGTCCGCGTCGCTTGTCAGCACGACGTTGCCGTCCCCGTCGTGTATGGTGGCCTGCACGCTTGCGCCGCGCAGGGGCACCTCCAGGTCGTTTACAATCTCGCCGACGATGTGCAGCGAGCCGTCATCCCCTATGTAGTGGCGGTCGTTCTCGATGGTCTGGGCAAACGCGGCGTATTGCAAGAGGCCCTGCTGTGGGTTGGTGGCGGTGGCGGTGGCCATAGTTACGTCCCCCCCGACGCCGCCTGCGAGAGCTATTGTAATGACGGCAATAGAGACGGCCGCTGCCGCGGCCCTGACGTTTGTGGTATTTGTCTGGATGATATTGCTGTCCGTTGCGACCCTCCTCCACTCTCATTTCTGGTCTGGCTGGCTTGTACATTAAGTCACTGGTCAACTGCCCTCGTATTCGGGATGCAGCGCGCCTTGCCCTCGTTGTCCTACCGCATCGGCCGGACGCCGCGCCCCGCAAAGGGTCCGAGTTATGGCATGTGCGACTGGCGCCATTCTTCTGCCTCTGACACGCAGGCGATCCATTCTGGGCCGGGCGCCCTGGATACTGTGGTGTCTGTGGCGTTCGGATCCCCGTCCTGCGCGGCAGCGCCGGTTCCAAACTTTTCGTCGCATTCGGCAATCATGTGCTCTGCGACGCTGTCCACCTTTTGGGCCACGTCGCGGCGGGGCTCTTGGAACTTTTCCCCCGTATCATCGTGGGTTACGGTGCCCGTCTTTGCCGAGTAAAACTCTACCAATCCCAGCAGCTCGTACTCTAGCGCGTCCTGCAAGAGCGCGTCGGATCTGGCCCTTGCAGAGTCGTCTCCGTCCCTTATCCACTGGACGTACTCCGAGTCGCTCTCAAGCTGGGACTGCGATGAAAGCTTTAACAGCCTTACCGATCCCTCAAATATCTCCGGCGGCTCCAGCTCGTCGTACTTGAGTATGGTACCCTCAAACCTCTCTATGTGGCCGTCGTAGAATTCTAGCAGCCCCTCGAGGTTCAGATCGCCCTCCTCCCACTTTGTCTTTTCCGAGTAGAACTCTGTCTGTATCGCCTTTACGTCATCTTGTATGTCCTGCAGTTTTATGCCAAACTCGAGGCCCTTCTGCTTGGTCTGTTCTGCTGAGTAGTTGTATGATATGACGGCTCCCACCACGGCGGCCGCGACCAGCGCGATGGCAATGTTGCGTATGGTCCTGCTCCTCTCTGCCTTCTTCTCCCTCTTTGCCCTCTTCTTGTCTGCCTTGGATCTCATAGGTAATCCACATAGTTTCCATTCTCGTCCAGCCTGAGCTCGATTGTGCGCTCGGTACCGCTGATAAAAGATTCGTTGCGGGTGCTTCTCACCCTGTTTACCACGAGCTCGTAGGGCCATATGTCCACCACAATCGAGCCGATCTTCGCAGTCGGGGTCTCTGTAATCTCCATGTCCTCCCTTTTGACGCCGTGCCTCTCGAGCATGTGCACGGCATGGTCAAGCAGGGGCTTTGGGTTGTTGTAGTCGAGTATCCAGACGGGGGGCTCGTACTTTATGGCGTCCAACTGACGTCTCCTGCCTGCCTGCCATGCTATATTTGATACGTACGTGCGGGCCTGCAACGACGCCGCGCTTTGCAGCCGCCTGGAGCCTCCGTCAGCTCATGACATTGAGCGTCATCGTGCTGACCACGTTTGAGAGCGACCTGATCTCCGCCACAATGCGCTCAAACGCCTCCCGGTCTGGGGCGCGGACCTCCACTATCAGGTCGTACGCCCCGAACGTAAGGTGGGCGCCTGCAATGTCGTCCATCTGCTGCAGCTCTTTTAGCACGTGCTCTTCTGCGCCCAGATCGCAGTTTAACAAGACAAACCCCTTGTGCATAATGTGACATGCATTGCACTACAAAGTCTTTAAATCTTCGGTGTTGTTGCAGCTTTCACCGACGGCCCTGCCGCTGTCTTGTTATGGATCTCTTGCACGTCTATCGGCCGCCGCGCCGGTTTCGGCCGCCGCCGCCCCCGCCCTTGCGGTATCCGCCGTCCCTTCTCTGGTCTCCGCCTCGGCCGCCATAACCGCCGCCTCGGCCTCCGCCTCGGCCGCCTCTCCGACCGCCGTCCCTGGGATCATACGTGTCCCTTCTCTCTCGGCGGTAGCCTCCGCCTCGGTAGCCACCGCCTCCGCCTCCGCCCCCGTACCTTCTTACGGGCACCTCTCTTTTGAGCGGGTCCGGTATAGAGATCTTGATCCCCATCGACTCGTTGAGGTCCTTTAGCGGCACCTTGATCTGGCGCTTTATCAGATTCCATTCGTCATACGACGAATACGAGACAAGCGTGATCGCCCTTCCGTGCGCGCCGGCCCTCGCAGTCCTGCCAATCCTGTGAAAGTACGTCATGTCCTGGTTTGGGACGTCATAGTTGATCACAAGCTCCACCATGGGCACGTCTATGCCCCTTGAGGCCACGTCGGTTGCCACCAGTATCTTTGCCTTGTTGCTGCGGAACTTTGCCATCGACTGCTCCCTTCTTATCTGTGACATGTCGCCCTCTATCACTACGGCGTCCAGCCTTTCCCTGTGCAGGTACCTTCCCACGTCCCTCGTCCTGTATTTGGTGGAGCAGAATATGATGCACTGCCCGCGCGTCTCCCCGATGAACTGCATGATGTGCTTGAACTTTTCCTTGTCCCTGATTACCAGAAACGACTGGTCGATGCCCTCGCCGCTCAGGTCGTCGGCGTCAAGCAGGAACTGCTTTGGGTTGTTCAGGTAGTCCTCAGACAGCCTCAGTATCTCCGTCGGCATGGTGGCCGAGTACAGCGACATGACCCTCTCCTCCGGCGCCAGGTCCAGTATGAACTGTATGTCGTCTATGAACCCCATGTCGAGCATGGTGTCGGCCTCGTCAAGAACTATGTGCGTCACGTCCTTGAGGTCGACCGTGCCGCGCTTTAGGTGGTCTATCAGCCTTCCCGGCGTGGCGACCAGTATCTCCACCCCGAGCTCGAGCGCGTCTATCTGCACCCCGATTCCCTGGCCGCCGTATATGGTGGCGACCCTGGTGTCCAGATACTTTGAAAACTTTTTGATCTCGTCGGTGATCTGCATGGCGAGCTCCCTGGTGGGCGCCATGATCAGCCCCTGTATGGTGCGGTTGGGCCGTATCTCCTGCAGCATTGAGAGCGCAAAGGCCGCCGTCTTGCCGGAGCCCGTGTGGGCCTGGCCCACCACGTCCCTTCCGGTCAGAAGCACGGGTATGACGGCCTCCTGTATCGGAAACGCGTCCTCGAACCCCATGTCGGATATTCCCTTGATTATGTCATCGCTGAGGCCCAGTTCGCTAAATTTTGTCATTTTTTCTTTTCTTCTCTTTTTTCTTGCAGGCAATGACGAGAAAGCTCACCGCCTACCGTCATTATTCCGATTCGCGCAGGCGTGGAACGTCTAATAAACGCTTGCCGCTTTTTCTCCACTTTCGCTTCTCCACGTCTCAGCGCTCGAGCTGGGAGTCTATGACCCTCTTGAAGACTTCGTACGGCTGGGCTCCTTCGACTGATACGTACCCCACGTCGTCGTTTCCGATGAAGAATCCCGGCGTGCCTGTTATGCCGTACGCCCTTCCGTCCTCCAGATCGCCCCTGATGTCCTCGATGTGCGTGCCCATGGCTACGCACTCGTCAAACTCGGCCACGTCGATTCCCGTATCCGACGCGTACCCGCTCAGCAGTTCGATGATCTCCTGGGGGTCTGCGTCGCTCCATTCGCCCTGCTTTTCAAACAGAATGTCGTGAATGCCCTTGAACCCGCCCTGGTCGTCTGCGCACTCGGCCGCAAGCGCCGTGACGGCCGCGTTGGGGTGTATGTGCTGGAGCGGAAAGTCCCTGTAGACCAGCTTTACGAGCCCCTTGTCGATGTACTCCTCCTGTATGGAGGGCAGGGTCTGGGCGTGGAACCTGGCGCAGAACGGACACTGGAAGTCGGAGAACTCTATGATTGTAATGGGCGCATCCGCGTCTCCTATTGTGGGATCGTCGTCGGCAGATATTCGTATGGGCGGCGGTTGCTGTTGCTGTTGCTGCTCCTGCAGCGCGGCCATCTGCTGCTGCATCATCTTTAGCTCCAGCTTGGCAAGCGCGTCATCAAGATCCTCCTGCGTCAGCTGATCCGGTTGATCCTGGTACATGCTAATTGAATACGCGCCTGCAAAGAATGCGGCCACGCCGACCGCTATGACCAGTCCGATAACAAGCCCGCTGGTTGGCTTTTTTGCAGGGGGGGACGCGCCGTCGTCCCTGCCCTCATAATCCGCGCCGGCCGCGCCGCCGTCATTGTCGCCATCGTCATCCACGCCGCCGTTCTCCGTCTCGCCCCGGCCCTGCGCTGTCTCATCCTCATCCTCGTCCTCCTCCGGCTTTGGTCCCTCGCTTGTTTCTCCTTCGTCGTTGGAATCACCGTCACGCGTTGCGGCATCTTCTCTCACCTCTTCCACGCCATTGCCGTCACCCGCCTTGTCGCTGACGTTGCCATCATCTGCATTATTCTGTGCGGCATCCTTCTTTGCGGCAGCGTCATCTGACGGTGCGTCGGGACTCATGTTATGGCTGATCTGCCATGCACAAATAACAGTTGCTACCGGCCACCGCCGCACCGCTGACAGACACAGTATGCCGTCCCCGTCGACTGTATCTTACATGCCCAAACATCATGCCTGCGGCCTTTTTAAACGCGTGTCGGGATATTGTACAAGTGGAGATCTACATTCTCAGGCATGGCAAGGCGGAGGAGCGCCCGTCCGGCATCTCAAGCGACGCAAAGCGTAGGCTGACTGAGTCCGGCAGAGACGAGATGGAGCAGATCGCATCTGGGATTACGGCGCTTGGGATACGCCCGGGCCGTATAATATCAAGCCCGCTTGTCAGGGCCCGCGAGACTGCCGAGATCGTACGCGGACGCCTGCTGCTTGAACGGGATTCGGGCCGGGGTCCCAACCGGGTCGGCATATGGCAGGAGCTAAAGCCCGAGTCGGACGTGTCGGGCGCGCACAGGCGGCTGGCCGCAATGGCCCCGGACTCGGGCGTGATGCTTGTGGGACACGAGCCGCATCTATCCTCGTTGGCATCCTCGATGATAACCCGGCGCCCCGGACGGCGCGATGCGCGGGCGGCACCCGGGCGTACTGCGGCGCGCGATGGACGCGCGTACGGGGACGCGCCCGACGCGGCCATAAATCTCAAAAAGGGCGGGCTTGCAATCATACGGGCAAACGCGGACGCGCAAACGATGAGGGGGTTTCTGCGAAGCCTGATGACTCCAAAGCAGCTTAGACTGTGTCGCCGCGCGGCTCGCTGACGCCTCCCGTACGGCGCAACGCAAGTTATCGGCCGCGGATAGCACTCCCGCATATTACGCGTTGACGCGTTGTGGGAATGAGCCGCGATCGTGACACATCCGATCGCAAAATACGCAAAGCACGGAGCCATGGCCGGGCCGCTGCCACCTGCATAGTCGCGATTGAACACAATTGTTATTATTAATGCGGTTTGGCGTTAGCGTGATGATGCCGGAGCTGCACGCCGCGATTGACTCTGCGCGACGCATTGAGACGTCACGGATCCCCGCGGAGATGGCCCGGGGGGAATCAAGCAGGCCCGCGGCGTCCGTGCTTGATCTGGGATCAAACTCTGTGAAACTCTCGCACTATACCATGGACGCGCACAACGACTTCAAGCTCTATCAACAGAGATCTGTGCGCCTGCGCCTCTTTGAGGGGATCAAGGGCGGGGTCATGCAGCCCGAGTACGTGGACCGCACGGTCGAGACGCTCAGGCTGTTCCGCGAGGCGATAGACTTTGAGGGAATACGGCACGTGGTTGCGGTGGCGACCAGCGCGGTACGCGACGCAAAGAACCGCCGCGACATAATTGATCGCATACGCCGAGAGACCGGCCTTGACTTTAAGATACTGTCAGACAGGGACGAGGCCCTCTATTCGTACACGGGGGCCGTGCGCATGCTGCACATCCCGTCGGTGCTCTTCTTTGACATCGGCGGGGGAAGCCTAGAGGTCGTCACTGCAAAGAACTACAAGGTAAAAAGCGCGCACTCTTTCCCGCTCGGCTCCCTGCGGCTGACGCAAAAGTTCGCCGAAGATTCCAAGTACGAGGATGTGGACTTTGAAGCCATGAAAAAGTACATCGGCAAGGTGCTGCCGCCACTGAGGGACTTGGAGATAAAGGACGGCGAGCTGCCCTCGGCGGGCGACGACGGCAGCGCGGGCAGTGACAATGGCGCCGGCGACGGCAGCGACGGCAGCGACGACGGCAATGATCACAGTGACAAAGGCGGCCGCGACGCCGCCGCCGGGACCGGGCTTCCGGCGGTTACCATGGTGGGAGTCGGCGGGGTGCTCCGCTCGCTTACCAAATACGTGCAGGATGCCAAAGGCTACCCGCTCTCAAAGACCCACAACTACCAGCTCTCCGTGACTGACCTTGAGGATATATGGAGAAAGATACGTGACATGCCCCCTGACAAGATTGCAAAGATTCCCACAATAAACTCCTCGCGGGCCGACACCTTGCGCGCCTCCGTACTCGTAATAATGTCGTTTCTCAAAAGCGTAAAATGTGAAAGGCTGACTGTCAGCGCGCACGGGCTGCGGGAGGGCGCGCTTGCGCTGTCAATACAGCACCCGGCCGCGTTCAAGTCACAGCACATAGACGAGCAGCACATCCGAGAGACGGTCCTCAGCGCGGTCTCCCCGTCTTCGGCCCTCGTGTCATCCAAAATCGACGCGCTCGTGGAACTCCTCCTGTCTGCAAATCTCCTGCACCCTGTCGACCGGCCCGTAATACGGTACGCGCTGGAGCAGATTGACCGCCTGAGGTCGTTTAGGGACATCTCAAACATACTGTATACCATAATGGACGACGACTCGCACCTGAGCCATGGCGAACAGCTTGCAGCCGCGCTGGCCCTGATGCACCTGAGAAAGCGCCGCAAGGCGGACATAAACCTGCTCAACTTTGAATCCATAGCCTACTCGTACGACAAAAAACGGATACGCCGGATGTCGGCCATTGTGCTTGCGTACCAGATACTCGAAAAATCCTCGGCCGACATGGTTCCGGAGTTTGGCAAAGGCGGCTCCGTCACGCTTGCCGTACGCGTGCCGTCTGGAAGCCGCTTTCCGCAACTCATGTTCAGGGAAGCGTGCTCCCAGCTGGAGGACGCGTTTGGAATCCCGTTCCGTCCGGACATCCGGGTCGTTGGATGACGCACGTGCGTCTGCCCGCGTAGCCACAGGCGGCACTGTGGACTATTTGCAAGACTTATAGTCTATTTGCGGGCAAAAGCCATGCATGATGGCTGCATCCTCGCGCTCTGGCGCCGCGGACGGCGAACACGGTGCCGCGGGCCAGGCGGAATCCAAAAAGGCCGAAGCCGGGAGGCGCCGCCCGCGGAGGAGGGACGTCCCGGGCAAGCTTATCGTAGTCGAGGGGATAGACGGCTCTGGCAAGTCCACCCAGCTGCTACTGCTTGAAAAATGGCTGCGGTACAACATGTTTGAGGTCTTTCGCACGGAGTGGAACTCTTCGGATATAGTCCGCTCCATAACATCCAAGGGCAAGAAAAAGGAGGCCCTGACACCCACCACGTTTAGCCTTCTTCACGCGACGGATTTTGCCGATCGGTTTGAGCGGCACATACTGCCGCTGCTCCATGCCGGCTATTTCGTGCTGGCCGATCGGTACGTCTATACCGCGTACGCCCGGGACGTGACGCGGGGCTGCGACCCGGCGTGGGTCCGCAAGGTCTACGACTTTGCCATAAAGCCCGACATTGCATTCTACTTTAGGGTGCCGCTTGATACCGCGATGGACCGCATACTGTCCGGCAGGCCAAAGCTGAAATTTTATGAAGCTGGCGCCGATCTGAACCTCTCAAAGGACCTCTACGAGAGCTTTAGGATATTCCAGCATCGCATCGTAGAGCAGTATGAAGCGATGCACAAGCGCGAGAGCTTTGTGGTCATGGATGCCACGATGCCCATCCACGAACAACAAATGATCATGCGGGCCAAGGTGCGCAAGCTGCTTCCAAAGAAGCTCAAAAAGAAGACCGTTCTGGAGGTGCCAGAGCACGTCTGACGCGAGTGACTCTGCATCCGTACGCGACGCGTCCGGGACGGTGGCAGCAGCAGCAGAGCGCGCCGTATACGGCCGCTCCGTGCCTGACGGTGCCGAGGAGGACTATGAGAGTGATGACGCGCCTGACGACTCCGGGGCCGGCGGCATTACTGAGGAGTACTCTGACAGCCACGCATACTATGACTCTGATATATACCGCCAGCTTGCGGGCGCGGAGGATGCCGGCACGGCCGGCGGCGGCAACCGCGGCGATGGTGACGGCGCCGGCGGCAACGTGGGCGGCATGAAGTCCCGCAAGCCCAAATGGTACGGGACGAAAAAGTTCGGCGGGTTGCACTACCTGCGCGACATTGAGATAGCGGGGCGCCTGATTGTAATAGAGGGGCCCGACGCGTCCGGAAGAAGCACCCAGATCGAGCTGCTCACCACGCAGCTGGAGGCAGAAGGGTACGCCGTGCTAAACACGGGGCTCACGCGCTCGGAGATAATCGGTCAGGGCATACTAGAGGCCAAGCGCAACATATCGCTTGGCGTTAGGACCCTTGCAATGTTTTACGCGGCAGACTTTGCCGACCAGCTGGAGCACAAGATCATACCCGCGCTCCAGGCCGGCTATGTCGTGCTGGCCGATCGATACATCTACACCTTGATGGCAAGGAATACTGTCCGCGGCATAAAGCGCAGCTGGTCGAGCAACCTGTACAGCTTTGCACTCGTGCCGGACATGACGTTTTACTTGGACGTGGACCCGTACGTGCTTGTACACCGCGTCTTTGCAAAGAGGCAGAGCCTGGACTATTACGAGTCGGGAGCCGACATGGGCATCTCAAAGAACATGTACGACTCTTTCATCAGATACCAGCAGAGGCTTGCGCGCGAGTTCGAGGTGCTAAAGCAGCAGTACGGGCTCAACATGGTAAACGGCAACCGCTCCGTGGAGGCGCTCAACGACGGCCTCAGAAAGCCGATACTGCGGTATCTCTCAAAGGCGTGACGCCTGCAAGACGCCTCTGCCGAATGCCCTTTTTGTGATATGGGCCTTGGAGCCACGAATTCTGCAGATTCGTGCCTCGAATCTTCCTGAACATACACGCATGCCGAACGTAAATCCTGAAGCGTGTCTTGCCAGCCGCGCCGTTCATTTTCCCGCCAAGCGGCGTCACATCGGTCCTCCGACGAACGCGACTGGGGGCAGTGCAGAGTTGGCATGCCCTGTCCGCCTCCAAACAGATATTGCCCGTGGCGCGTACGACATGACACGAATGGGCAAAAACCAGAAACATGCAGGTGGCGGCGGCGGCAGCAGCAACGACAGCAGCGCAAGACCTGGGCTGCCTCCTGACATCATGCAGCGGAGGCTCGACCTGTTTGCAAGGAGGCTGCAGGAATATCTTGACAGTCAGGGCGAGGAGCAGATACACAACCTGCGAACGTCCGTGCGGAGACTCGAGTCAACCCACGGGGCCCTGCCAAAGTCGGCAAGGACTGCGCGGAGCAAAAAATATGTCATGCGCGCAAAGTCCCTGTTCAGGAGAAACAGCCGCCTCCGCGACTCTGACGTGATACGGAACACGCTGATGCGGCTTGGCGTGCCGCCCGACTCTGAGCCTGTGGCAAACCTGTCCCGGGGCAAGGGTCCGGCGCTGTTCGACATACTTGGAGATGCCAGAAAGCTTGCCGCTGCTCGACTTCCTGCGATGCCGCCGGTTGACCCTCACGCAGTGGCCGCGCGGCGCAAAAGGAAGATATGGTTCCTATTTGATGTGGTGAGGCGCGAGTCGCAGGTCATGGCATCTGACGAGTCGAAGACAAAGGAACTGCATGAGATGAGAAAGACTGTCAAGAAGCTGCGCTACCTGCTAGAAGACGAGGTGATGTCTGCAGGACGCAGCGGTGACGGCAATGGCGATGCCGGCGCCGGTACCGCCAGAAACAATGCCAAAAACAACCGCAACGCCAGTCCCGACGCGTCAATGTCGCGCGTCCTTGAGAGCGTAAAAAAGGTGCAAGAAGCTGCCGGCGCCATACATGACTGCGACATTACGATACGTTACATATCGGATAATTATCCGCGATTTGAGAATCCGTCCAAGACGTTTAATAAAATCCAAAAGAGGCGCCACGCCCTCTACCTTGACCTGGTGGGCAGCCGAGAACGGCCTGAGCCGCACGCCGTCCCGTGACGACTCTGCCCTTCCCCTTCCGCCTATTCGCCTAGAATTAATAGAACTCTGCCTCAAACCGCCTATGACGCTTGCAGAGTCCGCGGTATTTGGCATGCTGCAGGGCGTCCTTGAATGGCTTCCGATATCCAGCACCGGCGAGCTCGTAATCATCATGACCGGACTGTTTGGATACGCGCCCCGGGACGCGGCGGACCTGTCGTTTTTCCTGCATCTTGGAACGGCCGGCTCGGCCGTCCTGTACCTGCGCCGGGACATAGCACGCATACTCCGCAGTGCGCGTGGTTACCGCCCCGGATACGGCAACCCCGCCGACGGCATGATTACGTTTTTGGTCATATCCACGCTCCTGAGCGGGGCGCTCGGATTCTCCGTGTTTGCGCTTGCAGCGGATGCTGGCGCCGCATCCGGCGAGTTCCTGCTCGGACTGGTCGGGATCGCGCTGATAGCGACGGGAATAATCCTGTATGCCACCAAGAGGCGGCAGGGCCCTGCCGCGTATGCCGCCGGCCTAAAGTCCGCCGCGTCGCTCACCTTCCGTGACACCATACTTCTTGGGGTGGTTCAGGCGTTCTCTGCCCTGCCCGGGCTGTCACGGTCCGGCGTCACGGTCTCTGCGCTTCTTCTGCGCGGATATTCTGCGCCCGAGGCCCTGCGGCTCTCCTTCCTGATGGGCATTCCAGCCGTACTGACGGCCCAGGCGGGACTCCTGCTTGTGTACGGCCTCCCGGATGCCGAACCCGCCGAACTGGTGGTGGGGCTCGCGCTCTCGTTTGCGTTCGGGTACCTGTCCATGCGCGTGCTTGTGGGCATTGCGGGCCGGGTCAGCTTTTGGTGGTTTGCAATCATAATGGGATGCGTCGCGCTGCTCTCGTTTGCGGGCCTGTTCTGACCCTCCTGCTTCCTTTAGCTGCGCCTATTTAGCTCTGCCTATTTTCCCACATCTATTTATAATAACGACGTTATGTCGTGTGTGATGGCAACTGAGAACCTTGAGATGGATTATTCAAAGTATGACTTTAAGGATTCTACTGAAATGTACGTCCACCTGAGCAAAAAGGGACTCACAAAGGAGACGGTAATTGGAATCAGCAAGATGAAGGACGAGCCGCAGTGGATGCTCGACTTTAGGCTTAGATCGTTTGAGACGTTTATGAAAAAACCCATGCCCACGTGGGGCGGCGACCTGAGTACCATAGACTTTCAGAACATTTACTATTACGCAAAGGCGTCAGAAAAGACCGAGAAGAACTGGGACGACGTTCCGGCCGACGTAAAGAACACCTTTGACAAGCTCGGAATCCCGGAGGCCGAGAAGAAGTTCCTGGCCGGCGTCGGGGCCCAGTACGAGTCCGAGGTCGTATACCACAACCTCAGGGAGGACCTGCAAAAGCAGGGCGTGATGTTCCTTGACACTGACTCGGCGCTAAAGGAGCAGCCTGAGATATTCCGCAAGTACTTTGGCAAGGTCATACCGCCTGAGGACAACAAGTTTGCAGCACTCAACAGCGCAGTCTGGAGCGGCGGCTCGTTCATCTACGTGCCGCCGGGCGTAAAGGTCGACATGCCACTCCAGGCATACTTTAGGATAAACGCGGAGAATATCGGGCAGTTTGAGCGCACCCTGATCATCGTAGACGAGGGCGCAGACGTCCACTACATAGAGGGATGCACGGCTCCCGTATACTCGTCCGAGTCGCTGCACTCCGCGGTGGTGGAACTGGTGGCCCACAAAGACGCCCACCTGCGGTATACCACAATCCAGAACTGGAGCAACGACGTGTACAATCTGGTGACAAAGCGCGCCTACGCGTACGAGGGGGCCACGGTGGAATGGATTGACGGCAACATTGGAAGCCGCCTCACGATGAAGTACCCCGGCGTGTACCTGATGGGACAGCGCGCATACGGCGAGACGCTGTCGATTGCCTTTGCAGGCAAGGGGCAGCACCAGGACACGGGCGCCAAGATGGTGCACCTGGCGCCAAACACAAAGTCGAAGATCACCTCAAAGTCGGTGAGCAGGCATGACGGACGTTCCACATACCGCGGACTGCTCAACGTGGCAAAGGGCGCGACCAACGTAAAGTCGACCGTAAGGTGCGACGCGCTGCTTCTTGATGACACGTCGAAGACAGACACGTACCCGTACATGGAGATAAACCAGGAGGACGCCACCATCACGCACGAGGCCACAGTAGGCAAGATAGGCGACGACCAGATATTCTACCTGATGAGCCGGGGCTTTACAGAGGAGGAGGCCCTGTCGCTGATAGTAAACGGGTTCATGGAGCCGTTCACAAAGGAGCTTCCGATGGAGTATGCGGTGGAGCTGAACCGGCTGATAAAACTCGAGATGGACGACTCCGTGGGGTGACCGTCGTGCCTGCCCGCTGCCTGTGAGTTGATAATGCAATGTCCACACTTCAAAAGCTGTCCGAACTCGACGAGTCCCATATAGACGCGATATCCGCCCAGGGGCGCGATCCGCAGTGGCTTCAAGAGTACAGGCGCAGCTCGTTTGAGGCGTACGGCCGGCTGCCGCTTGAGACCTCGCCGCTGTACAACAAGTATACCGACGCCAGGAGGCTTGATCCCGCGCAGGTGCTGCTGCCGCCCGGCCTGTCGGCATCCGACGCCGAGCCCGAGTTTCTGGGCCGCCGGATTGCGGAACTGAAGGACGAGATGTCGATCATACAGGTGGGCACCCGCATTGTCCGCGTAAACATTCCGGATGACGCGGCGGCCAAGGGCGTTGTGATCAGCTCCATATATGACGCGCTAAATGACGGCAGGAGCGAGTCGGCCGTGCGCACCGCCCTAGAGTCGTCGGACTCGGAGGGCGACAAGTTTACCGCTCTGAACAACGCGGCCTTTAACTCCGGGGTGTTCGTACACGTGCCCAACGGGGTCCAGATTGACAGGCCCATATACGCGCTGGTCTGCCTGCCCCAGGACGGCTCGTCTGTAATATCCCGCAACGTCATTGCAGTGGGGGACTCGGCGAGGGCCACCATAGTCCAGGAGATGTACTCGCCAAGGCCCGGCGACGGCGGTTCTGTATCTCCGGCGGCCCTGCAGCCGTCATATATGGAGATGCTCAACACGACGGTGGGCGCCAACTCGCGCCTTGACGTGACGACGCTCCAGATGCTCGACCAGTCGGCCGTCAACTTTTCGACCCGGCTTACTGACATGTCGCAGGACGCCCTGGTGAACTGGTACTCGGGACTCTTCGGGGCCCAGCTGAGCAGGTACCGCATAGACTACTTTTTGCGCGGCAGCGGGGCGTCTGTAAACGACTCGGAGGTGGTGTTCGGCAATGCGGACCAGTCCTTTGACATCCAGACCGAGGTGAACCACGAGAGTCCCGCAACCGAGGGCAGGGTCGTCGAAAAGTCCATCCTGCGCGACAAGTCCAAGTCACTGTTCAAGGGCATGATACGCATAAAGGAGAACGCGACAAAGTCAAACTCATTTCTGTCAGGCAGGTCCATCCTGCTTGATCCCGACGCCAAGTCCGACGCCATACCGGGACTGGAAATCCTGACAAACGACGTCAAGGCCACACATTCTGCGTCAGTCGCCCAGATCGACGAGGAACAGATATTCTACCTGCAGTCAAGGTGCCTCAGCAAGGAGGAGGCCGAACGCACCATTGTCGAGGGATTTCTGGAGCCACTGTCCAGGAAGATGTCGTACCAGGTAAGGGCATGGATTGCATACCTGATCGAGTCAAAATGGGAAGGCCGCGAGCTTGGCATCAATACGGACGAGGAGCTTGCAAAGTTCGTCGAGGTCGAGGAGACCAGATACAACGAGGATGCGGAGATTGAACAGCACTACAAGTACCGCTAATGATGATGGTGACAAGAACGGCGCCATGGACGCTGCCGCCGGCGACAGCCGCGACGGCAAAAAAAGGTGGCTTCGTGTATGCCCGCTTTCCGACGTTGCAGACGGGACGCTGCAAAAATTCGAGGATCATGAGGGCGGCCGCAGGATGCTGGTCGCAAACCAGGGCGGGGCAATACGCGTGACCGACCTGATGTGTACCCACGAAGACGCGGACCTGTCGACAGGCTTCCTGGGGCCCGACGGCGTGCGTTGCCCGTTACATCTTTCTGTGTTTGACTTGGAGTCCGGCTGCCCCCTGAATCCCCCCGCCGAAAAACCCGTACAAGTCTACAACATTAGAGTGGACGATGGACAGATATACGTAGAGGCGTAGTGACCGGCCATGGACGCGACTCAGAATGGACAATCCCCCCAGCCGCAGCAGCAACCGCAGCATGGCAAAAAGGCACGCCGCCGGAATCGGCACCGTCGGCAATTCCAGCATGCGCAAAAGCAGCCGCAACCCACGCAGCAAAAACCACCGCAGCAGCAGCCGCAACCCACGCAGCAAAAACCACCGCAGCAGCAGCCGCAACCCACGCAGCAAAAACCACCGCAGCAGCAGCCCTCCACGCAAACAAAACCCCCTGCGCAGCCCGTGGTAAATTTTGAGGATCTTCGAGGGGACTTTCCGATACTTGCTAGGACCGTCAGGGACGGCAAGCCCCTGGTATATCTGGATAATGCATCCACCACGCAAAAACCCACGCAGGTGATAGACGCGATAGGCGACTATTACAGGACGTACAATGCGAACACCCACAGGGCCGTGTACGCGCTTGCCGAGGAGGCCACCGAGGCCTACGAGGCGGTCCGGGACAAGGTGGCCAAATTTGTAAACATCAGGGACCGGCAGGAGATAATATTCGTCCGCGGCACTACTGAGGCAATCAACTTGGTGGCATACGCATGGGGAAGAGGACACGTAAGGCCCGGCGACATCATAGTCACTACGGAATACGAGCACCACAGCAACATTGTGCCGTGGCAGCTCGTGGCCGAAGAAAGGGGGGCGGTCCTAGAATATGTCCGGATTGACGATAACGGCGAGCTGATCCTTGACGATCTGGACAAGCTGCTTGATACTGGAAGGGTGAGACTGGTCGCGTTCAGCCTGATGTCAAACGTGCTTGGCACCATCACAGACGCAGATGCAATCATCTCAAAGTGCAAGGCTGCCGGCGTCCCCACGCTGGTGGACGGCGCCCAGGCCGTACCGCACATGCCAGTCGACATCGCGTCGCTCGGGTGCGACTTTTTCGCATTCTCCGGCCACAAGATGCTGGGACCCACCGGCATAGGCGTACTCTGGGCAAGCAAGGAAATGCTGGGCGAGATGGTGCCGTTCCACGGGGGCGGTGACATGATCCGCGAGGTGCACAAGTACGAGTCCACGTGGAACGATCTGCCGTACAAGTTCGAGGCCGGCACGCCCAACATCGCCGACGTGATAGGGCTGGGCGCCGCCATAGACTACCTTGAACGAATCGGGATGAAGAACGTCAGAAGCCACGAGATGCTCCTCACGCGATACGCGCTAGAAAAACTGTCAGCCGTACCGGACCTTAAGATATACGGGCCAAAGGACGCCTCGAGGCGCGGCGGCGTCATCTCGTTTAACTTCCAGTCGGTGCACCCGCACGATGTCGCGTATATCATAGACGAGGCCGGCGTGGCGCTCAGGTCTGGACACCACTGCGCGCAGGTGCTGATGGAAAAGCTCGACGTGGCGGCCACGTCAAGGGCGAGCTTTTACCTGTACAATACAACCTCCGAGATCGACGCACTGGTAGGATCGCTTGACGTGGTGGCGCAAAAGTTTGCGGTGCGCGGCAAGAAAGAGGAGGGCGATGCTGCAAGATGAGCAGCGGTGGCAACGCGGACATCTACCACGAGATGATCGTGGACTATTCGAGGAATCCGGCAAACTTTGGCAAGATAGAGAACCCCGACGTGACGTTTCATGACGCAAACCCGCTGTGCGGCGACAGCATAGACATAGACATGAACATATCTGACAACGCCGTCTCTGACATAAAGTTCCATGGCAAGGGCTGCGCAATCTGCATGGCGTGCTCGTCGGTCCTGACTGAGATTACAAAAGGAAAGAGCCTAGAAGAGGTGAGGGCAGTAGGCAAGGACGACATACTGGGCGAGCTGGGGCTGGAACACCTGCAGGCGGTCCGCATAAAGTGCGCGCTGCTGTCGCTGAAGGTGTTCAAGTCGGCGCTATACACGTATCTTGGAAGGCACATGCAGAACTCGGGCAGCTCCACTGGCCCGGACGCCGCGGATGCCGGCATGTCTCCTGAGGAGATCGACAGACTAAAAGAAGAGGCTGCCGGACTGTACTAGATGGCTGGCGATTCCGACGGGGCGACAGGGGCTGCTGACGCCGCCTCCGGCAATAACGCTGACGCCTCCGCCGCGCTGGGTCTTGAGATGCGCCGTACAATATTTGAGAATTTTAACGACCTCGAGCTCCGGTTTACGAACGACGAAGTCCTGGACATCATGCGCAAAAAAGGCGCCGTGGACGACACGTGTGACGTGTGCGATGTCGAGTCCGACTTTACGTCGCTGTGCGAGTCGGGCCTTGTACGCAACATAGCGCAGAACTTTAACACGATGTGGCTGCGCCTCTTTGACGTGGTGGACGAGATGAAATGCGGCGCCTGCTCCCAAACAGTCCACCTGGGAAGGGCAGAGGAGCGCGCATGCCCGAATCCCGGCTGCAAGGCGCCATTGTAGGAGCCTGAGTGCTGAACGGCGTCGATCACAAAAACGACTCTGACATTATAGACGCCCCCGCGTAACCATCTGTACGGTTATTCCGCGCGCGGTCGTGACATGCCATGCGAATCCGAATCCGCCGAGTCCGCACGACGTGGCGGTTCTAGGCTGTGAATGCCGTGCTTGAAGGCGCCATGCCGGGGAGGGGAAGGGGGGGGGGGCAGATGCCGCCGCTGTCATGTGTGCCACCGTCCCTGCAGCCGCCGCCGCCGCCGCCATAGCCATCGCCGCAGTTCGGCCATGCCTCTATGCGCCTGATCTCAGATACTCGTATCCCCTGCCGCCGTCGGCATCCTCGGGGCACGCCCCGCATCAACTGAGCCCCTGGTTCCTGTGCCTGGCGGACGCATCCTCGAGCGCGCTTATCATGGGAAGGCGCTTGCCTGTCAGATACAGCACGAGGGCTCCGCCGGCGGTGCTGATGTGGTTTATCCTGTCAGTCAGTCCCAGCTTTTTTAGCGCCGAGGTAAGGTGGCCGCCGCTGACTATGGTGGTGGCCATGGAGTCTGCGACTGCCCTCAGCAGGGAGTTTGTCCCATAGCTAAAGTTTTCGTTCTCAAAGAACCCTGCAGGGCCGCTTATGAACACGGTGCCGGCGCCCGATATCAGCTTTGAATAGTATTCCACCGTCTTTGGGCCCATGTCGTACACCTTGTCCCCCCTGCTCATCTCCCTGACGTCCATCTCTATCCTCTCGCCGTCCTTGTCGATTGCCACGTCCACGGGAGTGGCAAACACGTCGGGATACTCGCCAATCAGCGCGTGGGCCTTTGCCACTGCCTCCTCTTCGCGTTTTATCCCAAGCGACGACTTTATCCTTGCCTGGGCGCGCAGAAACACGTTTCCAATGAGCCCGGTCAGAAGTATGTGGTCGGCCCTGCCGTTCTCTATCAGCATCTTTATGGCCTCTAGCCTGTCGGGCACCTTTGAGCCTCCCAGTACGATCACGTGGGGGGCCTTTGCCACCGTCATTATGTTGTCGAGGTTCTGAACCTCGCGCTCTACAATCCTGCCGGCGCACGCCGGAAGCACGTGGGGGAATCCCACGATCGACGGATGCTGCCTGTGCGCGCTCGGAAACGAGTCCATGACGCACGCGTCGAACAGCTTTGAGAGCCTGGAGACCATTATCGTCTTGGAGGCGGACTCGGGGGGAAATTCATAGTTCTCCTCCGCGCAGAACCTGAGGTTGTCAAGCAGTATGATGTCGCCGTCCTTCATGCTGCGTATCTCGTCCTGGGCCGCCACCCCCATCACGTCCTCCACGTACTTGATGCTGCGGCCGGTCACCTTCTGGAGCACCTCCGCATGGCTTGACATTCCGGTATAGTCGTTGTTGCCCACCCTTCCCTGGTGGGATGCGATCACCACCTTTGCGTCCTGCAGCGACTTCAGGCTGGCCGCCGCCTCCTCTATCCGCTTTGTGCCCAGAATCTCCATCGTGTTGGGGTCGATGGGACAGTTCATGTCGACCCTCAGAAACACGGTCTTGCCCTTGAGGTCAAAGTCATCAAGTGTGAGGACACTCTTCACGATTGTACTGCCAAGGGCCCCGTTAAATTCCTTCAGAGCTTTTGTCCGCTGCCGCATCCGCGGGTGCGGCCGCCCGCGCCCGCCGCCGACGCTTGGCAAGCTTAATTTGGCCGCCCACGCCCACCACGCCATGGATCCGCCAATTACGGTGTCCCAGATGTACGACATCGAGAACAGGGGGCACGACATGGGCTTTCTCAAAAAATTCATGATGGAGAATGCCGGCGCCGCCGCTGCCAGGCGCCTGGTGGAGGCCGTACGCGCCAGGGGGCACGACATTGCAGGCAAGCGCGTTCTGGTGGTCGCCGGCCTCGGAAACAACGGCGGCGACGGGATGGTAGCCGCCCGGCACCTTGCCGGATACGGGGCCCGTCCCGCAGTGCACCTGCTGGGCAGTCCCGACATGATAAAGACGGAGGAGAGCCGGTGGAACTGGTCCCTCTTGGAGAAGATGCCCGGCTCGGTGTCCTTGGTGGCGTGCGGCGCCGAGTTTGTGCCACCGGGTAGCGCGCCTGACGTCATCGTAGACGCGATATTCGGGACCGGCATCACGGGCGATATCCGGAAGCCGTACTCGTCGGCCATCGCGTACATCAACGGGCAGCAAGAGCCGTTCAAGATGGCCGTCGACGTGCCGAGCGGGCTCGACCCGCAGACCGGGGAGACTGCCAACATGCATACGACGTGTGACGTGACCGTCACGTTCCACCGCATGAAGCAGGGAATTCCAAGGCGCCCCGACCTGACCGGCGCCCTGCATACAGAAAAGATCGGCATCCCGCCGGAGGCGGAGGCAGGGATCGTCTCATGACCATCAAAGTCGAGCAGATGCAGGTGGGACGCATGCAGAACTTTACGTACGTCATATCTGATTATAAGACCGGGGATGCCGTAATACTGGACCCCTCGTGGGACCTGGCGGACATAGAGCAGGTCATAAGGCGGGACTCGCTTCGCGTCACGCATATCGTAAACACGCACCACCATTTTGACCACACGACGGGAAACGAGCAGATGGCCCAGTCCACCGGCGCCCCTGTCGCGCAGCACGAGGCGTCAGAACTGCCCCATGACATATCGCTGCGGCACGGCGACGCCGTCGCGTTTGGGGACTCGGCGCTCGAGGTGCTGCATACCCCCGGCCACTCAAAGGACAGCATCTGCCTGGTCGGGGACGGCAAGATCTTTACCGGCGACACGCTGTTTGTGGGCACGTGCGGGCGCGTCGATCTGCCCGGCGGCAGCGCGCGCGAACTGTACCACAGCATATTCGACACGCTTTCAAACCTTGAGGACTCGCTTGTGATGTATCCGGGGCACGACTATGGGGCCGTACCGGTGTCCACCCTCGGAGATCAAAAGCAGAGCAATCCTGTGATGCGCCCGGTATCCGAGGAGCAGTTTGTGGCAAGGATGACCATGGGGTGACTGCGCACGGCCGCACTGTCATTTACGCGAGGGAGCCGGTCTGCGCCGCGCACGGGCTGGTGATGAGCAACGGATATGGACGGCCTGAGGATACACGGAAGCGAGCGCAGGGGCGCAGACTTTGTAGACTCTGTCGCCTCCGGCAGGTTCCTGTTCTCGATGGTAATGTCGTATACGTCCACCTGCGAGGTTCCCGGGCTTACAATCGCGGGCGCCGATACGGGCTCGTTCAAGTTCACGCCGCCTGCCGATGCCGAATACCTGCATTACGGATACTGCAGGACCATCAAGGGCATACCCGTCACGCCTGACGGCAAGCCGACCCCCGCCGTCCTTGCAAAGGCGGCCCTCGAGCACGCAAGCATTCCGCACGTGACGATAAACGCCGGGAGCCGCGTATCCCCGAGACTGCCGTACGTGGCCACGGGGCTTGGGTACGGCGGCAACATCCGCACGCGTGACGCGATGTCGGTGCAGGACGTGCTGCATGCGGTGGACTATGGGCGCATAGTGGGGAGGAGCCTGGCGCCGCTTGCCGACTGTTTGGTGATAGGCGAGAGCATTCCGGCCGGGACCACCACGGCAATGGCAGTCCTGTACGGGCTGGGGCATCGCGCGAGGGTAAGCTCCAGCATGCCCTCCAACCCAATATCCCTCAAGAGACGGGTCATACGCGACGCGTTTCTGAGGCTTGGCAGGAAGGGCGCGGGGCGTACACCACAACGCGCGCCCGGTGAGAAGGGCGGCCGTACGGAGGGCGCCCCCGGTGGCTCCGCGGGCAATGCGGCTGGTGCCGCGCCTGATAACGGACGGCGTCTGCCAGGCCGAGGCCGCCCGCACGCGGCTGCGCCCCCGGAACGTCACGGTGGTGGACGCGCCTCCGACGCGCAGGTCCCTCTTGATGACGTCGCGCCAAAGCCGCCCGGACCGGGCTCAAGCGAGGCGGAGAGGCAGCATTACATGTACCGGATAACGGCCGCCGTGGGGGATCCTATGATTCCGTTCGTGGCCGGCATGCTGAGCTCCGCGTCAGTATCCTCCAAGGTTATGCTGGCAGGCGGGACGCAGATGGCCGCCGTCCTTGCCGTTGCGTCAAGGATAGGATACGACGGCAGCAACGTGGCAGTCGGGACAACCTCGTACGTGGCAGGGGACAAGAATGCGGACTTTGCAGGACTGATATCCGACGTGTCCGGCGTTCCTGCAATCGCAGTAGACCCGGGGCTTGACGCCTCAAAGCATGCAGGACTGAGGGCATTTGCGGAGGGATATGCCAAGGAGGGCGTAGGCGCAGGCGGCTGCATCATCTCTGCCATGCTAAAGACAAACGCCGGGCGCGCGGAGATGGCGCGCGCAATAGACGCCGAGTACGCCAAAATGTTCGGATCGCGGGCCGCATGAGGGCTGGTCTGCGGGCCGCATGCTGGACGGGCCGCCCCCGATCTTTTTCGCACCGGTTCCCCGTCACTTGACTGTTACGGACTTTGCCAGGTTCCTCGGATAATCCGGATCCGCATTCCTCTCCAGCGCCGTATAGTACGCGAGCAGCTGTATGGGTATGATCTCCGATATGGCATAAAGCGGGCCATTTGAATTCCCCGCTTTATCCCCGGCTTCTGGGATCTTTATCCAGTGGTCGTACACGTCAGAATGCGCGTCGGATATTCCTATTATTCTTGCGCCCCTTGCTTTTATCTCCCTTGCGCTGGTCAGCATCTCCTCGTATGTGGAGTCGGCCGGGTTTATCACAATGACGTATGTCGAGTCGTCCATCAGCGCGAGCGGCCCGTGCTTTAGCTCGCCTCCTGCAATCCCCTCTGCATGTATGTACGTCAACTCCTTTATCTTCAGGGCCGCCTCCGTTGCAATGGGATAGTGCACGCCCCTGCCGAGCACGTATATGTCCGATATGTCTTTAAGCTCCTTTGCCACCTTTTGCACGCCGGTGGGATCCTCCAGCGTCCGGAGTATGAGGCCCGGGACTGCGCCTGTGATGTCGCTACTGCCGTTGCCGCTGCTGCTGTCGCCCCTGTCGCCGCCATTGCCACCGAGCCGCCTGTCTTCTGCCACCTGCGATATTATCCTGTATAGCACCACCAGCTGAGACGTAAAGCTCTTGGTGGCGGCCACCCCTATCTCGGGGCCGCAGTTCATCCCGATTGTCACGTCCGACTGGCGCGCAAGCGAGGAGGTCATCATGTTGACCACCGATATTATTCTGCATCCTGCCTTTCTCGCCGTCCTGACGGCGCTCAGCACGTCGGCGCTCTCCCCGCTCTGGGATATGGCCACGAGCACCGAGCCGGGGCCCATTCCTTCCGATGAGAACTGCATCTCGCTTGACATGACGGCCTCTGTGCTCTTTTTGGCATGGCTTGCAAAGAAGTGCTTTGCGACCAGCGCCGCGTTGTAGCTGCTCCCGCTGCCCGTCAGGCATACGCTGTCCGCGCCTCGTATGATCCTGGCGGCCTCTGCTATCTCCCGCACGGCCGTCCCGCCTGCCCTGGATGCGGTCTCGTGCTGCTCGAAGATCTCCTTTAGGGTAAAGTGAGCATAGTCGCCCTTGTACGCGTCCCCGAACTCCTTTGAGACCTTTGTTATGCTGTACTTGACGGGCCTCCCTTCAAAGTCCGTGACCTCAAACGTGGACATGTCTCCGTTTGCGGTCACCATGTTGCCGTTCTCCACGTACACGGCCTCGTCCGTGTACTCGATGAACCCAAGCACGTCGCTTGAGAGAAACATGTCGTTTTTTCCGACTCCGATTATGAGCGGCTTGTGGAGCCTGGCCGCGGCCAGCCTGCCGCCGCTGAACATTGCCACGAACGCATACTCTCCCTGCAGCCTTGAAACCGTGCCCATCATGGATTCCTTGACGCTCCCGGTTCGCTCGTAGTTTTTCTGCAGCAGGTTTGAAATCACCTCGCTGTCCGTCTCGCTCCTGAACTCGTACCCGTCCTGTACAAGCTCGGACTTTATCTCCTCGAAGTTTGTTATGATGCCGTTGTGCACTATGGCGATCTCGCCTGAGCTGCTTGCATGGGGGTGCGCGTTTGCGTCCGTCACGTTTCCGTGGGTGGCCCACCTCGTGTGGCCTATTCCTACGCTTCCGGGCATCGCGTCGAGGCGCGCCGACCTGTTCACGTCGTCCACCTTGCCGGTGCCCTTGCGTACCATTATGCCGCCGTCCGCCTGCTTCCCCTGGCCGCGCCCGCCTGGCGCGGTCGCGACCCCCACGCTGTCATACCCGCGGTACTCCATGCGCCTGAGTCCGCGTACCAGTATGGGTGCCGCGCCGTCGACGTCGTCCCCTCTGCTGCTGCTGCTGTACCCTATTATAGAACAACACATCTCAAACAGATCCGCGGGGGCCGGGTTTGCGATAAAAGCCTACTCTTTTTCAGTTCATCGACGTCAGTCCTCGGCCGACAGTAATGCCTGTGTGAAAAACGGCGCGTATCCTTGTTTGCCTTGTAGGGTGACGCGAGGTGGGAGAAAGGGATGGAGAGGGAAATTAGTACAATCGGTGGGGAATAAGCGCCTTGGGTTTGGTGGTGGCGGTGACGCCCCCTGCCTCGGCTGTGGTGGATACGTCGGGCTTTTCCTGCGCGTGACGTGGCGGGCTTTAACCAGTTTTGCGGCATGACTGGCCGCGCGCACAAGTATTTTGCTTTTGGGCCGCGCCCGTTAGGCGGTATCCTCTGTTGTCAGTCAGCTTGTCAGTATGACGTGTACGGCGCCGAGGGCAGCCTCCGCCGCCCTTCTGGATATCTCGTCTGAGATGGCTTCGCGCTCCTCGGGGGTCAGCGTGTCGGCATCCTCGACGGACTGGTCGTGCAGCCCCCTTATGTTGTCCAGATACGCGCCCACTGCAATGTCGGGCCTGCCGTCCCCGTTCACGTCGGCGCTAGAGGACATCGCAAAGCCGAAGAAGTTATAGTCGTCAAGGGAGGGTCCGTTGGGGGCCAGGTCGTCGAGTGTCTGCGTCGCCTTTATGGAGCCGTCCCTGTTCATGTACATGACGTGCACCTCGCCCCTGTCAAGTCCCCCGCCGTCGCCGCGGTTGGAGCCGCCGGCCAGCTCGGTCACCCCGTCTCCGTCCAGATCGCCGATTGCCGCCACGCTTATCCCAAAGAACTCGAACTCGCCCAGGACGGGCCCGTTCTCGGTCGCGCCGTCTATGGTAAAGCTGTCCTTTACTGACCCGTCGCTGTTCATCATCAGTACGTGCATGGATCCCGTATTCAGCACGGTAGTGCTAGACGAGCCGGAGCCGCGGCACACCTTGGCGTATGTCAGGTCGGTGGAATCCGAGCCGACGGCCAGGTCGGGCACCCCGTCCCCGTCAAAATCCCCGATTCCGGCCACGGCGGTTCCGAAGAAGTGTCCCGGTTCGATGGCAGGTGCGTTGGCCGTGCCACGCCCTACGCTTGCGGACTCCCTGGCCGTGCCGTCGGCGTTCATGAATATGATGTCCACCGATCCGTAGAACTCCTCGTCGGGGTAGGCCGCCAGTCGTTCGCCGACGGTATCTGTAAAGTTAAACGGCAGGTTCAAAAACAGCAGGGAGCCGTGCGCCAAATACCTGCCGACGGCCAGGTCCGGCACCCCGTCACCGTCCAAGTCGCCTATGCCGGCCACTCTGAACCCAAAGTACTCGTGCTGTTTGGCCGACAGTCCCGGCACGGTGTTCGGACTGAGCTCTGTCGATGAGATCACCGCGCCACTGCGGTCAAGGAAGAGCACGTGCACGGTCCCGGCGTCGGTCCCGCCCGCATCATCTCCGTCCGCGCCGACGGCCAGGTCCGGCACCCCGTCACCGTCCAAGTCGCCTATGCCGGCCACTCCGGCACCAAAGTAGTCTCCGGCCCTCAGGGACGGTACGTCGGCGCCGGTTATCTTGACGGCGCTTTTGGCAGTCCCATCGGCATTCATGAACAGCAGGTACGCGGCCCCCGAGTCTTCGGCGTGCGAATCGTCGCCACTGGCCCCCACCGCGAGGTCCGGCACCCCGTCCCCGTCCACGTCGCCCACAAAGTCCACGCTGCTGCCGAACGCGTCGTGCTCATTGAGTGCCAGTGCAGGTATGCTGCCGTTGTGGATCTTGACGGTGCTCTGGGCGTACTGGAACGGCGCGGACGAGGCATGGGCCTCTTGGTAGTGTGATGCGCTCGACGCTGCCACCGTCGCGACTGCAACTAACATCAGTACCGCCGTCGCGACGCGGGTTGTTCCAAGTAATACTCGCGTCATTTGTAATGAGCTCAGTTGGCTGGATCAATTTATAAGATTTTTGACGCCGGCAGGCGTACCCTGCGGGCGCACGCCAGCCCAAAAACCCCATCGCGACTCTTCGAAATATTGATTTTTTTGATGAATCCTTTTGCAGCGCGTGCTAATGGACTGCAGGGCCTGTCCGCCTGCAGTGACTTTGGAAGCGGAGGGTTATCAGCGGATATGATATTTGATACGCGTCCTCCCGTCCATGGTACACTATTGCGTCGCGATCGGTACTTGGCGAATCCGACCCGTCCAATCCCGTCACTGGGCGCCGTAGACAGGCGACGGCCGGCGTGCGCATGGCAAAGGGGAAGTGAACGTAATCGTATGGCGTACGCGCCTCGGATCTGGCGATGTCAGTCGTGACTATGACTCTGCAGGGGCATTCTCTGATGCCGGTACCGTCCCTGCATTCTGCACTGCGTCGTCCTTGGCGTCCTGCTCGCCGCCCGCATCATCGCTGTTTTGAGCCTGTTGCTCCTCTTGGACGTCCTGCTGCTTCACTTCTGCCTCTGCCGCATCGCTGTCCGTCATCTCATGATCAGTCTCCTCACTATGGCCACTCTCGCCGTCCTGCTGTTTTTTCTTGAGCCTCTCTGGAATCTTTGACTCCGCTGCAAACCTGATGCTGTCCTCTTCCTCCACTGTTACGACATACGACGGAATGTTTATCCTCCTCTCCCCTATCATCATGTGCCCGTGCACCACCGCCTGCCTTGCCTGATACGGGGTCTTGAACTCGAACTTTTTGGTGACGATTGTCTGGAACCTCCTTGCAAGCAGGTCGCTTACCTTGAGGTTCAGCACGTCATCGAGCGTCGCGTCCGGGCTCACGAGCCCTATTCTGGCAAGTGACCTCATCAGTATGGGTTCCTTTTTAGATCTGTCCTCCGCCCTCAGGGCCAGGAGTGATCTTGCCTGGTGCCTTACGCGTGACAGTTCTGTGTGCGCCTTCCACAGCTCGCGCTTTGTGCGCAGTCCGAACGTACCGAGCGTCTTGAGCTCGTCCATCTTTAGATCATAGTTGAGCGGCCTCTTTGGCTTTCTCCATGCCCGACGCGGATATTTTGGATCGCCCATGTTATGTCACTATTCCTTCTTTTCACTCTCTTCGGGTTTGGCGTCTGCCGCGGGCGCGGGCGCCGCTGCAACAGCGCCGGTCGGACTCTGAGGAGCCGCCGGGCCTCCGCTGCCACCTGAACTCTTCTTTGCGGGGACAGCTGCCGCGCCGCCACCCTTTGCGACGCCCACCGCGCCGCCTCTCCTGCCGGAGGTCCTGGTGCGCTGGCCCCTGACCTTTAGGCCGCTCATGTGCCTGTATCCCCTCCAGCTGGCCGTGATTCTCTCCCTCTCTATGTCGTTGCGGAGGGTGAACGGGATGTCGGATGTCAGCAGGTGCTTGTCCTGGCCGGTCTCTATGTCCTTTTGCCTGTTGAGAAACCACCTTGGAAAGCCGGCCTCTGCCGGATCCGTTATTGTCCTCTCTATGTCCTGGACGTTTGCATCCGTAATGTCGCCCACGTTCAGGTCGGGGCTTATCTTCAGGGTGTCAAGAATGGCAGTCGCAAAGTTGTACCCTATTCCCTTGATCTGGGTCAGGCCGATGAGCAGCTTTTTCTCGCCCGGTATGTCGTTTCCTAGGATCCTTACTATGTGCCTGTATTCCTGGGTACTGGTACTGCTGCTGCTCAAGTACGAAAAATGCGGAAAATCCCCGATAAAAACCATGCAAAGGCGCGCCTTGCGGCGCAGCCTCGCCGGTAGTAGGCAGGGGAGGTGGGGGATGGAGGGCGGGCGGATGAGCGGGTGGGAATGGAAAGACGGAAGGTCGGAAAAAAAGCTGAATGACGCCGGGCCGGTACTGGCGCCTGCTCACCTGTAGTCCTCCATGCTGGTCCAGTCCCTCCCGTGCACGTTCCACATGCCGCACCTGCAGCATTTCCTGACGCCCCTCTGCTGGTCTAACTCCTTGCAGTAGCAGTGCTCCCCCCTGCCTGACTTGTCCCCCCTGCACATGGGCTGCATGGCTATCAGATACGTAACTTGATTTTTAACCGCTTTGGAGCCCGCGCCTGCGTCCCTTGCAGTCGCCGCATGCGCGCCGAAGGGTTATAACGGCACGCATCGCCCGACGTGCATGGAGCCCGCATACGACAGGGACAGGGCGGTAGAGTGCATGTTTGACCCCGCCGCGTCTGCAATGCTTGCGGAACTCGAGGACGGGGCCAAGACATGCCGGCACCTTGCCGACGCATCGTCCTCCTCCGAAGAGGACGTGCTGGCGCGGCTCGGATACCTCATAGAGTGCGGATTCGTCATACGCGGCACGGACGACTCGGGCCGCGTCACGCTGGAGGCCGACTCTGAAAAGCTCTCCGAACTGGTCGAGGACGGTGACGGTTTTGGCGCCGCCGTCGAGGGGCTCGAAAAGATGGACAGCTATCTCAACTGAACCTTCTCCGCCTTCTGATGCTGGCGGCCCAGTATACGCCCAGTCCTGCCATTCCCATTATGCCGGCAAGCAGCAGGTAAAACGGTATGAACGCCAGCGCCTTTGACGACGAGTCCGGCAGGGGGCCGATGGCCCCGAACGTGAGGGCTCCGTCCTGTCCTGCGTTACGTATGACAAGGCTGTACGTGCCCTCCACCCCTGCATCGAACCTGCCCTCTACGCTGCCCCCTGGCTCGTCGGCTATGCGTGAGGCGGACGCAACTTCTGCACCGAGCGGGTCCAGGACTGCTGCCGACACCTCGCTTCCCTCCGGAGCGTCGAGCACCTGCACTGCAAACACGCCCGTCCGCTCCCCGTCGTCACTGTCGTCATACGCCACCACAAACTCGATCTCCAACGGCGGCGTCGCCGCGCTTATCGTGCTGCTGCCCTGCACCACGTCCTCTAGAACCGCCTGCGTGCCGAGGGCCATCAGTACGAGCCCCAGCGCAACGGCCCCGCCTGATCCTGCCATTGCAATCGATATCTTGTTCATGCTGCATGTCCGGCGTGTCGCCTTAAAAACCTGCACGGGGCCCAAAAGTTAGGCTACATTAAAAAAATTAGCTCTGATTAAATTTAAATAAACGTCACTGGCATATACGTCATGGCAACTGGGCGCCCCCGGGCTGTGGTACTGGCGCTGGCCGCGGCATCCGCCATCGCCGTGCTGTCCGCGTCGGCAATCTCTGACGTGTATACGGAGGCCCAGCGGCCGCCGCAGACCTTTCTTACCCATACGGGCGCGGTAATCACGACCACCGGCGAGGTGCTTGATCCCGTATACCAGGTATCGGAGGTGGAGTTTGACCCCGACGAGTACCTGCGCAACTTTGAGTACGGCAGCATATCAGAGGACAGCAAGACGGGCCAGACCGTACGCGAGTACGTCATAGTGGCCGAGGATGATCGCGTACAGGAGGTTGCGCCGGGGGTGTTCTACAACGTGTGGACGTTCAACGGGACCGTGCCGGGCCCTACCATACGCGCCACGGAGGGCGATCTGGTGCGCATAACGTTCGTCAACAACGGCACAAAGCCGCACACGATGCACTTCCACGGGATACACCCGGCCATAATGGACGGAGTCTTTGAGCCCGTCGGGGGCGGGGGCGGACAGTTCACGTACGAGTTTGAGGCGGGGCCCGTGGGCGTCCATCCGTACCACTGCCACATCATGCCGCTTGAGGAGCACATCATACACGGCCTGTACGGCGTGTTTATAGTGGATCCGAAGGAGGGCAGGGCCCCGGCAGACGAGATGGTCATGGTGTTGAACGGGTTTGACACGGACTTTGACGCGGAGAACAACTTTTACGCGGCCAATACCGTCCCGTTTTACTATCAGCACCACCCGATACAGATAGAGAGGGACCGGCTGATACGCGTATACGTGGTCAACATGGTGGAGTTCGACCCGATAAACAACTTCCACCTGCACGGAAACCTGTTTTACTACTACCCGACCGGAACTGACCGGTCCACGTCATTCTACACCGACATGATTACGATGTCGCAGACGGAGCGCGGCATAATGGAGTTCACGTACGAGCATACGGGCAAGTTCCTGTTCCACGCGCACAAGGTAGAGTTCTCCGAGAAGGGATGGGTCGGGGTGTTCCTAGTCAAGGATCCGGGGCCTGGAGATGATGGTGATTATGGCGGCGACAGCAGTGTGGACAACGGTGACGACAACGGTGACGACAACGGTGACGGGTACGCAGCCACCGGGGGATACTCCGGCGCGGCCGGGGGATCGACCCGGGACGTGACCGGCCCTGCTGCCGCATATGACGGACGGGAGGCGCCCGATGGCGCATGAGCGTGGCCGCGGCCTGTCCGGGCGCGGAAGCAGTGGCGCGGGGCGGTTCCGCGTCGTGGCAAGTGGGGCGGCTCCGCTGGCACTCGTTGCTATACTGGTGATTTACGTGTCGGGCCCCGGCTCCACGATGCTCGAAGTCGGCGTGCCGTTGCCGGAGGTCACCATAGAGCGCGTGGACTTTGTCGGCTCGGAGATTCTGGCGACCGTGCGTAACACGGGCCCCATCCCGGTCTCAATAGCAGTGGCCGACGTCAACGACAGGATACATCCGGCCGCTGTGGAGCCCGATGCGCACCTTGAGAGGTACGAGACCGCGGTGGTGCGCATACCGTTTGACTGGAACGTGGCCGAGCCGTACACGATAGGCATAACCACCGATGACGGGACGCGCTTTGAGCGGGAGGTCGAGTCGGCCGCACCCGCCCTGAGCCCCTCAGGCGAGCTGGTCGCCTTTTTTGCCGTAATAGGGACGTACGTGGGGGTGATTCCGGTACTGATCGGGCTCCTGTGGCTGCCGTTCATACGTCGCATGGGCAGGCAGGTCTACGTCTTCTTTCTGGCCGTGACCGTGGGGCTTCTGTTCTTTCTGGCGCTCGACTCGGTGGAAGAGGCGGTGGACGTGTCACAGGAGAACCTCGCAGGCAGCTTTAACGGGTTGATGCTGCTTGCCACCTCCGTTGTGGTGTCGTTTCTGGGACTGTTCTATGCCGGCGAGAGACTCTCTGGCAGTCGCGGTCCTGGTGACGGCGGCCGCGCCGGGGAAGGGGACGGACGCACCGGCAGCGGAAACGGCGCCTCTCCGCGGCTTGCGGGCCCAATGGCCATTGCCCTGATGATATCAATAGGAATCGGACTTCACAACTTTGGCGAGGGGCTCGCGATAGGGGCGGCCGTTGGGCTGGGCTCTGTCGCGTTCAGCTCGTTTCTGATTGTGGGGTTTGCAATACACAACGTGACGGAGGGAGTGGCGATAGCCGCCCCGCTCTCAAGGGAGCGCGTCGCGGTCTGGAAGCTTGCGGGCCTGGGAGTGCTGGCGGGCGCCCCCGCCATATTTGGCGGATGGGTGGGAGGATTTGCGTACTCGCCCATTGCCTCGGTGGTGTTTCTGGGCGTGGGAGCGGGGGCCATATTTCAGGTCATGGTGGTGCTTGTGAGGTGGATTGGCAGGGGCGGCAGCCCCGCGAATGGAAGTAATGGTCGGGGCGCATCCGGCGGCAGCGGCCTGTCCGGCGCCCCGTTTGCTGCGGGAATTGTGGTCGGCATGCTGATCATGTACGTGACCAGCATTTTGGTGTAGCCCGGAGCATGGAATCATGCGCCCGACACGCGTGCGGCAGATCCGGCGTGTTCGTGCACTTGCTGTTCTCCCATTCCTTCCCTACTCCCTCCTCCCCCCCCCCAGAGCAGAAACGGGTACCTGCAACGGTTCCCGAGGCATGACGATCGAGTCACCGCCGGCGCGCACCGCGATGTGCGGCCGCCTGTCAGAGGGGCTCCGGGTGTATCGTAATTACCGCGTTCTCCAAACCCTCTGCAATCGCGCGCTCAATCTCAGACGTGAGTCCGTGAACCTCCGCTATTGGCAGCGCGCCGTCAAAGGAGCAGTCTATGTCTATCTTGAACGCGGATTTGTCGTTCAGGGCGATTATCCTGCCTACGGCCCTTATCTGCGGATAGCCCTCCAGTATCCCCCTTATCTTCTCGTTGAGCGCGGCATCCTCTGCCTCTAGATTGCGCGGCATGCTGGTGAACGGCTCCAAGTGCACCGTGGTGTGCTCTATGCGCGGCATCTGGCGCCTGATGTCGGACTCCACGACTTCTGATATCTCGTGCGCCTTCTGCAGGCTCATCTCGCTGTCCACCATCACGTGTAGGTCCGCGTACGTCTTGCCTCCTGTCATACGGGTGTTGACGTTGTGGACGCTCTTGACGCCGTCCACGCGCCTTGCGATGTCGAGTATCCTGGCATCGGGCGGAACGCCGCTCCAGTCGGGCTCAAAGTGGACGGTTATGGAGGCGTCCCCCGGTATGCATTCTGCCACGTTCTGCTCCACCCCTGCGCTGATCTCGTGGGCGCGCTCAAAGCTCGCGTCGCCCCGCAGCGACACGGTGATGTCCGCAAACGTGGTGCCGCCTGACCGGCGCATCAGCACGGATCCCGTCATGATTACGCCGTCCGTGCCGTTGGCCACGCCCCTGACCTTCGAGACCATCTCCGGCGATATCACGTCCGTCAGGTCAAGGGCCGTCCTATGCACCAGCTTTATGCTGAGGGCGGCAAGCAGTCCGCCCAGAATCAGCGCCGCGGCCAGGTCTCCCTGGTGCGTGCCCGTGTACGCTAGGTATATTCCGACTATGGCCACCGTGGTGGAGCCCAGGTCCATCACCGCATGGTATAGGTCTGCCTTTACCGTGGTGCTGCCGCCGAGGCCCGCCCCGGGCTCGCCCCTTAGGCTCCTCTTGAGCAGCACTATGCGGAATACGTCCACGCCTATGGTGTACAACCCGCCTGCGATTGCAAGCATGCCCGGCAGCACGGAGGGCGGCGGCGACTGGAATCGGTGCAGCGACTCGTATATGAAGAAGCACGCGATGGCAAATATGGCGATTCCACCCATCATGCCGCCCAAGGACTCGATCTTGCCGTGTCCGTAAGTGTGCTCTGCATCCGGCGGCTTTATTGCCATTCTGGTGGCAATCAGCAGCACCGCCGTGACTATGCAGTCGAGCAGCGCGTGTATGCTGTCAGTTATCAGCGCCAGGCTGTTTGACACCACCCCCAGTACCAGCTCTACTACGAATGCCGAGAATATTGCGGCAAGCGACATGTAGAGTACCCTTGTCCTGTTGTTGACCGCGGCATTGGTGCGGCCGGCGCCCATGCCGGCGCCCGCATCCGCGGACTGCATGCCGTCCTTGTGGTTGCCCGCGGAACTCCCCGCACGTGAATCGCCGCCCCCACCGCCACCACTGTTCATGGTATCCCCCGTGCGCATGGCCGTGGTTGGAGCCGGACGCGCCGCGACAACGCCCCCGCCTCCTCTTCTCCTTTCCCTGCCACCGTTGTCATTGCAGTCTCATGGGCAGGATTCAGTTATTATGTGTGGCCGGCTTTGTATACCCGTGAGGAATTCATTTGGCGTGGCCGTTTGCAGCAGTTCGGGACGAGTTGCAGTGAGTCGGCGGCCCGCAGCGCGGGCATTGCGCCAGTATGCCCTGCTTGCAGTGGCCGGCGCCCTGTTTGCGGCCGTAGCGGTTGCACCGGGCGCCACGGGCCTCCCGTTTTCACCCGCGTATGCGGCCCAGAACTCCAATGACAACCTGCTGGTGTCTGCTGAGAATACAGAGTTCGGCAACCACTTTGCGGGGTCGATGGTAATCGAGGTCGTGGTAGCCGATCCGCTGATCTCCGATACCAAGGGAGGGGCTGCCGGCGAACCCAAGGTGTCCGTAAACGGGGCCACGCTGCGCATGGCCCAGTCCAGCAGCGGCCAATGGCACGCCTACTTTGCAAACGAGGACGCCGCAAGGCGGGCCGATCAAATATCACATGACGCGGGACGGCCCGGACAGGGACTTGACTTTGGCGTCTTTTGCGGCCCTGGCACGCCTGCACCGGTACTGGGCGCCGAGTTCCCCGACTCTGACGGCGTGGCAGTCCCGCGCTCCGGCGGGCTCTCGGACTTTGCAAACGGCATGGAACCGTTCTCGCCGTGCAGCGGGGCGGTGGATCCCGCATCGCCTGTGGAGAACAACGTGGTGAGATCCCCCCCGTCGCCCAGTGGGGACGAGCCCTTGCATGGGCAGATAGGAATCAAGAGCGGGGCATGGCCGGTGGTACAGCTCTTCTCGTTTGGCGGCGACGTGCGCATAGAGTACGAGCGGGGAGGCGGCGGCCCGCAGCGCGTCGTCCTGCAGTATACTGACGATATTCCGTCCATATCTTTCTCAACTGACCGCGGACAGGCAGAGCCGTATCCGGCTGGCGCCGAGGTCATACTGCGGGTGAGCGATCCGCAGCTCAACCAGGATCCCACCGACGAGGACTCTTGGACGTTTGGTACGTCCCCCGGCAGCCCCTCCGTGTTCTACCAGGCGTTCTATGACGGGGGACGCACTGCCGCAAACGGGGGCCCCGGACTTGCGGACCTGTATCCGCACCTTGGCAGGCTCGGATTCGGCGACAACGGGCATCTGGAGGTCCCGCACGGAGTCGGCGACGTGCTTGAGCTGCGGCCCAACAGAAACCAGCCTGCCGGCAGCGTATACGACGGCGTGCGCCACTATGGTAGCATAGTAACGCTGGTCGAGAGCCGGCCCAACTCGGGTCTCTTTGAGAGCGTGGATGCGTCGCACGTCTCAAACATGCGCATAGCGCCCGGCGCCGACAGGGGGACGTCTGCGGTAATATCGTACAACGACAGGTCGCTCTCTGTACTGACCGGCTCCCACACCGCCTCCTTGTCGCTCGGCGACACTGCCAGCGCAGCCCCCGCCGGAAACGACAGTCCCGTTCTGTCCGTGGACGCCTCGGGCTGGCGCTCGGGTTTGCGCATACCGGTGATGCTCCAAGACGCCGATCAGAATACGGATCCAAACAGGCGCGACAGGCTTGACGTGTTCCGTGACGGCGCCATCGTCCCGTCCATCAGGATTGGCTCGCCGCTGACCCTGTCCCCTGCCTCCTCGGCCGCTGCATACCCGGACAGCGGATCGTTTGAGGGGGCCGTGCACATACCGGTGCGCTCGCCGGATCCCGTCTCGGCCCGCCTGCATCTTGATCTTGGACTGGCCGCGCTTGACCGCAACGTCACATACGAGATGCTTGCAATCGACACGGGATACACCGCATCGCGCCTGTATGACGCGCTGATCGACGTATCTGGGGAGTCCAGCATCGGAACCAACTGGCTCAACATAGACGTGCGCTCCCTTGGCGGCGTGAGGGGACTGGGCGGAGCGTCCCTGTTATTGTATGTGGGAGGGACGTCGGACCCGGACCCGATCATAGTCGCGGACAGGCTGGGCGCGGCGCAGGGTCTGCTGCATATTGACCCCGGTCATGTGAAAACGATTGCCGCCGGCCTGCAGGGCGGTGGCGGCGGCGGAGGAGGAGGAGGCACGGTGCATGCGGTGGTAGATTTCGGACCCGGCGGCGGCGGGCTTGGCGCCGGGGACGTGGGTACCACGGACACAGCTCCCGTGGTGCTCGACGTCTTTTCCCTTGGAGTGGAGGGCAAGAAGATCGTAAACAACGCCATATACAGGCTTGAGCTCGAGGAGACCTCCGGGAACTCGGGGGTGTTTGGGGGCACGCTTGAGTTTGCCGCCGCAAACCAGCTCAACATTGACGATCCGGACTTTGTGCTTGGCACAACCCCGATAGGAAGCGACGTAAAGTTCGTCACGCTCGGCCGAATGGTCGGCGGGGACGCCATTACCATCACATACTCTGATCTGGCGCGGGTGGGGGCCGTCATACCGCAGTCCGTCTCGCAGCCCAAGACAGAGATCAAGTCGGAGAGCGGCAGGGTCTCCGTATCCACACCGTCCGGGCAGCTGAGGTTCGGCACGCCTGTTACGATCACGCTAAACGATCCAGATCTCAACCTGTCCGCGGACACCATCGAGGTGTACCGGACGGTGGACGATCCGCGCCTACCAAGCGTAGACACGGTGGGAGGCGGGGCCCATACGCTGCTTGAGATAAAGTTCAAGGACGTCCGGTACAAGCGCTGCACAGTCGACGGCGTGCAGCACGGAGGCCTTGCATCTACGGGATTCGCGCTAGTGGAGACGGGCCCCGGGACCGGCGTGTTTGAGGGGATATTCAAAATGCCGACGCGAGTGTGCGACAAGTCCGGCTCCGAGCTGATGTCCACCGCCGGAGGCGCCATGGACGTCGTATACTACGACTCTGTTGACTCGTCGGGAAATCCAAGCGTGTTTAGCATGCTGCGTCAGCAGCAGCAGCAGCAGCAGCAATCCGACTCTTCATCCGGCGCCCGCACTCAGTCCCCCCTGACGATAGGAAATACTGGAAGCATATCGGGATCTGCCGGCCCTGTACCTGATGACGATAGTGGCGATATCGGCTTCAGCGGCGCCGGCACTGCGGATGCCGAGATCAAGCCGCCCCGCAAGCCGTCCGCAAGCCTGAGCGCCGACCGCGTCGAATTGGAGCGCGTGGGCGACGTCTCCTCCGTCACGCTTTCTGGCAACGTCGGCGCATACGTGATGAACTCCATAGCGACCGTCACCGTCAAGCATCCAGACGGAGCCGAGCGGTCATTTGACGTGCGCGTGGGAGGCAATGGACAGTATGGCGCTATCATAAACCTAAAGGGCGGGGACGCCCCGCAGGGCAACTATTCGATATCCATCGAGTACGGAGAGAACACTGATCCCGTCGCCCTTCTCACGTTCTACGTGGAGTCGGCCCCCTTGGTGATCCCTGATTCTGTGAGGGCCGCTGCATCCGACTGGTCCGCCGGCATGATATCTGATGCCGAGTTTGCCAAGGAACTGTCTGTCTTGGTGTCCATGAACATCCTAGCGTATGACTCTGCCGTTCCCGGCGCCAGCAGTGGTGGTGGCGGCAATGGCATGGAACGGGCGCCGGATGAAGGTGGCAACGAGGCAAACGGGCATGGCGCAGCCGCACCGCCCACCGCAAGATCTCCAATGCTGCCTGCATGGCTTGACGTATCGGCCAAATGGTGGGCCATGGGACTCGTCCCTGACGAGACCTTTGTCGGGTCCGTCCAGTACCTGCTTGATGCGGGGATTGCAAGACTCTAGCATTCCTGCCATGGCCCCGGAGCTGAGGCTGCCACCTCTGGGAATTATATAGATAAGTAAGGCTTATAATAAGGGCTGAGCAACGTTCTTTATGAGCACCGCACCCGGCAAGTCATACAGGATTGGAATAACGATGGTGGATTTGTTCAAGATGTTTCCCGATGACAAGACTGCCGAGAAGTGGTTTGAGTCCCGCATTTGGAAGGACGGGCGCAGGTGTCCGAGGTGCGGCAACGACGACACCGTGACGGGCAGGCATCCGCGCATGTCATACTACTGCCATGAGTGCGACCGGTATTTCTCGGTCAAGATCGGTACCGTCATGGAAAGCTCCAAGATATCATACCAGAAGTGGGCCATTGCCACATACCTGTTTGCAACCAATTTGAAGGGCGTCTCAAGCATGAAGCTGCACCGCGACCTCGGCATCACGCAAAAGTCCGCTTGGTTCATGGTGCACAGGCTCCGTGAGTCGTGGAGGAAGCTTGCGGGCGTCGACCAGATGGAGGGACCTGTCGAGATTGACGAGGCATTCTTTGGCGGCAGGGAGGGCAACAAGCATGCGGACAAGAAGGGCACGTCCAAGAAAACGGCAGTAGTCGGCGCCAAGGACAGGAACACGAACAGGATCACCGCCTCACCGGTGCCGGAAACGACAAAGGCTAGGCTGGAGCACTTTATAGACGGGCACGTCAGGCAGGACGCCAAGAAATACACCGACGAGAATCCCTCATACTCCGGCCTGACCAATCATGAAAGCGTCAGGCATTCGGTCGGCGAGTACGTCCGGGGCATGGCCCACACCAACGGCATGGAGTCCTTCTGGGCGATCATGAAGAGGGGCTATGACGGAACGTTCCACCACATATCAGAAGAGCACCTGCACCGTTACGTGAACGAGTTTGCGGGCAGGCACAACATCCGCACGATGGACACCATGGACATGATGAACACGGTGGCCGAGAACATGGCGGGCTCAAGGCTGACATACAGGCGGCTCGTCTCGCACGTGTGACCGTACTTGCTTCGTACATTGCAGTACTCTGATCACATTTATAACTCGCATGTACCATACAAAAACATGACAGGGGGGGGGGGGTTGCGCCCCGAACTGGGCCAACCGCACCATGTGGACCGGAGACAACCTCGACATTATGCGTGGGATGAATGATGAATCAGTCGACCTGATTTACTTGGACCCGCCGTTCAACAGCAATCGCACTTACGCGGCGCCCATAGGCTCAAAGGCGGCGGGCGCCGCCTTCAAGGACTCTTGGACGCTCAGTGACGTGGACGTTGCGTGGCACGGCTATCTGGCAGACAGGGAGCCCGCGCTGTATGCGGTCATTGACACCGCGCGCCAAACGCACGGCAAGTCCATGATGTCCTATCTGATAATGATGGGGATTCGGCTCGTAGAAATGCGGCGCATCCTCAAGCCCACGGGATCAATATACCTGCACTGTGATCCTACCGCGGGGCATTATCTCAAGCTTGTGATGGACGCGGTGTTTGGCGTCAAAAATTTCCGCAACGAGCTGGTGTGGTGTTATAGCCGTCCCTCGGCCCCTAATCAAAGACAGTTTTCACGCGTACACGACACCCTTCTTTGGTACACCGGGGGAGGCGGCGGCTGGCAGTTTTATCCAGACGTAATCCGCCAGCCCTACGCCGAGTCCAGCAGGGGCCGCGAGGGATATTCGGCCAACGCCTCAAAGGTGGCCGAGGGTACGGTTCAGCTCCACCAACAGGGAAAATTTCCCGAGAGTTGGATTTACATACCGCCACTCAAGGGCAACTCCCGGGAATACGTGGGCTACCCGACCCAGAAGCCGTTGGCCCTGCTAGACAGGATAATCAAGGCGTCGACCAAGAGTGGTGACGTTGTGCTCGACCCATTCTGCGGATGCGCAACCGCCTGCGTATCTGCAGAGCGGCTCAACCGACAGTGGGTTGGCATCGACCTGTCGTCAATGGCCCTCAAACTAGTCCGACGGCGCATCAAGCAGAACATCGGCCTATTCGCATACAAGATAACGGAACGCACCGACATTCCCAAACGGACGGACCAGGGCGAGATTCCGAACTACCGTACGCACAAGCACGAGCTGTACGGCATACAGGAGGGTTACTGCGTATGCGGGGAACACTTTCAATTCCGCAATTTCACCGTAGACCACATCACACCCGTGAGCAGGGGCGGCACCGACCACATAGACAACCTCCAACTACTATGCGGAGCCTGCAACAGCCTCAAGGGCGACAGGGAACAGGCATACCTCATTGCCAAACTCAAGGAGAGGGGGATCAAGGCGCGCCTGCCCCCGATACGGGCAGGAAAATAGGTCAGTCTCCTAACTTGTGAAGTATTTCCTTGAGCATCCGCTGCTGGTCGTCAGAACCGACCATGAGTGTGTCGAGTTTTTCACCGTCCTTGTCTATTTTTTCATCAATCTTGCGCAAGTCCTCCTTTAGCTCCAGTTTCATGTCGAGCATGATCTCATTTAGTTCGTGATGCTTAACTGGTCGATCTTGAGCGGTTGCCACGTCATATTTGCGCAGGGGCGCCTTATAAATGTGACCATTTAGCGGAGGTTGGTACCGAATAGCCCGAAAGTGCCATATCCGGGCTGAATCTGTGTCCCGTCTGTTGTCCTGTTTTGCCGGCTCGAAATGGAAATATATGAATATAATCGCATCCAAAAAATGAAAAAGTATCTGCGCGCAAACG
>JAJEHG010000013.1 GCA_022823825.1 Nitrosopumilaceae archaeon | reverse complement strand
CGACGACGCTTCTAAAGATTTTTAGCCGCCCGCGGCCCGCCGGCCCCGTATGATAAAGGACAAGGTCGCTATTGTAACGGGCGCCAGCAGCGGGATCGGGCTTGCCACCGCGCTTGCCCTCTCAAGGGCGGGCGCCAGAGTGGCCATCGGTGCACGCCGGACCGACAAGCTGGCCGACCTTGCGGGCGTGATAGAGAAGGAGGGGGGCAGCGTCATGTATCAGAAACTTGACGTGACGCAGCGATCCGAGTGCGAGGGGTTTGCCGCGGCCGTCCTTGAAAAATGGGGCTCTATTGACATTCTGGTGAACAACGCGGGACTGATGCCGCTGAGCTTTTTTCAAAGCCTGAAGATAGACGAGTGGGACAGGATGGTTGACGTCAACCTCAAGGGCGTGCTGTACTGCACGGCGGCGGTCATATCCCACATGAAGGAGAAAAAGTCCGGGCACATAATCAACGTCTCGTCCGTGGCCGGCAGGACCGTGTTCCCGTCAGGCAGCGTGTACTGCGCCACCAAGCACGCGGTGACGGCGCTAAGCGAGGGCCTCAGGCAGGAGTTCAGCACGCGCTCTAACGTGCGCGTCACGTGCATCGAGCCGGGAGTGGTGGACACGGAGCTGAACTCTACCATAACCGACGAGTCGCTTGCCGGCTTTGTGAAAAAGGCAAAGGAGATGGAGTCGCTCAGGGCCGAGGACATCGCAGACGCAATAGTCTACGCAGCCGGGGCTCCGCCGCACGCCAACATAAACGAGATTCTAATCAGGCCCACCACGCAGGAACGCTGACAGGGCGGTTTTCGAACCAGCACGCCGCGGACCGACGGTATCCGGGCCGTAAGAGCGGGTGCAGTTTTCTGCTACATCCCGTGCCCCCGACGCCGCGGCGCGCAAGAGGCCGCGCGTCACTCCCCTTTGGATTCCGCCTTCTCCCTTGCAAGGTGCTCCAGAATGGCCTTTATCTCGACTCCGAGTTCGCCGGGGTTCTTTGCCATGTCGAGCTTTTCTGGTATGGACTCCTTTAGGCCCTCGTCCTCCATCTCTATCCTCCTCTGCTGTACGCAGTCCGTGTGGTCCGAACCCGTCGCCGATATCCTGTTGCAGATGCGGCAGATCCTCATGTGTGTGATCTGCAATACTACGGTTTAATAATTTCGTGTTTCGGCCTTTTGCAAGGGATCGTCGTCTAGCTTGGTATGATACTAGTCTGGGGGACTAGTGGTCGCAGGTTCAAATCCTGCCGGTCCCACCACCACCACTTATCACGCGCAAGACGCGCGCCCGCGGCGCCGCACGGCCCGTCAGGTTCCGGAGTTCTGAGCGGGCGCCGCGCGGCCGCCTGCTACACTTTATAGCCGCAGCGCGCGCGGCAACAGCATGAGGGCGTTCGTGGCAGTGGAGATTACCGAGCCCGGCATCACGGGCGCCATTGAGAACCTGCAGTCGGAGCTGCTGCGGGCAGAACCCGGGGGCGCAAGGCCTGTCGGCGCCGACCTGCTTCATATCACGCTTCAGTTCCTTGGGGAAGTGCCGGAGGGTGCGGAAGGTCGGGTCATCGGCGCGCTCGGCTCAGTCAAGTTTGACGCCTTTGACGTCAGGATAGGCGGGGTGGGGGCGTTTCCAAACGCCAGGTCACCCAGGGTGGTCTGGGTGGGGGCGTCGCCGTCGCCGCCCATGGAGGCGGGCGCAGCGGCGCAGGGAAGCGGTGACCGCAGCGACACCGGCTCCAACCATGGCGATAACGACGGGCCGGCCCCCGCCGCGGGCACGGCGCCTGACTGCCCAAAACTGCAGGATCTGGCGCAAAAGGTGTCAGGAGTGCTGGGCCCCTTGGGATACAAGCCCGACAAGCCGTTCAGGCCGCACTGCACCATATTCAGGATTAAAAGGAGGGTAAACATTGCCAAGGAGTTGAGGGAGATGGCCGGCAGATCATTTGGGGTGCAGAGGGTGGGAAGCTTCAAGCTGAAACGGAGCCTGCTGACCCCCCAGGGGCCGGTCTACAGCGACCTTGCGGTGGTGGGGGGTGCCGAGAGTTGAGCAGGGCGGCGGCCGTAAAAAAGGGGAGAGCGGGAAAGAAGAAGAAGAGGAGGGCCGACATCAGGAAGGTCATAGCAGACGCCCGCGACGCGGCAAGGCCCACCGGCGCGCAGGCCGCCCGGATCAAGAGGATGGCCGACATGATGCTGGGCCTGGTCTCCGAGGAGGCCGCAAAGCATCCTGAGATACTGGACGTGGAGGTGGGGGGTTCCTACAGGAAGGGCACGTGGCTTGCCAAGCCCGAGATGGACGTTGACATCTACCTCCGGTTTGATCGCAGCACGGGACAGGACCGGTTCAAGGACGTTGCAATCGACGTGGGGCGCGCCGCCCTCAAAGACTTTGCGCCATACCTCAAGTTCTCCGACCACCCCTACGTGGAGGCCAGGCTTCAGAAGGGCGTACTGGCAAACGTGGTGCCGTGCTATGATGCCGAAGAAGGCCAGTGGCAGAGCGCGGCGGACCGCTCCAGATTCCACGTGCAGTACATGACCAGAAAACTGACCAAGAAAATGAGGGACGACGTCAGGCTTCTCAAGTCATTCCTAAAGGCAAACGGGCTGTACGGGGCCCAGGTTGCGACCAACGGGTTTAGCGGGTACGTCGCCGAGGTTCTGGTCTCGCATTACGGCAGCTTTGGGGGGGTTGTAAGGGCGTTTGCGCGGGACGTGGTCCCCGGCTCCGTCATAGGCCGGGCGGCAAGGGAGTTTACCGGCGTCATATCGATAATCGATCCCATAGACGGCAACAGGAATCTGGCGGCCGCGATATCTAGCGCGAATATAGTGAGGTTCGTGCTTGCGTGCCGGGCGTTTGTAAGGGAGCCCTCGGCCGACTTTTTTGACGGGCGCCGCGCCAAGAGGTCCAGAAGGGTGGCCAGGAGACACTGGGACAACCTGCTGGTGGTGAGGTTCGGGTTCGGGAAGCGGGCGCCCGACGTGATATGGGGGCAGACGAAAAAGTCCGCCGCAAAGCTTGCAAAAAAGATGGCGCAGGACGGATTTGCCGTGCACAGGTACGGCGCGCACGTCGAGATCGGGGAGAGGCGTGGATACCTCTTCGTACTGCTGGGCGCAACTGAGATCTCGCCCGTGTACGTGCAGTACGGCCCCGAGTTTTCCATGTCAGAGAACCTGGACGCGTACATCGGAAAGAACCTCGGGGACTCGGAGATGATGTGGGTGGACGCCAAGGGAAGGCTGGCGGCGCTCAAAAAGTGGGACGACTCGAGGGCCGACGTGCACGCAAGGCGCCTCCTGAACCGGGAGAATGCGGGGGGAAGCGCCGACGCGCTGCTGCTCCCGCCGGGACGGGAGGGCAGGCCAAAGGTATGGATTGGAAGCGCCGCGGATCTGGGCGCGGCGGCCAGGGGCGCGGCCGAGGAGCTGATTGCAACCGATGCGGCGATCGTACGTCTCAGTTGACAGCGTGTCCGGCGACCCGGACGCGCTGGCAGTACTCGGGTATCCGCGCGCCACCACGCGGCAGAAGAAGGCGCGGCTGCGGGAGCTCTCAAAGCTTGGAATCGACTCCGTCTCGTTTTCGGGCCCCACGATTCTGGGCAGGACGCGCGTGCTCGGCAAGGGGTACGTCGGGGTCGTGGTTCTGGGCAGGGACTCGGGCGGCAGGCGCCTTGCCATAAAGGCGCGGCGGACGGACTCGCCGAGGCCGCACATGAGGGACGAGGCGTCCCTGCTTGGCGCGGCCAACGCGGCGGGGGTGGGACCCGGACTGGTCTCCTACAGCCGGAACTTTCTTGTCATGCAGTACGCCGGCGGCAGGAGAATAGGAGACTGGCTTGATGAGCTCCGGGGCGCCGGCACGTCCGCACGGTTCAGGCGCGCCGCAAGATCGATAATATCTGACTGCCACAAGCTTGACGAGGCCGGAATAGACCACGGCGAGCTCGTCAACATCTCAAAGCACGTCATCATCTCAGAGCGGGGCGACAGGCCGGTCATAATAGACTTTGAGAGCGCCAGCACGGCGCGCAGGCCCTCGAACGTCACGTCCATAACCCAGGCCATCTTCATCTCCCCGCCCTTGGCGGCAAAGGTCCGGAGAATCTGCAGGGCCCCGCCCAAGGACGAGGTGATAGAAAGCCTCAGGGAGTACAAGCACTCGCGTGACGGACGCGCCCTTGCAAGGCTGCTTGGGAGGCTGGGGCTGTAGGGGATGGCGGTGCAGCATGCCTTGGCAGTGGCACCACCGATGATCAGTACGTTCTAGGACGTGCCCCGGCGTGCCGCGCTCAGTAGGTAACTTCATAACGCAAGCGCGGTGAACACCGGCCGTTGAACCGGGGGAAGAAGGTGCTCATCGTATGCCTGACCGGCATGCCGGGGGCAGGCAAGTCGACCATTGCGGACGGGTTGCGCGCCCTGCACGGGTACGACACGGTGAACATGGGGGATGCGGTCCGCGAGGAGGCCAAGAGGCGCAACCTTGAGCCTACCCGGCCTAACCTTGGCAGGATAATGCTGGAATTACGCGAAAAGAACGGGCCTGGCGCCATAGCCGAGCTCGTGCGCCCGCGGATCTCGCAGTCGGACTCTGACGTGGTGCTGGTCGACGGGGTGCGCTCAAATGCCGAGATAAGATCGCTCTCAAAGATTGGCACGCTAAAGGTACTGGCCGTCCACGCCTCTGCCGGCACGCGGTTTGGATTTCTGCAGGAGAGGGGGAGGCCCGACGATCCGCAGACTCGGGGCCACTTTGAGGAGAGGGACGCGCGCGAGATGTCGGTGGGGATAAGCGACTCCATAGCGCTGTCCGACTACGCCATATCAAACGCGGGCCTGACAAGGGAGCAGCTGGTCAGGGAGGCGTATCGCGTTGTAAGCATGTGGCTGCGCGGGGGTGGCGACGACGACAGTGGCAGCGGTGACGTGGCGCACGCCGATGCGACGTGACGCCCGCCATTCTGAGCGCGTAACCGGCGCAAGTGATATTTGGCGGCGGTAGCAGCAGCATCAGTAGTGGCGGTGTGAGCGGTGTCCGAAACGTCAGATGATGCAGTCATCCCTGCGGCCGTACCCAGGGCCAGGTTCAGGGCGGCCGCCCCCGTGTACCCGTCTGAGGATCCTGCAAAGGTGGAGGAGGCAGTCAACAACGTCTTTGACGGCGCGGCAAGGCGGCAGCGGTTCTCAGTCGTATCCGACGCGTCCGCCGCATCCTCCCTTGAGCGCGTGCGCGAGGCGATCCGCACGGGGGCGGAATCCAGGAGCGCATACAGGCGCAACCTGGCAGACAACACCGACGGAGGCTCCGTCTGGTTCTATCTCAACAAACAGGCCGCCTTTGCCGGCCGCGTGGCAATATGCCGCGAGTCTGACGAATCGCCGCTCGGGCCGGTCAAGATAACCATCGAGTCCGCGAATCCCCAGAGGATAATCGACTGGCTTCTGGGATGACCGGTTCCTCTGCGTGCAACCCCCCACGTCACTTCTACGGCTTGGCCGCGCCCTGCCCGCGCTGGTAAAGAAAATTTATCCAATGTGCCTGATCTTTTTTAGCTGGGCCGTAATATCATGACGCGGCAACCCTGCGTCATGCTGATAAAGATTGGAATCGTGGCAGGGCTTGTGATCCTGGGAGGCATGATATTCTACAACGAGCTGGGCACGCTGTTCCCAAGCACGGTCTCCACTGTGCCCGAGTCCCTGGCAGAGGACGTCGAGAAGCTCGGCGGCGAGGCCACCGACTTTGTAGAGGAGAGGATCAGCGAGTCGGCAATGCAGATTGAGAGCATGACAGACGAGGCCACAAGCGGCATAGTCGAGAACATCCAGGGCGCCCAGGACCGCATCATCGGAGGGGCCTCATCCATAAATCCGATCGAGCCGCTGCAAGAGGCCCTGGCAGGCGACAGCGCGCCGGCCGGGGAGACGTAGCGCCGCCTTGCCGCACGATGCCGGGTTGGTCACTCCGATGGAACCTTCCACCACTTCCATCTGCGCAGCATGGTCCACTTTACCGCGAGCGCCGTTATGACCAGGTATATCGTTATGCCGATGGGCTCTATCCAGTTGTCATTGTTGCCGTACCCGGCCGCGATTCCCAGCGCGGGCTCCACCACGTAAAGAAACAGCACGCCCGCCACGAGGGGCGCCATTGCGACGAAGAATATCATCAGCGTCCACGTGTCCCTGATGGCCCTTGCAAGATCGCGGTACGTGCCGTGCGGTTTTTTCCACTTGCCGGGGCCGACCCAGACCTGCATGCCGCTCACGTACCAGTATACCATGCCTTGGAATATCATGGCGCCTATGATGTTTCCCAGCGTGACCGGGACCAGGTTGTTGAGCCACGCCTCTCCCCACGTATAGTCCGCCCCGGCCCAGATTCCGGCCGAGAGCGCAAAGTGGTTGACGATGCTGTGCTCAAACCCTATTGCAAAGAAGATCGAGACCGGTATCCCGATCAAAAGGAGCCGCCCCACGGTGTCCTTTGTCCTGAACGCGCCCCACACGCCCATTGCAATCAGCCAGTTTGCAAATATCCCCCTGTAGAAGAGCTGCTCCCACGTCAGCCCGTGCACCTTTGTCATTCCTATGTCCTGGAGCACCTCCATCATCATGGAGCCTACCGGACCGGCCTGCGCCGCCCCTATTACGATCATCCACGCGATCACAAACCCGCCTATCCAGTGTCCGGCGTGCGTTATGGTCCACTCCCAGAGCACCTCGCGCCACCGCGACCGCCGCGTCATCATGGCCAGGCCGCCGGTCATATAGTCCCCGGTTACAAGGTTTGATCCGTAGAGTATCACCAGGCCCAGGGCCGAGAATCCGAACACCCCAAAGGCCAGAAACTTGCCCAGTCCCACCGACAGGTCCACTGACACGTACGCCATTATCATCCACGCCAGAAACGCCGCAAACGCAAGGTATACGACGGCCTGCCAGCCCATGAGCAGGCCCTGAGCCGGATTTATCTTCGTCTTGGCAACCCCGAGCCCGCTGAGGGTCCTGATCGTCTCCGGTATGTTGAAGATGCCCACCATTATGCGGGGCGGCTCAAAGCTGTCTTCCTCCGCATCGGAACCCGCAGGCTCCGCGGCCCCCTTGCCCTCCTCCGGCTTCGGGGCATCATCTGGCATAATTCGCGTGACACTGTTGTGTTAATAAGGTGTTGCAGTCCCGGGGCGCTGTCCAACTTTCCCCGCAAAAGTCACGAAAAGCTTAAAGATCATGACGCGCCCCGGTGGCAAAGCTTATTGATCATATTGTAGCCGCCACGCCAATGGCTTCCAAAAGAAGCAGGAAGGACGACAGGAAGAGGCAGGACGCGCACGTGCGGGCGTACAAGGCGGAACGGCGCAGGCAGGAGATCAAAAAATGCCGCAACTACAAGCAGTATGAGCGGAAGCGAAAAGATGAGGGCGGGGTGAAGAGGATCAGACTCAGGCAGTTAGCGAAGCTGATCCGCGACACCCTGCCGAATGCCACTGATGAAGACGCCGCGAAGATCATATGCGTCGTCGACATGACATACCGCGGCCACTCGTACCGAAGGC
>JAJEHG010000014.1 GCA_022823825.1 Nitrosopumilaceae archaeon | reverse complement strand
GCCGCTACCACCGCCATGACGCTGGATGCGCGGCAGGATCAGGCGGCTGCCGCGCACACCATGGCCGCATAGCTGTTCCGTGGCGCAAACTGGACCGCGTCAGCCCGTGCCTGCATGTCCGGCGACCTGAGCCCGTACCCGGATTGGCCATGACGGGTACCATCCGAACTCTTCGTCTGCGGGATCTTCTTTGCCACATATGGTTAGTACCCCGAACCGAACCCCGGAGACGCCGGGTTCCAGCCAGGCGGCTGGCTGCGGTGCGGGGACGGCCCCGCCTGCGGGACTGCACGGCCTGGGCGCGTAAAGAGAAGTGAATATAGCGGGGCCTGCCCGCAGGCCCCGTGTGAAGAAATACAGGACCGACCGGGACTCCCTTGGCGGCGTGAAGGTGCCCGCCGACGCGTACTACGGGGCCTTTACGGGCAGGGCCCTCAAGCAGTACCACGTCACGGGCCGTACTGCGCACGAGCACCTGATCAGCTCCTTTGTCATGATAAAGCGCTCGGCCGCGGCCGCAAACAAAAAGGCGGGGGCCATTGACGCCAACATGGCGGACGCGATAATGTCCGCGTGCGACCTCATCCTGGCGGGAAGGCACAGGGATCAGTTTGCAGTGGACATGATAAACTCCGGCGCCGGCACCGCGTTCAACATGAACACCAACGAGGTGGTTGCAAACGTGGCCCTGCACCACATCCTCAAAAAGGGACGGGGCCGGTACGAGCACCTGCACCCAAACGACCACGTCAACATGTCCCAGTCAAGCAACGACACGTATCCCACCGCGATGCACATGTCGATACTGATGAACCTCAACGAGGCCATGCCCGCGCTCAGGACGCTGGTGGGATCCCTGAGTGCAAAGGCGGCCGAGTTTGCCGGGTTCAAAAAGATAGGAAGGACGCACCTCATGGACGCGCTGCCGGTCACGCTCGGCGGCGAGTTTGCGGCCCACGCGACTGCTATATCAAACGTTGTTGACGCGCTAGAGTCAACGAAAAAGGCCCTGCGCTTCGTGGCGCTCGGCGGCACCGCGGTGGGAACCGGCGCAAACACGCCAAGGGGATACCGCTCGGCGGCGATAGCGGAGCTTGCAAGGGTATCGGGGCTCGGGCTGAAGCCGGAGAGGGACATGCAGTACGGGCTTCAGAGCCGGGCGGCGGTGGCGGCAACGTCGGGGGCACTGCGCAACCTGGCGCTCGAGATGGGGCGCCTTGCAAACGACATCCGGCTGATGGCGTCCGGCCCCGTGGCGGGCCTCGCCGAGATAGGGATACCCGCAGTCCACGCCGGCTCTTCCATAATGCCCGGCAAGGTGAACCCCTCGCTTGCAGAGTGCATGAACATGGTGTGCTTTGAGATTATAGGAAACGACGCCACGGTCGCGTATGCCGCCCACGCGGGGCAGTTTGAGCTGAACGTGATGCTGCCCGTAATGCTCAACTCCGTGCTGGAGTCGACTGACATGATAAAGAGGTTCGTTCCGATATTTGCGGCGAATCTGATAGATGGGCTGGGGGCAAACGGGGAAAAGCTGCAGCAGTACATAGAGGAGAGCCCCGTTATAGTGACGCTGCTTGCCCCGAAGATAGGATACCTGCGCGCGGCCGATCTCTTCAAAAAGTCCGTAAAGACCGGCAGGACCATAAGGGATCTCGCCGTGTCGGAGAACATGATAACGGAACGCGAGTTTGACGCGCTGCTCAAATAGTGGCGGCGGCAAGAAGGGGACGATAACTGTTGGCCGCGGCACCACTACTGGCACGCAAAACCGCAATTGTGGCACCGGCGTTGCCGTTGCAAACTGTACCGGAAGCGGCGACAACGGCACCGACAGCAGCAGCAGCAGCAACAGCAGCAGCAGCAACAGCAGCAGAGACAGGCATCCGGCATCCCGGCTGTGCGGCGGCGCGGACCGGGAGGTGTCCGTAATGGCGCGGATATTCGTAGAGGCATACGGGTGCTCTGCAAGCTTTGCGGACTCTGAGATGATATCTGGGATCATACGCAACGGCGGGCACACCCTGGCCGAGGACCCGTCGCAGTCTGACCTGAACCTCATAGTGACGTGCTCTGTAAAGGACGCCACCGCAAAGAGGATGCTCCACCGCATAAAGTCGCTTGGCGCGGCAGACGAGCCGCTGGTGGTGGCAGGCTGCCTGCCAAAGGCCGAGCCGCGCACCGTGCAGAGGGCGGCAGGGACCGCAAGTATGATGGGCCCCGGCTCCATAGGCCAGACGCTCAGCATAGTGCAGTCCGCGCTTGGCGGCATCAGGACTGTCGACATAGCCGACAGGCAGGAGCCAAAGGTGGGGCTGCCAAAGGTCAGGCTCAACCCCGCCGTCGGCATAATAGAGATCGCAAGCGGGTGCATGAGCGAGTGCACGTTCTGCCAGACAAAGCTTGCAAAGGGCGGGCTGACAAGCTACAGGCCGGGACAGATAGTAAGGCAGGCCAAGAGCGAGGTTGCCGACGGCTGCAAGGAGATCTGGCTGACATCCACCGACAACGGATGCTACGGGCTTGACATCGGGACCGACCTGCCCGAGCTTGTCGACGCCGTATCAGACGCCGTACCCGACGGCTGCATGATAAGGGTCGGGATGATGAACCCCATGTACATGCCCAAAATCAGGGGCAGGCTGCTGGAGTCGCTCAAGTCAGACAAGGTCTACAAATTCCTGCACGTGCCGGTGCAGAGCGGAAGCGACCGCGTGCTGCGCGAGATGGCAAGGGGGCACACCGCCGACACGTTCCGCAGGGTCGTAGGAGAGGCCCGCCGCATGTTTCCGGACATTACGATATCGACTGACGTGATAGTGGGGTTCCCGTCGGAGACCGAGTCGGAGTTTGAGGATACCGCAAGGCTGCTCTGGGAGACCACGCCGGACATTGTGAACCTCTCCAAATACAGCGCCCGCCCCGGAACTGATGCGGCCGAGAGGCCCGACCGCGTCGACCCGTCGGAGATAAAGCGGCGCAGCCGCGTCATGACCGGGCAGGTCGCGAGGATCTCCGAGGAGTCGAACCGCAGGTGGATCGGATGGAGGGGCCCCGTGCTGTTCGACGAGCTGACAGAGTCCGGCATCAGGGGCAGGAACCATGCATACAAGCCCATATATCTGGCAGGCGGCGCCGGCGGTGGCGGCGGCCAGGAGCACCTGCTGGGACAGTGGCGGACGGTACGGATCACCGGCTCCGGGAGAAACTACCTGTCCGGACTGATCGCGGCCTGATTGTGGTGGTGCCTGACCTCTGGCATGTCACGCCTGTAGCATGCCGCATGCTGTGATCGCTTGTGAATTTTTTTCGATCAAAAGAACAGCTGGCGTCAAGTACTGATCTTTTTTAACAAAGCGGCCAGAACCACTTGAGAGATGTCTCTTCAGATGCAGGATCCCATGCTAGTCGTTGGAATAGGCGGAGCGGGTTCGAAACTGGCAAGAAGGGCATCAGATATGCTGGAGTGCGACAGCCTTTTGATAAGCAACGACAAGGGCGATCTACAGTCGCCGGACGGCGACACGCCGCAGGGCCGCCGCAGCATCCGTACGGTGGCAGTCGGCACCGGCGCCGTGATAAACCCGACAGTCGGCCTGGTGCGGGCGGGCGCCTATGAGAAGATCGACGAGATTAGGGCCGCCATATCGGGCCATCCGACCGTCATACTGATGGGAAACCTGGCAGGCAAGTCGGGGTGCGCCATATGTCCTGCCGTATCCGAGGCGTGCGCCGCGGAGGATGCGAAGCTTGTATCGTTTGCAATCATGCCGTTCGGGCACGAAAAGTCCCGGCTCTTCTCTGCAGGCGTGGCGCTCAGGCGGCTCAGGGAGACGTCGGCGTGCGTTACCGTGGTGGACAATGATTCTATATCTGAGAGCAATCCCGACCTGTCGCCAAGAGAGTGCTACGATATAGCAGAGGCGGCAGTCATGTATGCGGTGGGCTTTGTAACCCGGTCAGAGCTTGAGGCGGGAACGGAGAGCCTGCTTGCGGCGGGCCGGAACCGCGACAGCTTGGAGGAGTCGCTTCGGGACGCGCTCAAGACCGCATATGGCAGCACGAGTCCGGGCGCCATAAGGCACTCCGTGTTGTATGTGGCGGGCGGCGAAGACGTGCCTGCAGGGCTGCTGCGCTCCGTCGCGGCCCTTACGGAGGGCGTCCTTGGCGGCAGCGGCAGCAGCGGCAATTCCGTCCCAGACGCGCAGGTTCCGACTGCCGAGACGGCATCCATACAGGCGGCCTCCCCTGACGAGTCAAGGGTGATTATGATGTCCACCGTCCGGGGAATGGCAAAGTTTGAAAAGTATGATCCGCTTGGGACCATACCCGCTGACAAGACGCTTGACTGGTCCACCCCAGAATGCAGCATAGACTGCAGGCTGCCGGACATGTACCAGCTGGAGTAATCTTTTGCCCGCGCGGGCATCCGCCGGCTTTGGTTTGAAGGATGATGATAATGATGATACTGGCAGGCATGATTATGATCACGTCCGGTATGTAGTAGGTTCTGAGCATTCTTGCATATCTGGGACTCGTCAGCGTGCCTGTATGTGAGCGCGTGGCGGTTGCTGTCTGTAATTGGTAGCGGCAATGTGGTTGCGGCCGCTGCCGCTGCCATCACATACGGTATCAGATGCCGCGTTCATTGCATTTGGTAGAAGGGTGTAGTTGTAGTGATGATTGATAGTTGCGCATGCCGGAGGATTCCAATGCTGGCAGAGGTCACTTTGCGGCGTCGGGATCTTCCTTGCCTGCAGGCGGCTGCTGGGACTCGTCTGATGCCGACTGCTCGGAGCCGGTGTCCGAGGCATCGGGGTTCTCGCCTGTTTTTTCAGCGTCGGAATCCGTATCGCTTTGCGCAGGCGGGGCGCTGCCGGCGCCATCAGAACTGTCACCGGGTTTGGCTTTGACCCCGGCGTCAATCGCGTCATCAAGCTTGCTTGTATCATTGTCATTATCACTTGCCGGATCCGCGGCTTTTGCCTGCAGCCCGTCATCCTTGTCCTGCTCAGCGGCATCGACCTTCTCGGCGGTGGCGGCAGCAGCAGGGTCGCTTGGCGGCGCCTCCTTGTCGTCCGGGGCTTCTGCCGTATCGGGTGCTTTGACATCGGATGCGGAGTCGCTGTCACTTGCCGCATCCGTCCCTGGTTCTGGAAGCGACGGCGCCTCTTTGGCAGGCCCCAGCGCGGCGGAACCTTCTAGGGCTGCCGTTTTCGCCGCGGCATCCTCCACTGCGGGCGCCTCTGCTGCCGGCTCGGGTTCTACAGGCCCGTCATATCTGGAGACCAGGATGTGCCCCATGTCCGTCCGGTTCATTCGCACCCTTATCCTCCTTGGCGGGCTCCTTGCGCCCCTGGACCACACTTGGCGGGCCAGATCCTCGTCAATCTTTACGTCCTGCGTCTTCATGTGGCGCCTGGCAAACTCCCGTATCATGTTGAGCGCGCGCACCGTCCTGTGCTGCGGCTGTGACAGCAGTACCTTGCCCAGGTTTATCGTATGGACGCGCTCGAGCTCTTCGGACATGTGCTCATCCCACCTCTACGTCAGTTGAGCGCCATTGCCTGCGCTTTGGATTGGTCCGGACGCCCCGCTTGGTCCTCAGTATTACCCACGCCGGCACGGGCGAGGTCTGCTTTGTCTTTTTAATCAGACGGATTTTGCGCGGCGCGGACTTTCGGGCGGCCATGAGTCAGCAGGCACGCCGAGCTCTTTTTAAATGAATCTAAAACCGAATTTTGTTTCCTAATTCACCCATGCACGCCTGTCGGGCCACCGCGGATTGCGGCATGCATGCGGGTGCAGCTGGGGGACGGGATTCGGCGATCACAGCGCTTAAGTAACAGCAGTATGATCATCTCATCGAACACTACC
>JAJEHG010000025.1 GCA_022823825.1 Nitrosopumilaceae archaeon | reverse complement strand
TAGTGTTCGATGAGATGATCATACTGCTGTTACTTAAGCGCTGTGATCGCCGAATCCCGTCCCCCAGCTGCACCCGCATGCATGCCGCAATCCGCGGTGGCCCGACAGGCGTGCATGGGTGAATTAGGAAACAAAATTTTGACGTGCGTGACTTTATTTTGCGCGGCTGTCTGCCGGATCACCTGCTGTCGTACGGGGCTCCGCGGCGCGCTTGCCGGAGGCGGCCGCCCGTCAGAGTTCCCGCAGCTTGGCCACGCCCGTGTTGATGTGGCTTATGATGGCCGGCAGTGGCGTACCCGGGCCAAACACGTGGTCCACTCCTGATTTTACGAGGTGTGCATGATCCGCCTCTGGAATCACACCTCCTCCGACAATTAGTACGTCTTCCATGCCCTTTTTCCGCATCTCCTTTACAACCCTTGGAAACAGCGTCCCGTGCGCCCCGTTGAGCAGGCTCATGGCCACTGCGTCCACGTCCTCGTCCTCTGCAATCTGCGCAATCCTCTTCGGGGTTGCGAAGAGCCCCGAATAGATGACCTCCATTCCGGCGTCCCTAAAGGCCCTGCAGAGTACCAGGGCCCCCCTGTCGTGCCCGTCGAGGCCCAGCTTTGCCACGAGAACCTTTACGCTCCTAGTAGCGGTCTTCTGCCTACTCATGCGCTGTATTGGGGCAATGCCATTTTAAAGTCTACGCTGCCGGCCTTGGTGGGACCGGCGCAAAAAGGCGTCCGGCGCAAGGCAGGCAGATGACAACAGTGGCCGCAACAACAGCAAAAAGGGGAAGAACGGATTTGCAGGCGCGACTCGGCCCTGGAGCTGCGCGTCTGCCGGTTGCCGCTCACGTTGCCGCGCCGGCCCGTTTTGAAATCTACTTAAAGGCCGCCCCGGCGTCCGTCGTCATGGGTTATTGTGATTTTGAACCCCTGCATTACGACCTGGAGTTTGAACCGGATCTTGAGAGGTCCGTGTTCTCTGGCAAAGCCTCGATCAGGGCGAGGTGCACCGGCAGTCCGGCCCGTACAATAGAGATGGACTGCGCGGAGATGACCGTGCACTCGTGCCGCGTTCGCGTCGTACGGCAAAAGGGCGCAAGAGGCCGCCTGCATACGGGCGAACCTGTCGAAATACCGAGATCGTCTCTGTCGATAAATGAGAAAAAGGAACGGCTTGTAATAAGACTGCCGCGCAATGTGGCGCTGGGAGGCGATGCGGGGGGAAGGGAAGGAGGAAGACGGCGCGCCGGCAGCCTTCGCAGCAACGCGCGCGACAGATGCAGGCAGGTTATAATCGAACTGGGGTTTGACGGGGTGCTGAATGACCGGCTGCTTGGTTTTTACCGGAGCAGATATGGTGGTGACGACAACAACAACAACAACGGCGGCGGCAAGAAGACATCGTACATGGCCACTACGCAGTTTGAGGCGTCTGACGCGAGGCGCGCATTTCCGTGCTGGGACGTGCCCTCCGCAAAGGCCACGTTTGGAATACGCATCACGGTACCCGACTCGAGATATTCTGCAGTGTCAAACATGCCCGTATCTCAGGTAAGGCGCGATCCGCTGTCTGCAAGGCGCACGTTTCATTTTGCAACCACTCCGATTATGTCGACGTATCTGGTCTATCTGGGAGTGGGCGAGTTTGCATACGTGGAGGATCCCGGCGATTCTGGAAGGGGAAAGAAGAGGAGAAAGGGAGAGAAGGGAGAGGGCACGATCATACGCGTCATTACCACAAAGCATGTCGACAGGAGGCTTGCGAGGTTCGCCCTGAAGTGCGCAAGGACCCTGCTGGGGCTCTACGAGTCGTACTTTGGCATTGCATATCCGTTGCCCAAGCTTGACCTGATTGCGGTGCCGGACTTTGCGGCGGGCGCCATGGAGAACTGGGGGGCGATAACGTTCAGGGAGAATCTCTTGCTGTACGACCCAAAAAAGTCATCCACGCGCACAAAGCAGCTTGTCGCCGAGGTGATCTCACACGAGCTGGCCCACCAGTGGTTTGGGAACCTGGTTACCATGAAGTGGTGGAATGATCTGTGGCTTAACGAGAGTTTCGCGACCTTTATGGCGACAAAACTCCTTGACCGGATGTACCCGGAATGGGACATGTGGGGGCAGTTTCTAACCGATACCATGAGGACGGGAATGGACCTGGACTCTATGAGATCGACCCATCCGATAGACGTGGAGGTGGCGTCGCCCTCCCAGATACGCGAGATATTTGATCCCATCTCGTACGACAAGGGGGGGTGCGTACTGCGCATGCTTGAGCAATACGTGGGCGGAAATTCGTTTAAAAAAGGCCTGAGGCTTTACCTCAGGAAATTCAAGTACGGCAACGCGGAGGGGGCCGACCTGTGGAGGTGCATCGAGGCCGAGTCGGGCAAGCCGGTGTCGAGAATGGTAAGGTCGTGGCTGACAATTCCGGGGTTTCCCGTGGTGCACCTGTCGCTCAAAGGGAACGGCTCGAAGCTGCATGCGCGGCAGGAGCGGTACGTGTCATACTCTGGCAGAAAGCGCCCCCTGTCGCTATCGTCATCATCGTCGGATTCCGCGCTGGCACCCCCGTCCCGCGGTTCTGCAGGGGCTCCTGACGCGTCGTGGCCCATCCCGCTCTCGCTCCGTCATGTGCCGGGCGGGAGCTCCGCGTCGACCGTGCTGTTCTCAAGGAAAACAATTCGCGTCGACCTGGATGCGGCAGGCGCAAAGCCGGGCGCAGGGCGCGCGGCCACAAATGCATCTACGGGCAAGACGCGGGGCACCACTCGCGCGATAATTGCGAATCCCGGAAGGACTGGCTTTTACCGCGTGCGATACGACGGCGCAATGATGCTTGACATGTTCATGCTTGCCGACTCGGGGCGCCTCGGGGACTCCGATCTGTGGGCCCTGCAAAACGACCTCTTTGCAATGTGCGTGTCGGGACTTGCCTCGATGCGGGATTACCTGGAACTGCTTGACGCGTACCGTAACGTGGACGCCCCCGTGGTGCTTGCAGACGTGGGACTCAACCTGTCGCGACTATTCCGGATGTCTTTTGACAGCCCGCTGCCTGCCGGCGAGATAGGGTGGCATGCGACTGAGTTTTACAGGCGGGTGCACGACCTGGTGGGGTGGAGGTTTCGCGGCGGCGAGCCGCATACGGTCTCGCTCCTGCGCGGGCCCGTCATTACGTCGCTGGGGCTTTTGGGCGACCGGGGCGTGGTCGAGAGGTGCATGGACATGTATGACGCCCTGTCTGCGTCTGGAGGGGCGCCCACACGAGGCACGATTCACCCAGACCTGGTGGATCCCGTCTGTACGGTTGCTGCGTGGAACAGCAGCAGGCGTGGCAGCAGCAGGCGTGGCAGCAGCAGCAGTACGCCTGCCAGTAGGCGTGAAACCCCCGCGAAGATGCACGGTAGGCTTGTAGCGCTGTACCGCGCAGCCGACACCACCGAGCAGAAGATGCGCTTTCTTGGGGCCATGTGCGGGTTCGGAGACCCCGCGCTGCTTGAGCGCACCCTAAAGTTCGCGCTGTCCGGCGAGGTCCGCTCGCAGAACTTCTTTGCACCCGTCCTGAGGATATCTGAGAACCCCTACGGATCCCGCATGCTGTGGACGTGGATTCAGAAGAACTGGCCCCTCGTATCAGAAAAGGTGGGACATGGAAACCCGTTGCTTGGAAGGGTGATCTCGTCACTTGCAAACGTGTGCGGTCGCGGGGACATACCCGACGTGCGCAGGTTCTTTTCAAAGAATTCCGTGCCGGGTACTGAGCGCACAGTTATGCAGACGATTGAGAGAATAAGAATTGCAGACGCGATGCGCGAGCGCATGAAAAGGGAGTTTGCCGGCACGGGCGCAGGGACGCGCGGGTTCTGACTGGCGGCGGCGACGGCGGTGTGATAATTAATGCGCGACTCTTCTCCTTCTTTTTCTGCCACAGGACGCGGCCGCAAGACCCTGATTCTCGCCGCGGCGCTGGCGTCCGTAGCAGTGGCCATAATTGCGCTCGCCGTCGTATTTTCTGCGCACGTGGAGACGGATTCGCCGCGCGGCGGCATGCTTGATGGCGGCGGCACCGGCGCGCAAACCGCGCAAGAATCAATACGCGTTGACGCGATATACTATGAACAAAACAAAACCGCGGTAATTGCATACGTCGACGGCACCGGCGCACAGGTTCCGGTGACGTTGGAAATACTTGGAATGGCCGACACGTACCGGAAGGAATTTGCCGGCCCCTCGTTTTCCATATACGTGCATTTCCCATCCGTGCCAAAATACGGCTGGGCGGCGCATCCTGTGGTATTCGAGGTGGTTCATCCAATATTTGGGGACGTCCAGATAAAGACGGAGATACGCGAGGAAGGCCAGCCGGCGCCGCGCACCATCTACGCCGAACTGCGCTGACCGTCTCCCCTAACTGTAGCGCTTTGCGCGCGTCTCCCCCCCCATTATTCCAGCCCTACGCGCAGCCACGCTGCGCGCCGCTCGCCTATCTCCCCCACCACCCCGCCGCAAAGCGGGTTGGTAAAAACAATCTAACAAAACGGATCAACATTTCTTACACGTCGTAGGTTATACCAAACGCTGCATTGTACGACATGACACACGACGACACCGAGATCATCGGCAAGTCCGTCAAGGACATCTACGGCTCATACATGGGCAAGATAGTCGGCACGATAACTGAGATTGATGGCTCGATCCAGTCCGTCGGCGTCGACTGTGGTTCCAATGGTCTGCAGATGATCCCCGACGAACACCTGGTGGTTCAGGGCGACGTAGTCATCTTCATACCAAAATGGCGGCTTGACTCGCAGAGGCTGATTCGGGAGAACCAGCTGACGCTGCGCCGCCTGAGGGCGATGGTCGAGATCGTGGCAGGAAACGACGAGATGCGCGTGGATGCGGAGATCCTAGAAGAAAGGTACCGCACCAAGCTCGACTCACTCCAGAAGATGATGGCTGACCTCAAGGCAACCTTGGATGCAAGGCTTGCCGAGCTTGAGGATCAGTCACGATCTGCCAAGATGCTCTTCTTTGATGCGAAGATCCAGTACAAGAGCAGCGAGATCCCAGAGTCGACGTTCGAGTCCGTAAGGATGGCAACAGGCGGCCTGATAGAGAACGCGTCTCACGAGACAGCAGAGATCAGCAACATCAAGGAGAGAATCCGTGGACTGGAGACTGAGATACGCGAGGTCAACGATCTTGTGAGAAGCGGAGAGGGGATCACTGCGGGAGGTGCGGAGCAGCCGCACGCCGAGCAGCTGGTCGTATCCTCCGAGCCGATGCAGGCAGTTCTGCCCGAGACGCCAAGTGGCGACTTTGCAGAACGCGCGACCGTGCCGGATGAAGTGGCTATAGGCGCCGCGACAGCAGCTACGACGCCGCCGTCACCGGAGGAACCAGGAATGGTACCGCCGAACGGCGCACAGGGGGCTTTGAAACAGGCAGCAGGGTCCCCCGACGAGGAACAGTCCTCTTCGCTTGGGACGTCCAACATGCCGGATGCCTTTTCCAGCGCGAACATGAACGCAGGCGCCGCCGCGGCTGCAGGCGCGGATGGGGCGACTGCAATGCCGGACCTGAACGTGCCAAGAGAGGACGTTGCGGCTCCCTCCCCAGCAGAGGCAGAGGCCGCTGACTCCCCGTATGCGCCAGGACCGGGAGCCCCGGAATCCGTAGAACCTCCCGCTAGCGCGGAGTTTGCGTTTCCAGAGCCCCCGCACAACACGGCGGTTCGGGACACTCAGACGTCTCCAAAAAATGACGACGACTGGCTGTCACGCATGGAATCCCAGTAAACACTGCCACTTCTTTTTTTTAACATTTAGATAATGTGGGCGCATGCAAAGCGCATGTCGGATGCCGACAGCGGCGGCAGCATTGCACACGGGGGCGACTCCAATGAGTCTGTGGCGGCAGCAGTAGCAGTAGCAGCAGCAGGTCACGACGGCGGTCACAATGACGGGGGCGACGCGCGTGGCGCCACACGCGCACTGGACGGGCACAGCCTCAGAAAGTCGGCCGAGGCCAACCCCGAGTCTTTCTGGGCGCGGCAGGCCTCAGAAGGACTGGAGTGGTTCAGGCCCTTTGACGCGGCCCTTGAGTGGGACCATCCGTTTGCAAGATGGTTCGTAGGGGGCACCACGAACGCCTGTTACAATGCGGTGGACCGGCACCAGCAGGCGCGCGCCGGCAAGCCTGCCATAATATGGGAGTCCGAGGACGGGCATCAGAGGCGCACAGTATCATACGGCGATCTGTTCGCAGACGTGCAGCGCTTTGCAAACGTCTTGGGGTCGCTTGGCGTCCAGAGCGGCGACCGCGTCACAATATGCCTGCCGATGGTGCCCGAGCTTGCCGTCGCGATGCTTGCGTGCGCCAGGATCGGGGCCGTGCATACCGTGATATTCTCCGGGTTTAGCGCCGCGTCCGTCAGGGGACGCGTCTCTGACTCGGGCTCCCAAGTCGTCATCACGGCCGACGGCGGGTACAGGCGCGGACGCATAATAGAACTCAAGGGGACGATAGACGAGGCCCTGTCCGGACTTGACTCGGTCAGGCACGTGGTGGTGCTGCGGAGAACGCGGCATGATGTTGCGATGTCCCGGCCGCGCGACAAATTCTGGGACGACTTGATGGACGCGGCGCCGGATACCTGCCCTGCCGTGCCGCTTGAGAGCTCCCACCCGTTGTTCATACTGTACACGTCGGGAACCACGGGCAAGCCCAAGGGGGTGCTGCACGGGACCGGCGGGTACCTGACGCACGTGCACAGTACGTTCGGGTGGGCCTTTGGGGCCGGCGACGACGACGTGTACTTTTGCACCGCCGACGTGGGATGGGTGACGGGTCACAGCTATGTGGTGTACGGCCCGCTGATGCACGGTATTACGTCCGTAATGTATGAGGGAGCGCCTGACCACCCGGGGCCGTCCCGGATGTGGCAGCTGATACGGGATCACGGAGTGACCATCTTTTACACGACGCCGACCCTGCTGAGGATGCTGATGCGGTTTGACAGTCCGGAGAAAGACGGCGGCCGGCACGGGGGCCCGTCGGGGCTTGACACCCTGCGGCTGCTCGGCACCGTGGGGGAGCCGATAAACCCCGAGGTGTGGAGGTGGTACCACGAAAGGGTGGGGCAGGGACGCTGTCCGATCATAGACACCTGGTGGCAGACTGAGACCGGCGGGATGCTAATATCGCCGCTGCCTGCAATTGAGGATGCCATACCAAAGCCCGGCTCGGCCGCAAGGCCGGTTCCCGGCATCGAGATTGACGTGCTTGACGACGAGGGAAACCCGGTTCCCGTCGGCGCAAAGGGGCAGCTTGTGGTGAGAAAGCCGTGGCCGGGCATGCTGATGACCCTGTGGGGCGACGATGCCCGATACAGGGAGGCGTACTGGCAGAGGTATCCGGGACTGTACCACGCCGGGGACTATGCGCGCGTCGACGAGGACGGGTATGTGTGGCTGCTGGGCAGGGCCGACGACGTGCTAAAGGTGGCCGGGCACCGGATCGGAACCGCCGAGCTGGAGGGATGCGTGGTCTCCCACGACGCGGTGGCCGAGTCCGCCGTATGCGGAATACATGACGAGGTGAAGGGGGAGTCCATAGTGGTTTTTGCAGTGCCGAGGAGCGGCACGCCTGCGACTGATTACGACCGCATTGCATCTGAGATTGTCAAAAAGATACGCAGCGAGGTGGGCTCGATCGCCACCCCGGGCGCCGTATACGTGGTGCCGCGACTGCCAAAGACCCGGAGCGGAAAGATAATGCGGAGGCTCCTAAAGTCGCTTGCAGTCGGTGGCGAGGTGGGCGACACCAGCACGCTTGAGGATGCTGATGTGATAGGGGAGATAAGTCGGCTGCTGTCGTCACAAAAACCCTGAGGTGGATATTCCGGGCCGCCGCCGACACTGCCGACACTGCCGCCAGCTCACGCGGCGCCGTCCACCATGCCTGCCAGGTTGACGCCTGCCAGCATCTCGAACATCTGCCTCAGTCCGTCGTACTCTGACTTTGAGGTGCCGTCCATCACCTCGTACTGCTCCCTTCTGATCTCCTCGAGGCGCCTGTTGGCGTCCGCTATGAAATCACTGCACGCCTTGATCAGGTACCTTTTTGCAGTCATCTCATCAAGGTCAAATATTGCAGTGTTGCTGCCCATCAGCACGCCTGTGTGATCGTAGATGCTCGTGGCCTGGAGCAGTCCGGGGAACTTGGTGCCGTCCTCCTTGAGAAAAACGATCTTTTGATCCGTGACCCTGCCTGTCTCAAACCACCTGGTCAGCGATCTGGTCATGCCGTCCCACGACTCTTTGGGGACGTGCTCAAATATCGTCTTGCCTATTATCTCCGACTTTGCGTACTGGAGCTTTGAAGCATACGTGCTGTTGCAGTCGATTATGACCCCTATCGAGTTTATCCTCCTCCACATGATTGGCGCGTCCTTGAGCGTCCTCCTGGCCTCTGTCTGGATCATGCCCTGCGTGTCATGGTTTGATAATTAATTGTTGAGCTGAGGCGGCAGGGGCAGGAGAGGATGGGGGGGGGGGAGGGGGGAGGGGGAAGAGGTAAGGGGAGTGGAGAGGGAGGAGGCCCGCGCCTTTCTGCAGCGGCAAATTTTGGGAATTGCATACAAAGTCCAAGCACATGCCCACACGTTATGCCCAGTCGCGCCTAGCCGAGCATGATAGTCTTGTACCAATTGTGGTTGTCATGCAAAATAACTGTTCATTTTCACTATGAAAACGCTAAAATAGTAATCGGGGGGGGGGGGGGGAGGAGTCATTGCAAATCCCCTCCGTTTTGGTTGTCATTCTTGTCTTGGTTGTCGCCGTATCAATAACAGAGGCAGAAGCCTATACCGTTGATCCCGTTTTGATACAGGCAGTCCGGGGCTATGCGGCAGAGACCCAATATGGAGCAGAACACGTTGAAAGATGGAACCGCTGCTTGACGCGTTTGGCGTGATAAGCCACACAAGCAATATGACAGCTGCACAAGCGCAAGAGATGGCAGACAAATATTCTGCAAACAGGTGGAATCCCATAGTTGAAGCATTGACTGCCATTGAAGATGCAAAAAAGCAAGATCAACAGCAATCACAACAACAACAACAGCAACAAGACCCGCAAGTAGTAGAAGAACCGATACAATACACGGTTGACACTGCCTTGGTACAAACCGTTCAAGGGTATGCGGCAGAGACCCAATATGGAGCAGAGCACGTTGACAGGTGGAACCGCGTGCTTGACGCGTTTGGAGTGCTGAATCACACAAGTTCTATGAATTCAACCCAAGCCCAGCAGATGGCAGACAACTTTTCAGCAAAAAGGTGGAATCCGATCGTTGAAGCATTGACTGCCATTGAAGATGCAAAAAAGCAAGATCAACAGCAACAGCAATCACAACAAGATCCCCCGCCGCAGCAGTCACAGCAGCAACAGCAACAAGTTAATCCAAACACCTGCAACTGGGATGATCCAGACCATGTAAATCCTCCGTCATGCTTTGCACCGCAGACACAACAGTCCCAAGCAGGCATTCAACAATACGAACGATTAAAGAAACAAGCATGGCCTATACATAACGAGATAGTAGACGTAAAGGACGTTGCAGATAAATGGCAAGCACATGATAATGATTTGTCACTAGGAATTAACAATACTTTCAACCAATATGACGACCTCAATGCATCTCCTCTCCGTAACCTAGAGTTTATAATCACATCTGGAGATGAACTGCTGGAAGACCATCCCAGTCAAGTCAACGTACTCATAAATGAACTAAAGTGGGCCATACCGCAAGCACAAACTACCCTTAACCAGATGAAGAACCTACTGGCACAGTTCCCCCTCCCCTCCTACTGCCTCAAGATCTCCACTGATTGCACTTTTCATGACAATGGCAGAATACTCAACTATACAACCACCGGAGATCCCTTTGTAGTGAACCAAGGCACCCAGTGGGAACGCGAGATTCCGGGCCTCACGACCATAATAATACATGACGAGAAGGGCAACTTTGAAAGCAAGGAACACAGATACGGTTCTGCAAGAGAATCCGTCACGCACTATTACGAGGGCACGAGCCTGCAAAAGAACTATACCAGATATTATACAGATGGTACTAATCAAACGCATACGGCTTGGTACAACAACCCAGAAAACACCATCAATAAACACTACGACTGGGGCTCGGGGGGCGGAAAAGTCTATAGTTTTGAAGACTCTGATTCACAAAACCCGGGCACAACTACGCTCGAAATTTACTATTGGGACGATGGCAATATTAAATCATCCGTGACCAAGGACTATGGTAGACAACCTCATATTTTGTGCATCACTGTGGTTGGGGATTCCGACCCGTGCGCCCCCGAATACTTTGTCAAGGACTGGGCAAACTAGCCAGCGCGTGTCTTTTTTTCTCATTCTTCATATGGAGGTTGGTGGGGCGGGGCGGAGTGCAAATCAGACCCGGTCGGGCCTAACGGTCAAAACGCACCAGATTTCAGGCGTCAAAAATCTACACTGCCGCTTTCTGTACTTGCAGTGATGGCAGGTATAGAAGCGGTCAAGTAATATTCAGATATTTGCTAACACACGCCACTGCTTTTTGCCATTGGCAATTCTTGATGCAACTTGGCGGCCCTAACACCCCTGGTGGTGACGCCCGTGGTGCTCGAGGTCATGAGATTGATGATGACGCACGTATATAATTCCCCAAATTTTGATCACAATGGCAGTACTAGGATCCGCTGCAGTGACAACAGGACAACCTGCCGCCGCGTGCATTGCAACGGGGCGGCCGCATCTCAGAACCACTTCTCAAGGCTCTGGCTGCGCCTCTCCTGGGCCTTTTCAAGCCTGTGGAGCGCGGACTGTATCCTCTCCCCGCTAAAGTCCCTCTCGTCTGCCAGATACTCGTGTATGCCGTCGCGGTCGGGCGCGCCAAACTCCAGGACGTACTCGTCGGGCACCCTGGGCGCGAGGAATATCTCCCGTATCTCACCGTATTCCGTCCTGTCCAGCTGCTCCTGTATGGACGGTATGTCCTCCAGCCTCTTGTGCTTTTTGATCAGCTTGAGCGCGGTCTTCGGGCCGATTCTCTCAAAGCCGCGTGGGTTGAAGTCCGTCCCCACGAGTATCCCGATGTCGACCATCTGCTCGTGGGTTATGCCCAGCGAGCCGTACACCTTTTGCGCCTCGATCATCTCGGGCACGACGTCGACGTACGTGTTGCTGTTTGGGTTCTTTCTCCTCCTGCTGCTTGTAAAGTTCCTGACGAGCCGCCTTGCACCGAACAGCACGGAGTCAAAGTCCTGGCTTGCAGACGCAAAGGCAACTCCCGTGCTTGCCATGTGCGCCGCGACCGCCTCGCCCTCTGACGGGGCGTCCACGTATGGGATGCCCAGCAGATCCAGCAGCCGCTTTGCCTCTTTTATCATTCCGTCCTGAAGTGACGTGGTCTGCTGCGCAAACTTTCTGGCCTCGGCCGTGTCGCCCCTGGATACGGCCTTTTCGTATTTTATGGCCGCGTCCCTCTTCACCTGGCGCCTCCTCTCCACCTCTGCAAACTTGAGGGATGGCGGCTTGCCGTCAAACACATAGACGGGCTTGACGCCCGTTACAAGAAAGCTGATGTTGCGGTTGAACAGCCCGCTGAGGTGGCTTGTCACCCTTCCGCTCGAATCGGTCATCTGGGCCCCGTCGACGCCCCGTATGCTTGAGAGGAACTGGTAGATTGCATTGTATGCGTCGACTGCCACGATCTTTGAGGCAAAGTATGCTACGTCGGTCTTCTCCCTTGTGGTGATTATGTCCTTTATGTTTACGCCCACGTCCTGGCTGCGGACGCGTCGTTATTTTGTGTTTGTCGTTGCTGCTAGCGTGTTGCATAATTCCTCAAGCTGCCCCGCTTGAAGGGTGCGGCTCCGCAGCGTGGTGCAGGCCGCCCGGCTGCCCCGCAAACCGAACAGGACGTACTGCGTGCTTCCGCGCCATGGTGCCGGCATGCGGTTCCCCGGCAGCAGGCGGCAGGCAAGCAGTGCTTCCAGGCTTGCGGAGAGTACGGGCAAGACACGGCGCGTTACGCGCCTTGGCACCCTGCTGGTACCGACGCGTATTGACCGTGGCCGTATTTAACGGGCCGTGTCGCGGGCGCGGCCTCATCTGGAAGACGCGGGTGGTTAAATACGCACGATGCGAGATCCTAATGGCAGCTGCGCGCTGCGGCATCCCCCGGGGCCGGGTACGGCGAATGCGGCGTGAGCGGGGACGCGGGCAGGGCGGGAAGGACAAAGCCTGCCGGGAGAGGAAGGCCGAGGCAGGAATCCTGGAGCAGGATCGACGCCGGGTACGTGGGACGGGCGAGGCACCTCTTCGGGGTGTTGCGCCAGCTGGCCGATCTCTGCCAGAGCGACGCTGAGCTGGCCGCCATGAACCACAAAAAGCGCGGCCGCCTCTACAAGTACGCGCACAGCGTGTGGCGGCCATACCGTTCCTGCGCGACAGGCTGCAGCGCGACTTTATGGGGTGCGAGGGCATGGCGGCCGCATTTGCCGATGGCGGGGGCCCCGAGTTCACCCCCATCTTCAGGAGGATCAACTCGCAGGACGCGTCCATAAGGGGGAGCCTCCCGGGCGTCAGCTGCGAGGATGTCGAGATAGACCTGGTCCCCGACGGCACCGGGATGACCTCCGCCGTGCGCAGCGAGTACCTGCGCGTCACGCACATGCTGAAGCGCGGCTTTTTCGGGCTTGCTATAATGATCAACAAGAAGACGCTGGAGATCGTCGCGTTCGAGCTCACGGACGACTCGGTGGGCGAGCCCACCGTGTTCAGGCCGCTCCTGGAAAACGCCCTGGCAAACATGGGGGTGGACCCCGACGGGAGGCGCAGGGCGGCCTCGGAGCAGAGAAGCCGCCGCGGCAGGACGTACGCCGCCATCATGCTGATGGCCGACGGCGGGTACGATAGCAGGGAGATCTTTTCGGAGTGCAGGGGGCTGGGCATCCGGACGCGCATACGCGTCCGCAGGAACGCCGACTGCAGGGCGGACGGAACGGACAGGGCGCGGACCGAGGCGGTGCTCGAGCAGCTCGGGGGAGGATCCGGCGTTACGGCTGAGGAGTACGCCGCCATGGACGAGGCGGAGCGCGAAAGGAACCGCAAAGAGTGGAAGAAGCTCGTCGGCTACGGGACCCGGTGGCTTGTCGAGATCGCCATATCGGCGTTCAAGAGGACGTACGGCGGCTCCGTGATGGCAAGGAAGCTGGGGTACATACGCCAAGAGATCCGGCTGAAGATCCGCACATACAACACAATGCTGCGGGTCGGCAGGGAGGCGGCCGCGGGGGCCTGACCGGCCCAGGCCGACCACCTCCTGCCTCCCGCCGCATGCAGTGCGCATGCGGGTAGCCTGCAGCTGACTGGAATAGTCCCGAAGAGACATGCGGCGGAGGCCCTGCAACGTGGTCGGCGCGCCGGGCGCGCGCCGTAGCAGCCCTGTGATCGTCAAGCGAGGATGGCATTTTGCCAAGGTGGTCGACGAATTATGCAACACGCTACAACAACCCGAAAAGCGGCGTGAAATACTGGTCGCCAAGGAGCGTCCCCGTCATAACCGCATACAGCGTAAGCCATGACAGGAGTGGCGTACGGCGCGCTTACGACGGACGGCAGGCAGTTTGTCAGGACGTACGAGGGATTCGACAAGGAGACGTTCCCAAGTACCTGAAGGCGCTGGTCGGCCACTTCGGCAGGACCGCAATAATCATGGACAACGCGCCGCAGCACAAGGCCAGAATCGTGCGGGAGTCCTGGAGGGCGAGCCAGACGCGAGGATCATGTGACTTCTCAGGGCAACGCCGGAACTCGGCGTGGTCGGGGAGTACTGGCACCAGTCAAAGCGCGACCTGCTGGTCCGCGAATATTACTCAATGGTGGTGCACATGCGCCGTGCATTGTCAGAGTATTTTAGAACGGCACGCCCCAAACTTGACGCAGTGAAATTCATCAATAGAACGTCTCTGCCCTGCAAAAACTTTTGATCGTCACTGTAGATGCCAACTCATAGTTAGGGTTCTATTATGAGTATCATGTTAAAGGTATCCACATGCGTTGTCCATGACTCATCATAGAGCAATACAACGTTGATCTGGGCTGGATGTCCAGTGTATTCATTGTTTCGCCAATCCGATTCTTCTGTCCAAGACGGTGTGTTATACCGATAAAAATCCCCTTCTTTTAATTCGGGTTCAAATGCAATCCATGTGCACATAATTGCGGTATTGTTTATTGCGCAATGTTGCCCACTTGTATCTGCAAGCATCTGCGCATTATAATGCGTGCCGTCTGAATCCAAAACATATCTTTCAAACGCATATTGTTCTATGTCGTGAAAATACCCATCTCTAGGCGAGTGGTTTGCCCATTTTTCCAATTGTACGGCAATCATGCTTGGCTTTACAGCTCTTTTGTAATCCTTTGCCATATATGTCGTCTCTAGGCCAGTTACGGTCAACGTGATATTGTCACCCGTTTTGTATGTGCTTGCATTATTGTCGATACTAAATACAGGAGAATTTATAATGTCGATATCGCTCTCGATCGCCACATTTGCTATGGATTCTTTTTCCAAATTTGTATCTGCCCACTCACAAGTCTGCCAAATAAATTTGTGGGTGTCGTTTTGAATAGGTACTTGTGAATATTGGGATGCAGAAAATATTGGCACACAGTCCTGCACAAACCATATTTCGTCTAGATTTTGTTTAAATTCCTTTGTAGATTCAACCGCAAGAATGTACATAATCGTATGCAGTGATAGGAGTGTTCCAACTACAATAATCGACACATATATTATTTTTCGTAAAGTAGACATACGTTACCAAAAAGAAAAAGATCAGAGCAATATTGGCCTAACTGTCAGAAATTCTGATGCATGATTCCGAGAGTCGCCATACAATGCATCTGTTATTACTATACCAATTTGACCGGATTTGTTGTTACATGCTGTATGTGCAGTGCCTCTGTTGTCTAGAATTTGAACATTACAGTATGAAGCGCCCGGACTATAAGTAAACAGAGAAAATGTACTCGCATAGTGGTCATTTCTATCACACGGATATCCGGCAGGCCCAAATACATTTGGATAGTTATAAGTAAACGTCACTAAGGTGCGTTTAGTATCACTCGCAGTGACACCAGTTGAATACCCCCAAGAATAGAATTGAATGTCACAATTGAATTTTTTTACTACGGTTGACCATCCGCTGTTGGATGATGATGTTTCTGTAATTGGAGGATTGTGCGCCCCCGATGTATGGAACATAGCTGATGGATCTCCAGGCGTGCCAAGCGTCTGTGTGTCTGGATTGGTTGTATTTTGTACTGTGACAGTGATTTCTTGCGTCTGTTCAGGTGAATACGTTGATTCTAGCTTTTTGATTAATTTTGGGAGTTTATCTGTCATTTCGTCTATTTCTGCAATTAAGATCTTTTCCATTAAATCTATTCTCTTAATATTTTTTCTAATCTCTGCTTTCTCAGAGGCAGTTTTATTTTTATCCTTTAATTCTTCTTTGTATTTAGCTTTGTCATCTGCAAATTGCTGTAGGATTTTTTCGTCAGATGCGGTAGCGTCTTCATCTGCATTTATCGATAATTCTGCGTCTTGTGCCATCACGTTAACCATTGTACTTGATGACAAAAGTATAGTCACTCCCAAGATGGAAGACAATACTACTTTAGCGTTTGTTCCGATCACACCTATCCGGGATTCATTATGCATATAAGAGTTCGTGGGGTGAAACTCTGTTTCCTAATTCCTCCCCCACATGCCGGCCAAGTACAGGCCGGGCGGCATCATGGGCGTCATGCCGTCACTATGTCACGCCTCCCGCCTCCCGCGCAATCGACTCGTCCCTCCACTTGTTGTACAGGGCCGCCTTGAGCCTCACCTCCTGCACGATGTTGTCCCACTTGAGGGCCATCAGATGCTCGCCGAACAGACGCTTGAACGCCGAGAACACGGATTCCGCCAGCCATCTCTGGCCGTAGCCTATCCACGTCTTCCAGTATGTCTGGTTCTCCCTCTTCTCCTCCGTGCCCATCAGGTCCAGGCGCGCCGCGTGGGGCGAATCCGTAAGGGATAGCTGGATCGAATCCCCCCATCACAATCACAAAGATGTAGAAACCACTAACGAAATGCCAAGCAGTACTTGACTGCCGGGAACCGGGCTGGATATGGCGCCTACCTGCAGACGAGGATCCCGCCTGTGTCCGGACTCAGCTTCTGGTCGGGGCCCCTCGGCGGGGCGGTTCCGTCCAACAGGGTCAGAAAGTAGTCATAAGTCGCGTCGCCAATGTCCGTGCAGATCTCAATCGATGCGTCTACGGCGGCCTGAAAGTGCACGCCGGTCCATACGCGGCTGTCCGCGCACTCCCTCACATAATCAGTCCACGTTGCATATACAAGCGGCACGTCAGATGATGGAGTTATGCCGGGCTCGTGTATGGACGATCCCGCCTTCAAGACGCCGCTAAATCCCGGCTTCCCGTTGACCACGGGAATCTCATCGCCGACCGTATCGTACCGATCTGCATTGTACCGCTTCCACGCCTGCGCCTCGGCCGCGCAAAAGCAGGCCGTCGCCGACGGGTACTCCGGGTGATTGCTAGTGTACAGGTAGGGCTCCCACTGACTTGCAGGCACCATGTCCGGAGTGTCAGGGTCCTTGTCGTCATGCATGGGAACCATCGTGTCCCCGTAGAGGTATTGGATTGCAGTTACGGGTCGCACCGCATCATGCCGGGCCTTTTCCTGCCACGCGACGATACCTGCGTCAAACTCTGCAAAATGCAGCAGAAAGTCCAGCTGGTAAAAGTCCCGGGGGCTGTCAAGCATCTTGAGCGGCGGCGAGAAGATTGTTCCGCGTGCCTTGTTGTCATAGTACTCTGCCACCATCTTCTGCCGGTCAGTCAGGGCCTTGACCTTGTCCAGCACGTCGTCTGCATGTGCCTTGTACGCATCCTCGTTCAGATGGTTGCTCATTACCGGGGCGTCCGAGCGTATCGAGCGTGGGTCTATGTCAGAATACGGCTGATGTCCACCCACGCGTCGCCGGCCTTGTTGGCCTCGTAGGTTCGTATCGCGTTGCTGACGGCGAACCTGACGTCGGACTCCGGTATGTCCGACGAGTAGTGCCCGGCCCCGAATATCAGGCCGTCGTGTATTATGAGCCACGCGTGCTTGGTCTCCGTCTCGCCGGTTACCGGGTTTGTATGCGCGTATGCAACCCACGTGCCGGCCCCGCGGCTTACCTCATCTATGACGTCTGCCACCGGAATCACCTCGCCGATGGCCTGCCAGTCCGTGACACCGCCGATTCTTGCGGGATCCACGTTCTGCGCCAGGGTATGCCCGCTCTGCGGCTCTATGACAAAGGCGTACTTGGATATTGGCGTGTCGGGCACCATGCCGACGTCGGCAAGCGTGGCGGCCCTGCCGTCGCGCTCGTATTCCAGTACGCGGCCGTGCGCTATGGACTGGATATGGGAGTCAAGCACGTAGTATCCCGAGCCAAACACCAGGCCGTCGTGCAGCTGGAGGTAGGTGCGCTTTACCTGTTCCACGCCGGTGGCCGGGTTGTGGAACGTGTACGTCACCCACGTGTGGCGGTTCTCGCGGAGGTCCGCAAGGACGTCGTCAACCGACCTCGTGGACGTCTCCAGTATGGTCTCCGGCTGCCCGACCCTGGCCGGCACCACGCCGTCTGCCAGCCGGGTCCAGGTTGCGGCGTCTATCACGAACGGATACAGCGCGTCTGTCCTGATGGGGGCGTCGGGCGTGATGATGTCCACCCACGCGTCGCCGGCCTTGTTGGCCTCGTAGGTTCGTATCGCGTTGCTGACGGCGAACCTGACGTCGGACTCCGGTATGTCCGACGTATAGTATCCGGATCCGAACACGAGGCCCCCGCGCATGGCAAGCCACGTGCGCTTTATCTCCTGCTCGCCGGTTACCGGACTGGTGTGCGGATAGCTGACCCACGTGCCGGTTCCCTCGCCTATTGCGTCTAGGATGCCCTGCGTGGATAAGACTGCCGCAATGGCGTCCCAGTCGGGGACGCCCCCTATCCTGGCGGGATCCACGTTCTGCGCCAGGGTGCCCCCGGTCTGCGGGTTTACCACAAAGGCATACGTGGTAGAAACGTCATCCGGGACCGTGTTGATGGCGGAAAGAGTCGCGTCCCTGCCCTTGTTGTCGAGGTCCAGCAGGCCGCTGAACACTACGGCCTGCACATAGGAGTCGAGCAGGTAGTAGCCCGATCCGAACACCAGGCCGTCGCGCAGCTGGAGGTAGGTGCGCTTGAGCTGCTCCACGCCGGTGGCCGGGTTGTGGAACGTGTACGTCAGCCACGTCCTGCCGTTCTCCTCAAGGTCCCTGCGCACGTCCTCGACGGTCCTGCCGGACGTCTCCAGTATGGTCTCCGGCTGCCCGACCCTGGCCGGCACCACGCCGTCTGCCAGCCGGGTCCAGGACTCGAGGTCTATCACGAACGGATACAGCGCGTCGGTTACGATGGGCGCGTCGGGCGTGATGATGTCCTTCCACGCGTCGTTCTGGCGGTTGGACTCGTAGGTGAACCGCGCATAATCGGTCACCGACTGGGTGTCGGCGTCCGCTATAATGTAGGGGGCCGCGAACCTGTAGCCGTCGTGTATGATGGCCAGTGACCGCTGGATCTGGGTAATGCCCGTATGGGGGTTGAAGAATGCAAACTGCACCCACCACGAATACCCCTCCTCAAGGGCGGACTGCTCAAAGTCGCCGCTTCTTGTTATCCTTACCTCCGGGAGGGGCTCGACCAGGTGGGGCGCCGCGCCGTGCGCCAGTATGTGCGTCCCGTTCAGCACCATTGGAAAGAGGTCTATCCTGTTGAGCGATCCGGAGTCGATCACGTCAAAGCCGGTCGCGGGATCGTTCCTGTACGTGTAAATGGCGTCGTCGATCACGGACCGCGCCCTGATGTCCGGCAGGGAGTAGCTTGCTCCAAATATGTGGCCCTTGTGCAGCACGAGGTACGTGTGGGTGAGCTGGTCAGTCTGGGTTGCCAGGTTCCGGGCCATGTGCCATATCCAGACCCCGGTGCCCGCGTCCTCCCCGGCACGCAGCTCCGCCATGATGGTCGGCAGGGGCTTGCTGGCCTCCGCGAGGTGTTGGTAGGTCGTTCCCACCAGGTCGGGAAGCCTGGCATGGGCCACTATCCCCATTGTCCGGGCGTCCAGCACAAAGGTCGACTGCGTCGACAGCGGGTCGGGCACGGCCGGCGTTATCATGCCAAAGGCGCTGGTTCCGTGGGCCGTGTACAGGATTATGGCCGAATCCACCTGTGACTTGGCCCTGGTGTCGTCCGGATAGTAGCCGGATCCGAACACATAGCCGTCGTGCAGGTAGAGCCAGGTGCGCTTGAGCTGCTTTATCTCCGTGGCGGGGTTGTCAAACGTATACGTCACCCACGTCGCGCCGTTGGCCTGCAGATCCGCGCGGACGTCGGCAACCGACCTCGTGGAGGTATCCAGGATGGTGTCCGGCTGATTCACCCTGGAGGGCACCACGCCGTCGGCCACCCTGATCCAGGACAATTTTGTTTCCTAATTCACCCATGCACGCCTGTCGGGCCACCGCGGATTGCGGCATGCATGCGGGTGCAGCTGGGGGACGGGATTCGGCGATCACAGCGCTTAAGTAACAGCAGTATGATCATCTCATCGAACACTACC
>JAJEHG010000023.1 GCA_022823825.1 Nitrosopumilaceae archaeon | reverse complement strand
TATCCGCACCGCATCACGTTCAGGATACGCGACGGCGGGCAGGTTACGGTGGAAAGGGCCGACGAGTAAAACGCCCGCAGATGACGGGACGGAGGGACCGCGCCTAGGAGAAGGCGTCACCCGATAATGCAGAGGAATCAGCAGGCGGCCCGCCGGCGCGGAGTCTGCGGGCATGCCAGTCCGTGCATATCTGTAAAAGGGGCGTCACCTGCACGCAATGCAATGACGCTTGGCGAGTTTATCAGGGCGGCGGCAGGCCTCAAGGAACTCAAGAGGGCAGGATGGATAGAAAAACTCTCCATGACAGACGGCGAGTCGGTCGCCGACCACTCGTTTGGGGCCGCCATCACGGCCATGGTACTATCGGATGCCATGGGGCTCGACTCGGAGCGCGCAGTCAAAATGGCGCTGCTGCACGACATAGCAGAGTCGGAGATAGGAGACATCACGCCGGACAGCATGCCGCATGACAAAAAGGAGAAGCTGGAGTCCGAGGCGTTCTTGCGTATTGCGTCCATGCTGCCAGAGGGGATGAGGGCAGAATACGTCTCAGTATGGGACGAATTTTGTGCAGGCAAGACGCCGGAGGCGAGGATCGTGGCGCAGGCAGACAAGATTGACATGGCGCTCCAGGCAGTCACCTATGAGAGGGCCGGCCGCGCGTCGCGTGCAGGCGCGTCCGTCTTCGTGGATGCCGCATCCATGTCGATCAAGGACGAGGCGGCAGGTACGTTGCTCTCCGACATTGCATCACGCAGGAAGGGCGGCGACGGTGTCGACGACGGCGGCGGCGGCGGCGGCGGCGAAAACAGGACGCCAACAGCGTGATGCCGCACGGCCGCAGTTTATGGGGCAGTTGCGCGTCAGCAAAACGGCCCACCAGACGCGCACAGCCGGGCATCGCGCGAGCGCCCGCGGCGCCGGTAGTTTGGGAGGACCCGGAGGGCTTCGATCCCCCGGCCTGGCGATCCGGAATCGCCCGCACTATCCATGCTATGCTACGGGTCCGATACCCATTATTGCAAAAAATGCGCTCTAAAACCCTATGCGCCGCATGTCGAGCTGCACGGGAGGGTGCAGCGCGCGGCTTCGCGCGCCACGGCAGGTTGCAGCGGCGCGGGAGAAAGACTGCCGGAGGCAGAGACGCACCGGCCACCGTGACTGTTTTTATAGCGACGCAGGATCCATGCATCATGCAGTATTTTGCCGCCCTAAAGGAGGGCCAGCGACGCGTGGCCGAGGCCCGCGAGTACCTCAACGGGCTGACCGGCGGTAGTGCCATGCCGGCCATGGCGCTCGCAAACCCGGACTCGAACAGCTGGGAGCCAGTGGGCAAGGAGAACCTCTATGCGTTTGTCAGCGAATCCCAGGGATTTGTGCTGACAGATACGAGCGGATACATACTTGCGCTGGTCGACGGGTCGGGGATCTCAAAGGCCATAGTCCAAGGAGTCACGCCAGGGCAGGCAGAGTCGCTTGAAAAGCGCCTCGTATCAGACGGCATACCAAAGTTCGAGGGGCATGTCGTACTACCGGCTTGACACAAGAATGAAAGGATGCGGAGCGGCACGGCGCAGTCCGCTATGATGGCCAGTAACGGTGGCGATCATATGACACGCGCGGGCAGTAGCAGAGGAACGTCACTGAATGCAAGACATTTAGTATGCAGGAAGAGAGGCAGTGTGCGATGACGGCAAAGGGGGCAAAAACAGGGACGGCAAAGGTGGCAAAAAGGGCACCGCTTCCCCGGACGGTCCATTCCAAGGAGATCGAGGTCAAGGGACACCTGGTCGATTCCATGATCCTGACTAGAATATTCGACACCATAATGGACATGGACGGGGAGTTTGACGTCCTGGAGTTTGAGATTGGAAAGAGGAAGACCGAAAAGTCAAGGGCCCTGCTGCGCATAACGGCCAAGAGCAAAAAAGATCTCGAGGAGATGCTGGATTCCGTATACAGGGAGGGCGCGCGTCCCATACAGCCGGCAGGCGTGTCCATGAGAAGGGCCCCCAAGGACTGCGTCATGCCAGACGAGTTCTACAGCACTACAAACAACCACACCCGCATCTACCACAACAAAAAATGGATAGACGTGGAGAACACTATGATGGACAAGTGCATAGTGGTGCGGGGCAGCAGGGCGTTTTGCGTCCCCATCAGGGATGTAAGACGGGGCGACATGATCGTGGTGGGCGACGAGGGCGTGGCCGTGGTACCGCCGGAGCGCCCGCGCGAGGCGAACAACATCTTTGAGTTCATGGGAAGCTCCAGCTCAAGCGAGCGCCCCACGCAGCACATTGCAAAGAGGGTCGCCGAGGACATACACAGGACAAAGTCGGAGGGTGGAAGGATCATCGTAGTCGGAGGCCCTGCAATAGTGCATACCGGGGCCGCGGGCGCGCTTGCCGAGATGATACGAGGCGGCTACATCGACGGCGTGCTTGCGGGAAACGCGCTTGCAGTGCACGACATAGAGCACGCCACGCTGGGCACCTCGCTTGGAATGAACGTGCATGACGCGACGCTGGCCCACAAGGGGCACCGCAACCACATGGACACAGTCAATGCGGTATTCAAGGCAGGTTCCATATCAAAAATGGTCCAAAGCAGGAAACTTACAAGCGGCATCATGTACGAGTGCGTCAAGAACAAGGTGCCGTTCGTGCTGGCAGGCTCGATAAGGGACGACGGCCCCCTGCCGGACGTCATTACAGACGTGGTCCAGGCCCAGCGCGAGTACAAAAAGGTGCTAAAGGACGCAGGAATGGTCATCATGATATCCACCATGCTCCACTCCATCGCGACGGGGAACATGACTCCGGCCGACGTAAAGGTGGTGGTGGTAGACATAAGCCAGCCTACAGTAACAAAGCTGATGGACAGGGGCACCTGGCAGGCGCTCGGAATCGTGTCTGACGTGGGCGCGTTTGTCCCGATGGTTGCAGGCTACCTCAGGAAAAAGAAGAAAAAGCCGCGCGCGTAGAGAAGAGGCGCAGCCCGCACTTGGTACCCGTCACGCCCGCCCGCGCACACGCACGCATACTCCAGATTCCTCACTTTCAACAAAGCGTCTGCACAAACACCAAGTCAGTACAGAAACCAAACGGTTGAACTGCGGTAGTGACGATAGAGGCGGCGATAGCGACTGTGGCGGCAGGGCGGCAACAACTGAAGGCTGGAACCAGTCAAAGGATACAATCAGCCTTCCGAGAGGCACCGCTTCAGAAGATCCAGCGTAACCTGCGGATCCGCCTTGCCGCGGGTCTTTTGCATGACCTTGCCCACCAGATAGTTTACGGTGTTCGGGTTCGAGGATGCCTGCTTGGCGGCCTGCGGCTCCTCGGAAATGACGGACTGCACCACGCCCAAAAGCTCCGACTCGTCCGATACGAGCCCCAGGTCCATCTCAGAGGATACCTCCGCGAAGCTCTTGCCGGTTTTCGCCATCTCGTGCAGCGCCTGCTTTGCAGAGTTGCGCGCCATATTCCCCGATGCGACCGCGTCGGCAAGCTCCCGCAACCCGTCCACGCTTATCACGTCAGACGCGGCATCGTCGCGCTTTTTTTTCTGCGCGTCGCCGCCGTCAGCGGCGTCGCGATCCGCGGCCGGCGCTGTCGCCGCCGCCGCCATCACAAGCCCCATCAGGTCTGTGGTGATGATGTTTGCAAGCTCCCTGGCGTTCCTGTCGGTGCGGGCCGCGTCAAACAGGTCAGAGTACAGCTTGTCAGAGGAGAGCACGTCGGCCACTTGCGGCGGGATCATATACAGGGAGACGAACCGCTCCCGCTTTTCAGAGACGCTCTCAGGCATCCGGGACCTTAGCGACTCGACTGTCTCGGCGTCTATCCTCACCCACGGGATGTCCGCCTCCAGCAGGTACCGGTAGCCCTTCTCCTCCTCCTTTAGCCTCGAGGGGATGGTAATCTTTCTTGCCGCGTCCCAGTGGCGCGTCTCCTGCACCACCTCAAGATCCCTGGAATGCTGCGCCTCCTGCCTTGCAATCTCGAACACCACGGCCTTTTCCAGGTCGTGGAACGAGCTGATGTTCTTTATCTCGACCCTGTTCCCGCCCTCAAGCGAGACGTTGGCATCCGCCCTCATCGCGCCCTCAAGGGCGGGGTTGCACACGCCCAGGTTCTCCACCATATCCGAGAGCATCTGCAAAAACAGCCTCAGCTGCCGGGGCCCTTCAAAGTCCGGCTCCGTCACAATCTCGACCAGCGGGGTTCCGGCCCTGTTGTAGTCGACCAGGGATATGCGGTTCCTGGCAGACGCCCCTTCGTATATCATGCGTCCCGGATCCTCCTCAAGCTGGACGCGGCGTATCCCCACGGCCCCGCCGTCGACCAGTATGGAGCCCCTGCCCCCTATGCAGGTGTCGCCGTACATGTCAAGCTGCGTAATCTGAAAGTTCTTTGGAAGGTCGGGGTAAAAGTAGTTCTTTCGGAAAAAGGATATCCTCTCAGGTATGGCGCAACCCAGGGCCATTGCAATCATCGTTCCCTTGCGGACGGCCTCCGCGTTGAGCCGCGGCAGCGTCCCGGGCATGCCCATGCAGACGGGGCAGACGTTCTCGTTGGGACCCATTCCGCGGTAGTCGGCCCTGCACGGGCAGAAGAGCTTGCTCTTGAGGCTGGTCATCTGGCAGTGTATCTCCAGGCCTATTACGGGCCGCGGGGCGGCCGTGCCATCAGCACCGCCGCTGCCGCTGCCGCCATCCCGGCTCAATCCGGCACCTCCGGGAGAGGGGCCCTCCTCTTCTCGAGCGCCCGCGCCGCCCTCAGCAGCGTCTTGTCCTGCATCGAGTCGGCCATCATCTGGACGCCTATCGGCAGCCCCCCGGCCGAGACGGCATACGGCACGGACACGGCGGGCCTCCGGGTCAGGTTGGCCGTCACGGTGTTGAGGTCCACCATGAACAGCGAGACGGGATCGTCGGACTTTTCGCCTATCCTAAACGGCAGTATCGGGACCGTCGGGGCCATCAGTATGTCATAGGAGGAGGCAAACGCGTCGGCCACCTCGCGGGTCAGCTTTGCCCTGACCTTTAGCGCCTTTAGATAGTACCTGCCGGCGTGTCCGGCAGACGAGACGTATCCCCCCAGAATCATGCGCCGCGTAACCTCCGGCCCGAACCGGCCGCGGGCCTCGGCCACGTACGAGTTGAACTCGTACCCGTCGACTGAGAGGTCGTAGCCGTACCGGAGGTTGTCGTATCTGGCCAGGTTGCTTGCGGCCTCGGCCGCCGTAATGGTATAGTACGACGGGACCGAATACCCGACCATGTCAAGCGATATCCGCTCGCACGAGGCGCCCGCAGCCTCCAGATCCTTCGAGGCCCGCTCGACGGCCCGCGCTACCTCCGGGTCGGCGCCCTCCGTCATCTCGTCGACTATGCCCACACGCATGCCCTCGATACCCCCCTCGATGCCCTCAAGGTAGCCGCAGTCAGCGGCGGCGGCATCCGCGGTGGTATCGTCATGCTCGTCCCTCCCGGCAATCACCCCCAGGACAAGGGCCGCGTCGCTCACCGTCCTTGCGATCGGGCCAATCTGCTCTATGCTGTTGGCGTACGAGACAAGCCCGTGCCGGCTTACAAGCCCGTACGTGGGCTTGTATCCCACAACGGAGCAAAAGCTTGCAGGGTTTCTCACAGAGCCACCCGTGTCCGAACCCAGGGACGCGACGCACTCGAACGCCGCGGTCGCGGCGGCGCTTCCGCCTGACGAGCCCCCCGGCACGTATCCGGTATTCCACGGGTTGCGGCTGGGCCCGTACGCGCTAAACTCGGTGGTGAGCCCCATTGCAAACTCGTCCATGTTGGCCTTTGCCACTATGATGCCCCCCTCCGCGTGCAGCCGGGACACCGCGGTGGCGTCGTACGGGGCCACGAACCCCTCAAGCATCCGAGAGCCGCAGGTGGTGCGGCTGCCCCGCATGCAGATGTTGTCCTTTATCGACACGGGCATGCCTGCAAGCAGCCCCACCTTCTGCCCGGACTTGATGCCGCGGTCGATCTCCCTTGCGCGCGCCAGCAGCTTCTGGCCGTCCTCCACGTGCAGGTACGCGTTATACCGGGCCTCGGCCTCCTCGATGTGGGAGAGCGTCTCGGAGAGAAACTCTTCTGCGGTAAACTCGCCGGACGTGACGCCCCTCACGTACTCCAGAGCCGAGGCCCTTATTATCGAGGAGTGGTTCATCGCGCGCGGCCCCCCGTCAATCCATCTTCGGCACCCTGACGTAGCCGTCCCGGTACTGCCTGACGTAGCCGGAAAGCCCGCCAAATGACTCGTGCGCGTCCTCGCGGAGCCGCGACACGGGCACGTCGTCCATCACAAGCTCGTCGTCCTCGACTCCGGCCGAGTCGAGCATGTCAAAAAAGTTTATCATGTCGCGCACCTTTTCAACATGCTCCCGGTGGTCGGCCACCTTTATCCTTACAAGTTTCGAGACGGACTCTATCTCCTCCTCTGTCACCAATCCGGACTGTGGTATGGCCAGAGTCGTTATTAATCTTGGCTGCATGCGTGCGGGGGACTACGGGGCAAGGGCCCGCAGATCAAGGCACTTTTGGTCAAACTCGTCCAGATACTGCTTGACGCCCCCCGGACTATGCTCGTAGATCTGGCAGGTGGCGGGATCAATCAGCCTTGTGGCAGGCCCGTCAGACGTGTTCGCCACGTATTGCACCACGAGTATGGCAAGCAGTACGCCTATTATCATCAGGGGCAGCCGCCGCGACGCCAGTTCCGTGCCTACGACACCCCCCGTATGCGCATTATGGGAGTGCCTCCCCCCAGCGACGCCGCGTCACTAGAATCGTGCGCCGGCATCGCCGCCGGCATCTCGAACGTCACGGCGTGCCGCATGCAAGACGCCATCGTAATCCCCATCATGTTCCCAAACCATACCCCAAATTTACGGCACGAGCCGGTCGACGTCCCGCGGATAAAACGTCGCGTCCCTGATGTTTGCGGTTCCCGTAAGCGCCATGAGAAGCCTCTCAAGCCCGATGCCGCACCCGGCATGGGGCGGCGCGCCATAGTCGAACGCGCCCAGGTGGTATTCAAAGGAGTCGACGTTCATGCCCTTTGCCCTCATCCGCGACTCCAGGTCCTCCCGCCTCTCGATACGCGTGCTGCCGGAGGATATCTCCAGCTCGCCGCACATAAGATCAAACGACTCGGAGGTGCGTTGCCGCTGTTCGCCACCGGCATCACCACTTCCCCCTTTGGACTCTTTTACGTAAAACGGCTTAGGTCCGAGCGGCCAGTCCACAATAAAGTAGAACCCGTCAAGCCCGAGTCTTTTGAGGTCAGACGGGTAGAGGTCGTCGCCCCACTGCGTCTTTGCCCCGGCACCCTGCAGCCTGTCGACCAGGCTGCCGTACGTATGGCGCGGTATGGTGTCCGGAATCTCGGGGACGGCAAGGGGGACGTCTCCGCCCGCGACTTCCTTGGCCCCGTCCAGGTATGAGCGCGCCGCGTCAGCAGACTCCCTTACCAGGGACGCTATCCGGTCCATCACGTCGTTGTAGTCCACAAACGCCTCCTCCAGGTCGATGGATATCGCCTCAGAGAGGTGTCGCGGCGTCCGTGAGGCCTCGGCCCTGAATATCGGGGCTATTTCAAACACCTTTTCAAAGCTCATCGTGAGCTGCTCCTTGTACAGCTGCGGGCTCTGCGCCAAAAACGCGGGCTTGTCATAATAGAATATCGAGAAGAGCGCGGCCCCGCCCTCCGTTGCGCTTGATATTATCTTGGGGGTGTTTATCTCTATGAAGCCCTCGCGCTCAAAATAGTCCCGGACGGCGCGCAGTATGCGGCTGCGCATCTTGAAGGTGTGCTGCAGTACGGACCTGCGCAGGTCTATGGGCCTGGCCTCCAGCCGGGTGTCGATGTTCTTGACGGTCTTTGCGACGGGCTCAAACGGCGGTATCTTCTGCACCCTTGAGAATATGCGGAGCTCTGCGGGAACGACCTCAAAGCCGCGGGGCGCCTTTGGCGAGGCCCTCAGGGTTCCGCGGACGGCCACGGACGAGTGCGCCTTGAGTGACGAGAGAGCCTCGCGCACCTCGTCGGGGCACTCCCCGCCCTTTTTTGCGACTATTGGAACCTCCCCGTCCCTGTCGCATATGGTTGCAAACGTGATGCTCCCGTGCCCGCGGACTGTCAAGAGCCACCCCATGACGGTCACGTCCTGCCCGTCCATTCCCTCTGAAAGCTCCGAGGAATAGTGCGTGCGCCTCAGGTCTCCGAGATCGCTTGAGATTGCCATGCCGTGCGTGCGGCCCGAGAGCTAATTAGTTTTTGTCACGGCGGGTGGGGGGGGACGCGCCCGGCCCGTGCCCCCGGCGCGGAGGAGCGGTCAGCAGGTTTCAGAATCACGCGCGTCCAAAGAAAGAACGCGAGTTTGTCCGCCCGCGGCACGCGGCATCGGCCCTGTCCCAGACACATCAGTGGGCGGTCGCGGCCGTCCGGCGCGGGCAGGATCGCCGACCCGCGGGCCACGTCACGTCATGCAGCGTCACGCCGCCGTGCGCGAATCCTTATAATGAGCACCCCCACAGCAACGGCGTATTGGACGTGCTCATCGGACTGGTCATCGCCACCTTTATCATCGCAGGCGCATACGTGGGCTACCACTACTCGCAGGATCCGGGCAACTTTGAGAGCCACGACGCACAGATGCCGCACGCGCCGCAGGCCCTATCAGTATCGCACCATGCAGGCCACGGCGGCACCCACGCGCTACATGCACCGGTTCCGGCCGAGCGCGTCGCCGGCGCGGTGCTATGACAGCAGTACCAACATCTGGGACGGCAGAGCCTCTGGACTGCACGCCGCGATCTGATTAAATTACGCGGCGCCAGAGCCCCCGCATGCTGACTGACCGCGAAACCACGATAGCCCTGGTCGCAAACGCGATAGCGGTATACTCCATGCTCAGCGAGCGCGGCGAGCTGCCGGACGGGAGCAACGTGTACGGATTCGTGCTCGATGCGGTTCCGGCCGCGCACAGGGACGGCATGACACCCGACATGATAGACGAGGTATTCGAGTCCGTAACGCTAGCCCACAATTCATAAGACATGCGGGCGCACCGCGCGCATGGCAGAGCCCGTCTCCGTGGCAACCCTGGGCTCGCACTGCGCGCTGCAGGTGCTAAAGGGCGCAAGCGACGAGGGGCTCAAGACCGTCCTCGTGTGTGAAAAGAAGAGGGAGCGCCTCTACAGAAGGTTTCCGTTCATAGACGACATGATCATAGTCGACTCGTTTCGCGAGATACTTGCAGAACCCTGCCAGAACCGGCTGCGGGAATCCAATGCCGTGCTGGTCCCCCACGGCACCCTTATCGCCCAGATGGACTCAGACGAGATAGAGTCCATCAGGACGCCCGTGTTCGGAAACAAGTGGATACTGCGGTGGGAGTCGGACCGCTCCATGAAGGAGGAGCTCATGCGAAGGGCCGACCTGAGAATGCCGGACCCCATAGCCACACCCGAGGACATCGACGGGGCGGCAATAGTCAAGCGGCAGGGAGCGGCGGGCGGCAAGGGGTACTTTATCGCGGCAAGCGCGGAAGACTACAATGCAAAGCGCGGCACGCTTGTCAAGAGCGGCACCATATCGGCCGACGAGCCGCTCTACATACAGAGGTACGCGTCGGGGGTGCTTGCGTACCTGCAGTTCTTTTACTCCCCCCTGCGCGGCGACATAGAGTTCTTCGGGGCCGACCAGAGGCACGAGTCGGACATAGAGGGGCTGGCCCGGGTCCCCGCAAAGGAGCAGATTGCAGGGGGCGTCTCCGACGTGCCGTCATTCAACGTGATAGGAAACACGCCGATCGTGCTACGCGAGTCACTGCTCGAGGAGGCGTACGCCATGGGCGAGAGGTTTGTAAGCGCCTCGCGCGACGCGGTTCCGCCCGGAATGAACGGGCCGTTCTGCATCGAGGGGGTATACGACGAGGACGCGAGGTTCACGGCCTTTGAGTTCTCTGCAAGGATAGTGGCGGGCACCAACATCTACATGGACGGCTCGCCCTACTACTCGCTTTTGTACGGCGAGCCCATGAGCATGGGAAGGCGCATAGCGCGCGAGATAAGGCAGGCGTCGGAGGCGGGCAGGCTTGGCGACGTGACCACGTGACGGCTGCTGCTGTTTTTGTTGTTGCCGTCGTCTCTACCGCCACCGCCATTACGAACCGGGCTTCTGCTTTGGGTTTGAGGTGTTCGGGTATATGTTGAGGACGGGCCCGTGGCCGTCGATGGTGATCTCCACCTTGCCTATGCGGCTGCGGTACATCTTGATCTTCTTTCCCTCCGGCGATATGTCAAACCGGTCTACCTCGGCCAGGGCCAGGTACTCGAGCGTCGCAAACGACTTGTATACCGTCGACGCGGACAGGTTCAGCTCGCGGGCCACCTCGGCCGCGTCCTTTGAGCGCTCCCGGACCGCGAACAGCACGGACCTTATGCAGACGTTGCTGAGCGCCTCCATCATCCTCTGCGTGACGTCCACTTCGGAGAGCTCTATGATTCCGGGCCCCGACATCTCACGCACCTAGTTGGGCACCAGGGTAAGCACGGGCTCGGGTTTGCCTATTGATATGTCGGCCCTCCTGATCCGGCTGCGGTACATCTTCAACCGCCTGCCCCTGTCAGACAGGACGGTCCTCTCGACCTCGATCAGCGTCAGGGACTGCAGCTCTGACAGCTTTTTGTAGACGGAGCTGAGCGGTATGCGCAGCCGGCCCGCAAGCTCCGGCGCGGACTTTGATTTTTTGATTATGGAGAATAAGATGACTCTCGACTCGGCGTCGGCGAGCGCCAGAATCACCTTTTGGTTTACGTCGTACTTTTTCAGCTGCGGCAGCGTGAACTTCGCCAACACGTATGTGTCTCGTGAAATCTATTTAAGCCGATTGTCCGATTCTCAATATATGGAATCAGAATCAATATTCCCGCGGGATCGCACGGACTCCCAGCGGTCGCGGAGCGGCCACAGCGCCCCAAGTATCACGCCCGCCGCGACCCAGAACGACGCCGAGGCCGCGGCCGACGCGGCCCTGAACCCGTCAAGCAGGGCGCCGTCCAGATCCGGCTCGGGATCCGGGTTCTGGGGCATTGCGACCAACAATACAGCCGCGAACGCCGCATAGCACACTATGCCGGCATACACCGACTGCCTCGCCCCGAGCCGCCTTGTGCGGGCCAAGAACGCGGACATCTTTGCAAACCCGAGCGCCCCGAGTCCCGAGGCCGCGACCAAGACCAGAAACAGCAGGGTCCTGGCCGCAATCGTGTCCGGGTCGCCCACTGCGGGGGGGCTGGGGGGATATTTTACAAACGGCACCACGTAGAGCGCGACCCACATCACTCCGGCCACCGCGAGCGCCTTTGCCACGTGGCTCCTGCCGGGAAGGGACGCGTGCGACGCCACATATACGGCGCCAAAGAGCGAGCCTATCGAGGCGCCCAGAACGATTCCGGTCACTATGTGGCCGCCGCGCTGCCACTCACGGTACGACTCGTACGCGGCCCTGAACTCCACGGTGTCTTCGGCGTCGCCGGCCGCAAACATTGCAGAGTTCTCCACCTCTATTGCCGCCTCCAAGTACGGGCCGGCAAGGAGGACGCCGACCGTGCCATACACCAGCCCGGCCGATGCGCCAGATACCAGTATGATTACGATGAGCGCGACCGTACCCCTCATTGCACCAACAACTCGGATCTCTTGCCGGTCAGTGGCACGGGAAGCCTGCTATATGTCTCATGTCATGGGTGAACTCGTGAAGGAGCGCGTCAACGTACGCGTCCTGCCCATACACCAGGCTCAGCGTCTCCCCCTGGTCAAAGCCCATCAGAAACAGCCCGACTACAAAGATGGCGGCCAGTGCAATGATCGCAACCCGGGAGACCGGGGGTCTTCGCATTGCCACCTGCCGCGACTGGGACATACAGTGTGGCAAATACCGAATCTATTTAAGCTATTGCTTGGATACAGTAGATGGAATTTAAGCCCGCCAGCCCGGGCCGCCCGGATCAAACGGCATCCCTGCAATGCGATGGGAGACAAGTCCTGCCTCGTGCACGACAGACTGCAGCGTGATTTCTGCCGGGTCCGTCCCCTCCCCGCGGCG
>JAJEHG010000066.1 GCA_022823825.1 Nitrosopumilaceae archaeon | reverse complement strand
TATCCGCACCGCATCACGTTCAGGATACGCGACGGCGGGCAGGTTACGGTGGAAAGGGCCGACGAGTAAAACGCCCGCAGATGACGGGACGGAGGGACCGCGCCTAGGAGAAGGCGTCACCCGATAATGCAGAGGAATCGCCTTGATCTAGGTTTAATTATCGACTCCTGTCCATTCCACCTGTTGATTACGATCATAGGCTCCGGCAAGGTGGGCGGGGACGCCGCGCTCTTCTCCGCGCTAAAGCAGCTTGACGATCAGATACTGCTGCTCGATGTGGTCGAGGGGCTGCCGCAGGGAGAGGCCATGGACATCAGCCACGCGCTTGCAGAACTCGGCACGGACGTGGAGGTGAGGGGCTCCAACGACTATGCCGATATGAAGGGGTCGGACATAGTAGTCGTAGTGGCAGGCTCCGGCAGGAAGCCCGGCATGACCAGGATGGACCTGCTGAAGATCAACTCATCCATAGTAAAGAGCGTGATTGGAGAGGTGAAAAGGCACGCGCCCGACTCGATGCTGATACCAGTGACAAACCCGCTTGATCCCATGGCGTACGTCGCATACAAGGTCTCCGGATTCGACAGGAATCGCGTATTTGGAATGGGCGGAATGCTCGACATGTCAAGGTTCAAACAGTTCATACACGAGGCGACGGGGCACTCCCGCGACTCGATAAGGGCCCTTGTCATAGGCGAGCACGGCGAGAACATGCTGCCGCTGACGAGATTCTCGTCAGTATCAGGCGTGCCGCTGCACGACATACTGCAGAAGGAGGAGCTTGGCAGGCTGATAACCGACACGAGGCAGGTGGCCGCAAAGGTGATAGAGCTGAAGGGAGCCACCGTGCACGCGCCGGGAAACGCAGTGTCGTCCATAATAGAGTCCGTCGTCAGGGACAAAAAGCAGGTGCTGCCCGTCTCGACGCCGCTTGAGGGCGAGTACGGCCACTCGGGCATTACAATGGGCGTGCCGGCCGTTATCGGCCGCGGCGGGGTTGAAAAGATAATAGAACTAGACCTCAACGACGAGGAAAGGTCGGCCCTTGCAAAGTCGGCCGAGTCGGTAAAGAACGCGATAGCCTCAATCGAGGCATGAGTATCGCCTGCCATTGTGACAAATAGCCTAGGCCCCTGTCCCGCGAAATCCAATAACAGAGTCCGGCAGAATGAATCCATGGCGAACCGGATCCATCCGACGGGCGCGGACTCAAGCTTTTTTTAGACGCATGCCGCGCTGTTTCGTGATGAACGTCCAAGAGATACTACAGGCGCTAAAGTCCGGTGACGTCACGATGCAGGAGGCAGAAAAGCTCCTCTCAATATACGCCATAGAGGAGGTGGAGAACTATGCAAGGATCGATACAAAGCGGGCGATGCGCAGGGGCGGCATTCCAGAAATAATACTCGCAGAGTCCAAGCGGATTCACGAGACGAAGGAGATTGCAAAGAGGATGCTCGAAAAAGAGGGCGTGGCTGTAATATCGCGCATAAGAGAGGTGGACCACGACAGCATGATATCGTATGTAAAGGGACTGGGGGCGTCAGTGTCGACAGGCAGGAACGCGTCGACGATACTGGCGCATACCAAGCCCATAAGGCAGACGGGCGCCACAGTCGGGATACTTGCCGCAGGCACCTCCGACGTTGGAATAGCAGAAGAGGCCAGAATAGTATGCGAGGCCACGGGCTGCAGATGCATCACCGGATACGACGTTGGCGTGGCAGGACTGCAGCGCATATTCCCCATGCTAAAGGATATGACGGGCGCCGGCGTGGGATGCATCATAGTGGTGGCAGGAATGGAGGGCGCGCTTGCCACGCTGGTCTCCTCGCTCATGGACGTGCCGGTCATAGGCGTACCGACATCCGTGGGATACGGATACGGCCGGGGGGGCGTGGCTGCCCTGGCATCGATGCTGCAGAGCTGCTCGCTTGGGATGGCAGTCGTGAACATAGACGGCGGGGCGGCGGCGGGAAGCATTGCGTCAATGATTGCAAACAGGTCGCGCGGGGCGGCGCCCCACAAGGGTGGGAAGAACGCGGACGGGGATGCCGGAAGGGAGGAAGAGGGAGAGGATGATGAGCCGGCGGCACGCACCGGCCTTGGCCAGGCATGAAAAGGCGACATTCTAGCAAATCATAAATACACATAAGAAAAAATCAATTTTATGAACGGCAGGCGCATAGTGCTCACAGCCGACCGCAGCCTCATGACAAACTACAGGGGCAACTTTCTGTACGGATTCATAGCATGCGGACCCTACGAGGTGCTGCCCGAATGGGTCTTCGACAAGGTGTTCTGCCCGTCTGTCGAGACGGATCCGGTCACGGGGGAGGTAAAGGTGGCCCAGATCGGCCTCCGGAGGGTGGAGAGCGCACTTCTGCAGGGCGACTACAGCAGGGAGGACATCTTCGTCGCGCACCCGGAGATGCTTGAAAAGTCCATAGGTCCCGACACAAAGGTGGTCGGAATCAACGTGATGGACCCGCTCGGGATGGCCCCGGTCACTACCACGATGTCCCCCGAAAAGCTCTCGTACGTGGCAATGAAGTTCAAAAAGATGTGCGCCAGCATAATACAGTTAAAGAAAAAATACGACTTCAAGGTGGTCGTCGGAGGCAACGGGGCGTGGGAGCTTGCAAAGAGCGACCGCATGAAGATACACGGCATAGACACGGTGGTGACCGGGGAGGCCGACGAGCTTGCAGTAGACCTGTTCCACGACCTTGAGAGGGGGGACGCGCCGGAGCTCATGCACTGCTTTGTTAGAAACATACAGAACATCCCAGTCATCGAGTCGCCCACCATAAACTCGCTCATAGAGGCAATGCGGGGCTGCGGGAGGGGGTGCGACTTTTGCGACGTCAACAAGAGGTCCAAAAAGGACCTCCCGCTCGACAGGCTGCAGCGCGAGGCCAAGGTAAATCTGGATTATGGTTTCGATTCCATATGGCTGCACTCAGACGAGATGCTGCTGTACGGGTGCGACAACCGCGACATGCGCCCCAACAGCGACGCAATCACCGAACTGTGGAGCGGCCTAAAGGGGCTTGGTGCAAACTTTGTCGGCACGACGCACATGACGTTCTCCGCGGTGGCGGCCGACCCCGACCTGATGCGCAAGATTGCCGAGATCAACAAGCAGCACGAGACGGGCAGGTGGCTTGCGACCAACCTGGGCATCGAGACCGTGTCGCCGGCAATGGTCAAAAAGCACCTGGGCGTCAAGACGCGCCCGTTCTCCACGGACGAGTGGGGCAGCGTCGTGAGGGAGGGCGCGCGCATACTCAACGAGAACCACTGGTTCCCGGCGGCCACCATAATCATAGGATGGCCCGACGAGACGCCGGACGACATACAGTATACCATAGACATGATGAGCGACTTTAGGGAGATGGACTTTAGGGGGCTGGTGGCCCCCCTGCTGTACCAGGACTTTAGCGAGAAGAACTCTATGCATTTTGGCAACCTCAACGAGGCACAGTTCACGCTGTTCTGGAAGTGCTGGGAGAACAACCTGCGCGTGATCAACGACATCATACCAATAATACTCAGGAACAAGACGTACGGGCCCCCCATGAAGGTGTTCATGTATGGAATGCTAAAGGCGGGCACGTGGGCCATAATGAGGTACCTCAGGGGGCTCTGCAAGGACCTGTTCAACGGCAGAACCCCCGACGACATCATCTCAAAGTATGCAAGGAGCAGATCCGTATCCATGCCGCGGATACAGGCAAAGAAACTCTGACCGGCAGACGGATTCACGCGGTTTGGGCCCGTGCCCACAGCATCAGATGGGACATGCGCGAAGCATGCGGGGCGGGGGTGGCAAAAGCAACGCTGCACGCGACGCGATAAACGATAATGACAGCAGTAGTGGCAAAAAATGCAGGAACCGGCAGGGTCAGATGTTCTTGAGCGCCTCGTCGGCCAGCGTGTTGCGTTTTGGAGTCAGCACGACGAAATAGAACTTGTCCGCGCGCTCTACGCGTTCCACCTTGGAGTATGATTTCGACGGCAGGTCAAACTCGTACAGTCCGGGCTCAAGCGTGGCCTGCGCATACACCACCAGAAAAGAGTCCCCGTTTGAGGCCCCAAGCGGGACAAACGACATCAGGTATCCGCGGTAGGAGCTTATCGGAAGCGTGTTCTTCATCGGAGAGATTGCAGAGGTGATATACATGAAGAAATCCTCAATCGTCTCAAACTCCTCGTACTCGGTATGCATGGGGTACATTGCACCCCTCAGTATAATAAGGATGCTAGTACTCCTGCGGCTCCGCTTTTGCCCCACGTCGCGCAGATGCATCATGATGCCAATCTTAGCCACCGTGATCAAGTCATTCGTGGGATCCTTGCGGAGTATCTCAAATCCCCGGATCCTGCATGCGCGCATGGCTACCACCGGATGGCATGAACGCAGAGACGCCAAATGCTATGCGTGCACAGGTGGGATTCAGCGGCACACGCTTGGGGGCGCCGGCTCTGCCCACATGTTGAACGTTATGGGCATGTCGGCATCGGCCAGGTACTGGGGAACATAGTCCGTGTACTCCGCATCCACAAAGCCGATTATTGCCCCGACGTTCCTGTCGTCGCCTATGAGGTCGAGCGCCAGCACGTGCTCGTGCGGTATCTGAATCGTCCCGACGCGCTCAGTCAGCGGGGCGCTCAGGGGGGAGTGCGCATAGTACCCGTCTAGGTCGGGCCCTATGGGGTCGTCGGCGCTTATTATGGAAAAGAGTGGGTGCGCGTTGTCCTCCAGCTGCAGGGACCTAAAGTCGTAGTTGAACACGTGGCGCCCCTCAAAGTCCGGATCCGTCACTAGGGCCTCCTTGAACGACTTGCCATCGATTCCAAAGTCAATGGCGATGTGAGTCGCGACTCCAAAGTCCTCCGGAAGCTCCGGGAGCACTGCTATGCTGTCGGACTCTGATACGCTGACGGTGTTTAGCGGGCCTATGTTCTCGTCGCCCAGCACCCTCTGCATGACCGTAAAGTTGACGAGTGCTGCGCGCCCCTCGTCACCCTCGACAAATACAATCAGCGGCACGCTGTCATCCTGCAGTCCCTGGCATCGCGCCTCCCATCCTACGCAGTAGTAGTCGCCGTATTCAGTCGAGACCGGAAGTGTGGTTCCTTCAAACGACGCGTCAAAGTAGAACACGCCGATGGTGCCGGCATCCGACGCGCCGAGCGTGAACGGGTTGCCCGCGGCCGTGTCCGGGATCTGGACCGCCACGGTGTCCGCGTACGCGGGGTGGGCGGCCGGCGGCCAGGCCGGTGCGTATCCAGCAACCGTCAGCAGTCCGGCGGCGGTCACCGCGAACAGCGCCAGGGATGCGGCCGTCGTCACTGCCGTTGCTGCCATGGCCAGCACCCCATGCAAGCCGGTTATAACCCTGTTCACGCGAGTAGAGTCCGCCCTGCGCCCGTCAAAAGGCCATTCTGGACTTTATGTATCTGCGGGTCCCGACGACAGCCAGTGCGGGTGCGGCAACGTACATCGCCAAGTTGAGCAGTATGACGGAGATTCCCAACCCGAGAACCTGCTCCTCGGAGCCCGGATCTGCATGGGTCATTATGGACAGGGTCGAGAGCATCGGCGTGATTGCCGCGCGCACCACCTCTCGGAACACCGGACTCTCCCGTTCAAGGTCAGCCACGGCAGGCGAGAACGAATAGTACATCTGGTTGAATCCCGCCATGAACGACGAGCCGGACGCGGTGCTCATCAGCGTGTTGTCCCTTATCTCCCTGAGGAACTGAACCTGCGGTGCCATCTCCGTTCCATATGCGGCAGTCGCAATCAGGCATCCGGGACGGTCATTGGCAGGCGGCTCGGGTTCGGCAGGTGGTTCCACCTGGCACACGCCGTCAATCAGGACGGTTCCGGGACCGCATACGGGCTCTGGTTCTGGCTCAGGGGGAGGTGGGGGAGGTGGGGGAGGTGGGGGAGGGGGAGGTGGGGGGGTTGGAGTAGTAGTGGGGGGCGGGGTTGGAGTCGGATCAGGTACGGGTTCAGTGGGGGTATTATCCACAGGCACTTCTTCAACCTTGTCATCGAATAGTTTCCTGTCAGCCCCCGTAAACTCAAAGGACGCCACGTCCCTGTTGCTCCCGCCATAAGACGCCACGATGTAGTAATCGCCATCAAACTTCCACAGCGGCCCGCCTGCCTTGAACGAAAAGGAGAATGAGCCATCCTCGGACGGCGTCATCTGTCCGAGCCACAGGCGCTGGCCCGTAACGTCCGCGCCCGATTCATCAAGGTATATGACCATGGCAGTCACCGTATGCTGGACGGAATGGTCTGCATAGTTGGGAATCGTGCCCTGTGCAGTGACTTGCTGTCCGTTTGCATACAGACTCTCAGAGGTGACTAGATCATACTCGGCAGTAGGAAGAACCAGATCTCTTGGATCTATCTGACTATTTGACTGTGCGTGTGATACGGGCACCATTCCATAAGACAACATCATTGCAGCAAGTAGCGAAAAAGCCAGAAGGCCTGCGACTCTCATATTCATACTGTGGACATCAATCCTGTATTTATGTATTCTAAAGAGAGGTGGGGGAATTATATACATAAGTAAGGTTTATAATATCCCAAAACCAACCCTCTATGAAGGCAGGCGATGATGAGAAAAGAAATCATAGGCGCTGGGAACGCCCATGACGAGTTTAATAGGCTCTGAGCCTGCCTTCGTTTTTCCACCTTATAATTTTTGATACGAGGTACGGATCAAGTCCCGTACTAGGCGGTATTTCACCGCTAAATGGAGGTTGGTACCGAATGACGATATTCGTCGTGCCAGCCCAGCCAACTGGCAGATTAATATGATCTAATTTATAGGGATGGACGGAGCCAATAAATCCTGATTATCTGTGCATTTGTCATCCCTTGAAACGCCGTACGAC
>JAJEHG010000054.1 GCA_022823825.1 Nitrosopumilaceae archaeon | reverse complement strand
CATGACCACGAGCACGACCATGACCACGAGCACGACCATGACCACGAGCACGACCATGACCACGAGCACGACCATGACCACGAGCACGACCATGACCACGAGCACGACCATGACCACGGCCACGGACATGGCCACGACCATGAACACAAACACGGCGTCCTGAGCTTCTTCGTGCACGACCACGACCACGGGAACGACCACATCAAGGACGCCCAGATAACAATACATGTCGAGCCAGACTGGGAGAACGTTCCCATTGACAGCAGGCTTGTCGATATTGCAAATACCGTCGAGGGAGTAAAGGCGGCGCATAGCCCAAGCACGCACAAGATGGGCAAGAGCCTCTATGCGGACCTGCACGTCATGATAGACGGGAGTACAAACCTGAAGAGCACCTACAAGATCTCAAGGGCAATCAAGAAAAAGATCTCCGAGGAGCTGCCGAGCGTCAAGGACGTGACTGCCAGGCTCGAACCCTTCGAGGAGGCCGCTACTGATGATACCGGGGAAAAATCCATGGACGAGGAGGATCTGATCAGGGAGATCCTGTTCCGCCACAAAGATGTCAAGGGCGTCGGCCGGATACTGTCCCTAAAGTTTGGCAACGTCTCAAAGATTGACATCGAATGCTCCTTTGACGGCAAGCTTACCATCGCAGAGTCGCACGATCGTCTCATTGACATAGAGCACTCCATTAGGAAGCAGATCAAGAACGCCATAGTGACCATACATCCGATTCCGGATTAGCCTGCCGTTGCGGGGGCCCGTCCAACGGGCAACGCCAAGACGGCATGTGACAGCAAGGGCGCGTCTGGCGCGCCACTGGTCGCATCTCTGCAAGGTGTCGGCTGGCATGCCTGCAGAATCACATCGCAACCCTTCCTGTCCCGCCTTCTTTGCGCCACGCGCATGGCCGGCTCAGAGACAAGAACCCTGAACGGCGGTCTCGGGGCCGAGTTGGATGAAAGGGCATCTTAGGACGTTCTACAAGAGTTGCCCGGCGCACCAGCATCGTGAGCGCGTCTTCGGCCATAAAGGCCAAGACTTGGCGGTATTATGCGCCCCTTGAAGGAGCCCCAACGGAACATCGAGTTGCATCCATGGCGGTTTCGCGACATGGCAGTTTGACATGGGAGCAGGGTGTCTTAGGCGGCGGGGCCGCTAGCCACGGTTATGTAAAAATAGCTTGGACATGGGCCAGAATAACCGGCTGCGGCGTCGCTTAACATATATAATATAAATTCAGTGATTTTCAGACACATGTACCGATTAACAACAAATTCTAGACAACTGTTATAAACACTACCAATTTTGTCGCAATAATGAGGCATGCCGCAACCAAGTGTAGCCGGGATGAGTCGAAGATCCCGGCAATCACGCCAGTCATGGCTGATTCCACAACGGAAAGGCGCCGCATGGCCGAGTTGAGTTAGTTAATCCAAACTGATGGGAATTGAGCGCGATGCCGGACATTCGAGATGGAGCACGATACAAATTCCATGCGCTGGGTGCCGCCTGCGTTCTGGCTTTGTTGGTTGGCGGCGGGGGCGGCGGTGGAATGGAACCCGATGCGTTTGCAGACAGCCACGCCACCACAATCACACTGCAAGATCTGGGAGTGCTGCAGCTGGTTGCCCATGACCTGTTTGACGTAAAAAGAGGGGACACGGTGACTCCCGAATCCGCTACGGATCTTGAGAACGGAAAGCTGGACCTGAGTACCCTGTTTGTCAATATGTCGTCGGGGAGTTATTTCAGCGACGAAATCGTTGCACAGGGCGGGGAAGTCAGAAACCGTGAGAACGTCGTAATGTTTACGGTGGCGGCCAACCTTGGCGAGACGTACCTTGCCTTCACGAACGTGGGGGACAACCGGGAGGCCGCCAGGGAGAAAACGCTCGCGATATATCATGAAATGTTTGCAACGGCATACAGCAACGCGTTTGGCGAACAGGTTCCAGAAAAGCGCAGGGGCCAAGCCACGCCTGATGGAAACATCGCCTTCAGAACGGTCCACGACTTCCTGCCGGGCAGTATTACGGTCAATGGCACGGTTACTGAGCTGCTCAGCATACCCCCGAACACCAAGTTGTCTGATTCGGACATGATGCAGCAAAGCTCGCCCCTTGACGGGCAGATAGACGAAGAGTTTTTCGCAATCGACATAAGCCATCCTAACGGCCCCGTGATCACCGTGAACCTGCTTGAGGCTGACAGGTCGTTTGGCGACCAGTTTAGTACAAAATTCAGCTTTGACGAGATGCTCGCGGAGCTTGCCGATGGAAGATACGATCCGAATGACAAGGCCATGTGTGAGATCAGGAATCTGATCAGCGAGGCGTATCCAGAGGCATACCTGGACGAACCCGGGTACGCATGCAGGGGCTGACCTGTGCGGCTGCTCACCTCACCCTCCCTCTTCCCCCACTGCGCAATACGCACGAATTCTGGAATTCTGGCAGCCGATAAGACGCCTAGCCAGGCCGATCCGGGAGGGGTAGGATGGGATGGGAGACGACGGCCGCCTACCGGTTGCCCGGCTTGACAGATAAGCTATATTTATGGGATTTTTGCCGGTGCCATTATGAAGGCCGTAGTGTACGAGGAGTACGCACCTGACGACGACTATGCCCGCATACTGCAGGTAAAGGATCTTGACGAGCCAAAGCCAAAGTCCAACGAGGTCGTCTTTGAGGTAAAGGCGGCAGCCCTGAACTACAACGACATCTGGGGCATGAGGGGGCAGCCAGTGGCAGTCCCGCTGCCGCACGTGTCCGGATCCGACGCCGCAGGCGATGTCATCGCCGTGGGCGACGACGTCAGGGACATACAGGTGGGCGACCGCGTCGTGTCTCACTCCAACATGGCCTGCAGGGTCTGCAAGGCGTGCACCGACGGGCGCGAGTTCGACTGCACGAGGCGCACGATATGGGGCTTCCAGACGGGGCCCACGTGGGGCGCGTACCAGGAGGTGACGCACCTGCCGGAGGTCAACGTCTCGAAGATACCCGAGTCCGTGTCGTACGACGAGGCGGCCGCGTCGTCCATGACGCTCCTGACGTCTTGGCACATGCTGGTGGGTAGGGCGAAGATAACGCCGGGGCAGACCGTGCTGATAATGGGCGGCGGCTCCGGGGTCGGGAGCTTTGGTATTCAGATTGCAAAACTGTACAACTGCGACGTCATCGCGACTGCGAGCCCCGACAAGCTCGACAAGTGCATCGAGCTCGGGGCCGACTATGCGGTGGACCACCGCAAGGAGGACTGGCACAAGGAAGTCTGGGCGCACTCCAAGGAGATTGCAAAGAGAAAGGGAGAGGCGCCGGGCATCGACATTTCATTCGACCACATAGGCGAGACGCACTGGAACAAGCAGCTCACCCTGCTAAAGTACGGGGCGACGCTGGTCTCGTGCGGCGCCACCACCGGATACGACGCCCACACCGACCTGCGGCACATATTCTTCAAGGGCACCAACATACTGGGCTCCACGCAGGGCACAAAGGCCGAGTTTGACCAGGGCCTCTACTGGATGGGCCAGGGCAAGATCAAGTCCCAGATAGACTCCATATACTCGTACGAGCAGGCGGCCGAGGCGCACACAAAGATGCTCACCGGCAAGGGACTCTTTGGAAAGATACTCTTAAAGTCGCAGGGCTGAGCGCAGTTGCCGCCGCGGCTATTCCGCAGTCTCTGCTTTGTTCCCGGAAACAACCCGAGGTTTATTGAAAAGGCAAAGAGCCTGAGGGCCGACATCGTCTGCTTTGACCTGGAGGACTCGGTTCCGGACGTCCAGAAGGGGGAGGCCCGGCAGATGATACGGCAGGCGCTCCGCGACCGCGGCTCGTACGCGGCCGGCGCGGTGTACGTGCGGACAAACTCGCCGGCCTCCGGGCTGATACCGTCGGACCTGGGTGAGGTGGTCCGCCGCGGGATAGACGGCGTGGTGATCCCAAAGCTGGACAACAAGGTCCAGCTCAGAAGGATAGTAAAGACGCTGGAGGACCTGGAGCGCCGCCGCCGCCTGGGGCCGGTCGGCGTGATGCCGTCAATCGAATCGGCCGAGGGTGTGGTAAAGGCGTACGAGATCGCCTCGTCCGGGGGCAGCAGCAGGCACTCCCGGATTGACTGCGTGATATTCGGGGTCTTTGACCTGCTTGCCGACATGGGGATAGAGTATACGGCGCAGTCCGACGCCGCCAGGTACGCGCGCGCAAGGGTGGCGCTTGACGCGAGGGCGGCGGGCGTGCCTGCAATCGACGGCATATGGCAGGACCTCAAGGATGCAAAGGGGCTTGAGCGCGACTGCGCGCTCGGCAGGTCGCTTGGGTTTGCCGGCAAGAGCGTGATCCACCCGGACCAGATCGACACGGTGCACAGGGTGTTCCACCCCACGAGGTCGGAGGTGGACTGGGCGCGCAAGGTCGCCGACGCGTACGTAAAGTCCGCGGAGAAGGGCAGGGGGGCTACCTCGGTGGAGGGGCGGATGATCGACGAGGTTCACTACAAGCAGGCGCGGGCGGTCCTTGACCTGGCCACGGATGCCACCGGCTGATGATGCGCCTTTTTACCACCGTCATCACCACCATGCCACCGCCGTCACACCAACAAACCGCCGCCAACAATAACACGTTAATTTGACGCGCCCCTTGAGTGACAGATGGTAAACCTGCTGGACCCCTCAAACGTGATAAAATCAATGTTCGACGCGGGCCGGTACGAGAAGATGCACGACTATTGCAAGCAGATGCTCGCAAGAGACCCGGACGACATGACCGCCCTGCAGAACATCGCGCTCGCGCTCATATGCATGGAGCGCCACGGGGATGCCCTGCCGTACTGCGACAGGGTGCTAAAGCTGAGGCCGTACGACGAGTACGCGCTCAGAAACAGGCTGACCGCGCTCGAGGCCCTGGACATGCACGACGAGGCAGTCGAGACGTGCAAGCAGATGCTGCAGTCAAACCCCCGCGACGTGACGGCGCTTACGGGCGTCGCGCTCGCGCTCACCCGGACGGGCCGCCACGCGGAGTCCCTTCCATACTACGACAGGGCCCTTGAGGCGTCGCCGGGCGACGTGACGGCCCTGCTCAACAAGGCGCTCTCCATGACGCACCTTGGCAGGTACGAGGACGCGCTGCGGCTGTATGACGCGGCAGAGGGGAGGGTGGACAGGCAGGTTGCAAGGGACGTCTCTGCCGCCCGCTCCCGGATCTTTGCCAAGCTGGGAAGGGGCGACGAGGCGTTTCTGGCGGCCCAGGGCGTGCGGGACGGGGACATGGGGCGCATCATATCCGACGCGAAAAACAGCAACTGCTCCGTGTTCCACCAGTTCTGCAACAAAGAGTACTCTGAGATGCTGTCCGGCGACGCCTGACGGCGCGACGGCATCCTGGACGCGCCGCATGCGCCTGCGTCACTTTGATTATATTTGCCCACGCCGCACTAATATCACCAAAATGTTCACTGGAATCATAGAGAATACCGGCCTGGTCAAGAGCATCACCACCGACACGTCAGGCCGGGGCGCCGCGGCCAAGCTCGTGGTGGACCTGCAGAAAAAGCCCAGGGGGCTGAAAGAGGGGCAGAGCGTGGCGCTCAACGGCGTGTGCCTCACTGCCATATCCATAGACGGCTCCGAGTGCACATTTGAGCTCGTAGAGGAGACGATCAAAAAGACCAGCCTCGGGGGCCTGAAGGCGGGCGGCATCGTAAACGTGGAGCGCAGCCTCAAGGTGGGCGACAGACTCGAGGGGCACTTTGTGCTCGGGCACGTAGACGGCAAGGCCACCATCACCAAGATGCAGAAAAAGCCCGGCGAGGTGCGCATGTGGTTCCGCATACCAAAGCGCCTTGCCAAGTACGTGGTGAAAAAGGGCTCCGTCGCGCTCGACGGCATAAGCCTGACCATAGTGTCAGTCGGGGACCGCACCGCCTCAGTCTCGCTCATACCGCATACGGTGCAGGTGACAAACCTGTCTGCCAAAAAGGCCGGTGACAAGCTAAATATCGAGACCGACGTGCTGGGCAAGTACGTACTGGACTGACTGACAGCAACCCACATGTGGGTAATTACCAACATGTTGGTAAGCTTTATAGTCGGAACGTGCGGATTCTCCGTTATGGCACCGCTTGATGACGCGCTCGCATCCCTGAGGCGCGGCGAGTTCGTACTGTTGCACGACTCGGAGGGCAGGGAGGACGAGGTCGACATGGTGGCGTACGCCGGGACGGCAAGCCCGGAGCACGTGGCAAGGATGCGGCAGCGCGCAGGCGGCCTGCTGTGCGTCGCGGTGGACCACGAGTTTGCCCGCTCAGTCGGGATACGGTACATGCACGACATACTGGCCGATTCGGGGGCCGCCGCATGCGACAAGTCCATGATAATGGGGCTTGCCCCGTACGGGGACCGCTCGACGTTCTCGATATTGGTAAACTCCAGGCGCACGTACACCGGCATAACCGACAGGGACCGCTCCGCAACCATATCGGACCTTGCGCGCGTGTACGACGCCGGGGAGGACATGGCGGGGGCGTTTGCAAAGTCATTCCGGACGCCGGGGCACGTACCGCTGCTTATCGCGTCAAGGAACCTGCTGGAGGAGCGCCAGGGGCACACCGAGATGTCCATATATCTGGCAAAGGCCGCCGGGCTCCGGCCCGTCATGGCGATGTGCGAGATGATGGACGCGCAGACGTACGCGGCGCTGTCAGTCGAAAAGGCATCCAAGTTCGCCGCGCAGCACGGCATGCCGCTTGTAGACGGCAGGGAATTGGCCGAATATGCCAGGGTGCACTGAAATTGAGGATATCCATCGTGGTGGCCGAGTTCAACTATGACGTGACGTCGCGGATGTACGAGGTGGCAAAGGAGAGGGCTGCTGCCCTGAACCTCGAGGTGGTGCACACCGCCTGGGTGCCGGGCGCGTTTGACATGCCCGTGGTGGCCGACGCGCTGCTGCGCCGGGACGACGTGGACGGGGTGGCGGCGCTCGGGGCCATAATAAAGGGGCAGACCAAGCACGACGAGGTCATAGCGCACTCCACCGCGCGCGCCCTTGCGGACCTCTCGGTGAGGCACGGCAAGCCCGTGTCTCTCGGCATAACGGGGCCCGGCATGCAGGAGAGGCACGCGTTTGCGCGGATCAGGCCCGTCGCGGAGCGCGCCATGGAGGCGCTGCTGAAGATAGACGGGGAGCTTGCAAAGATACGCATGTGACTGGTGCGGCTACGGTGATGGTTATGACGGCGGATATGGTGACGGCTACGATGACGGCGGCGGCAACTGCAAGGAGTGCGGCAAGATGGTGCAGCTGAGCGTCCTGAAGATTGAGGAGTACGGGCCCTGGACGCTCACGCTTGGGAGCGACAGGGAGCACGAGCTGCAGATGCTCCAGTCGAGGCTTTACAACAGGGCCCAGGGCCTGTTTTCTGAGCGCGGCTGCCTTGTGTTTGCAAACCGCGCCGACGAGCTGTTCGCCCTCAGTTCCGGGCTTGGCGCGGACGGGCACGCAGCAATACAGGACGCTCTGGCGACGGAGTTTGCCGACATCCGAGTGCGGATGTCCATTGGGAGCGGCCGGACGCCTGCCGCGGCCAACGCCGCTGCCGCCGACGCGGCGCGGGAGGCCGATGCGCGCGGTGCGGACGGCGGCGGCAACCACGGACGTGCCGGCATGATATTCGGCGGGGATGCAACAGTATCATCGGATTCGAACGGCGACGTAAGCATAATGCACATGGACATAGACGGGCTGAGCGGCCGCCGCCGGCGCGGCGCAAGCCCGTACGAGATATCCCTTCTGATGTTCGGGCTGTACCACAAGATGTCCGAATACTTTTACCGCGAGCACGAGTCGCTCGCGTTCTTCTTGGGAGGGGACAACTTTATGATTATATCATCGGACGAGGCCAAGGAGTCAGGAGGCCGAAGGTTCGTGGACGCGGTGGAGCGGCAGGACGGCATACGCCTGAACTGCGGGATAGGCAGCGGCAGGAACGGGCGGGAGGCCGCCATGCGCGCGACCGAGTCCCTTGACATGATAAGGAAGATGCGCGATGAGAGCGGCGGCGGCGCAGGATCAGGGGAGGGAGAATGGCCGCGCGTGTACGAGCACACGACCGGGCGGCGCCTCTGACGCGGATATCTGATGGTGACGGCGATGATAACGTGAATGGCGCGCACCCACCTGTTCAAGAACGCGTCGGTCCTGGCGGGCCCCGAGCTGAAATACGTGCGGGACGCCGACATTGCGGTCTCAAATGACACGTTTGAGTACGTGGGGCCTGCCGGGGTCTACCACGGGCGGAACCCGCGCCGGGACGCCGGCGATGTGGATGCGGATGCGGCGCCCGCGACCCACGACTGCACCGGGCTTCTTGTAATCCCGGGACTGGTAAACTGCCACACCCACATAGGCGACTCCGTGGGAAAGGACGCCCGGCTCGAGGGGACGGTGGACGAGAAGATACACCCCGTGTTCGGGCTAAAGTCCAGGATACTCTCGGAGACCCCCCCCGATGTGCTGGTAGATTTCATGGCAAACTCGTGCGCCTCGATGGTCCGGGGCGGGACGACGACCTTTGTGGACTTTAGGGAGGGCGGCGTTGGGGGCGTCGCGCTGCTCAGGAGGGCCCTCTCAAGGGTTCCCATACGCTGCGTCATAATGGGCCGCACGAACCATTACAGCGGCGAGGACGACATACGCCGCAACGCGCCGCTCTCGGCGTCAGGCGAGGGCGAGCTGGGCGACGTCGTGCGGAGCTGCGACGGGCTGGGCGTCAGCGGGGCAAACGAGAACAGCGATGCCGTGCTCGGGCGTTACTCCAAGTGCGGTACTCTGCGCGCCATACACGCGTCGGAGACTGAGGAGAGCGTATCCCGCTCGGGGCAGATGACCGGGGTCTCCGAGACCGTCAGGGCACTGGGGCTCCGGCCACACTTTCTGGTGCACATGACCCACGCGTCAAAGAAGGATTTGGAGGCAGTCGCAGGCTCCCCCGACGTGAGGGGAATCGTGGTGTGCCCGAGGGCCAACGCCACCCTGGCCGAGGGGATGCCGGACATCGCGTATCTGAGGAGCCTGTCGAACCGCAGGCTGGCGCTCGGCACCGACAACGTCATGGTCAACACGCCTGACATGTTCAGGGAGATGGACTATACGTGGAAGGCGGCCATGGGCATGGGCAGGGCGCAGGTGGATCCAGTAGAGATACTGCGGATGGCGACCGTGAACGCCGGCATGATACTGGGCAGAAAGATAGGGCAGGTCGCGCCCGGAATGCTCGCCGACTGCGTCTTTCTTGACAAGCACGCAATAGATCTGGAGCCGGTGCACAATCCCCATGCGGCGGTGGTCCACAGGGCGTCGGCATCGTCAATAAGGGCCGTGATGATAGGAGGCAGGATGGTGCATGGCTCGCTTGACTAGGCAAAACAACAACAGCAACAGCAGCAGGCGCCCGGCCATGCCCCGCGTCATCATCAGCGCGGCCGTATCGGTTGACGGCAAGATCTCGCTTGCGGGGGGCCGCGGCTCGCGCTCCCGCGCCCGCATGACTGCCAAGCTCTCCTCTGCATCTGACATGTCGAGGGTGCACAGGCTCAGGGCCAGATGCGACGCGATACTGGTAGGGCTCAACACCGTGCTGTCCGACGATCCGATGCTGACCGTGCGGCACGCCCGCGCTGGGCGCAAGAAGAGCGGAGGCGATGATGCTGACGCCGCCGCCGCCGCCGGCAACCAGCCCGTCCGCGTCATACTGGACTCGATGGCGAAAATTCCGCCCGCCTCGAAGATAATTACGACAAGCCCCCGCATCAGGACGATAGTCGCGGTGTCCGGGGCGGCGCCCGAGCGGCGCATCCTGGCGCTGCGGCGCAGGGGCGCGGAGGTCGTGATGATGGGACGAAAGACAGTCGACGCGCGGCGGCTCCTGAACCACCTGGCAAAGGACGGGATCCGATCCGTCCTGGTGGAGGGCGGCGGCACCACCAACTGGGAGTTTCTCCGCAGGAACCTGGTCGACGAGATTGTAGTGGCCGTCTCGCCCTACGTGCTGGGGGGCGGACTGCGCGGCGCCGTCTCGCTCGTGGAGGGGGCGGGGTTCCCGAGTGTGTCAGGATCGCCCAGGCTGTCGCTGAGGTCCGCAAGGCGCCTCGGCGACCACGTCATACTGTCCTATGACGTTGGGGCAGACAATAGCGGCGACGGCAACAGGAATCCTAGTCGCGCAGGAGCCCGTATGTGACTGCCGTCCGGCTGCGACACCGTACCGGGGGTTCCCCGAAGATGCCCCTCAAGCTACAGATCATGTCATTTGTCAGTACGAACAACTCTGCCGGGGCCGTTCAGATGGGCAAAAGGCTTTGTGGTGCCATATGCGGCAAGGAACGTGAAGAACCCGCGCAGCCATGCTTCTGACCATGCGCAATAGGGATTTTACATACCGGTCTCATTATATGACAAAAGCGTTATGTAACAAACTTGTCATGCAACCGGTTGGACTGTTTCCAACCTTACGAACCCCTACGTGCGTCCATGCGCAGGAGGGTTGGCGAGATAACAATGGTTGCCAGAACAACAATCACCAGTGTCGCGTAGATCTCGTTGCCCAAGATGCTCGTAGCAAGCCCGATTCCCAGGATGATAAGCGCAACCTCCCCCCTGGCCACCATGCCATAGCCAATGAAGAGCCCCCTTCTGGAATCCCTCAGCATAAGCGATGCGGGTATCCCGCACCCGAGTACCTTGCTTGCCACCGCCACGGCAAGAATTGCCGCAAAAAAGATCCAGTTGACGTCAAGGATGAGCCCGATGTTCACGTGCGCGCCTACCACTGCAAAGAACAGCGGCTCTGCAATTACCTTTAGCCTCCCGACAAACTCCCGGACCTGTGACGCAAGCTTGGAGCCTGCAAGTCCCATGCCCGCCGCAAATGCCCCTACGATGGGATTGAGGCCCGCCAGGTATGCAATTGCGGCAAACCCGAAAGCCGAGCCCAGGGCAGCCCCCTGCTTTGTCCCCCTCACCTCAAGGGACGTCGGGCTTGCCGTCGCAATCCCGTGGATGATCTTTGGGAGCACGAATACCGCGGCCAGCAAGATCACAAACCAGAGCCCAATCCCCCCCAGCACGGTTACGGCAATCGAGTCGATGGCGGGGACGGCGTGGTACGCCACTATGGAGGAGACGGCGGACAGTACGGCCAGCACTATGACATCGTCCAGCACCGCCGCGTTTACCAGGATTTTCCCCTCCTTGGTCTTCTCCCTTCCCAGCTCTTGCAGAACCGTAACAGACACCGCAATGCTTGTAGCGCACAGCGTCGCGCCTATGATAACTGCGACCTCCCAGCCAAACCCGAACATCTGGGTTACGACAAACCCCAGACCCAGGGGTGCTGCCACCCCCATGACCCCGATTACGGCTGAGTAGGGGCCGGCACGGATCAGGTCATGAAAGGTAAAGTGAAGCCCGGCTGCAAAGAGTATGACTATTCCGGATATCTCCCACAGCGCGATGGTTACGTCGTTTAGCTGTACGATGCTCCCGTCAAAAAGAGGTATCATGCCGCCCAATGCAAAGGGTCCGAGAAAAACACCCGCCAGGACAAAACCGATAACCTCCGACATTCCCAGCCTCTTGCAGATCTTGCCGAAAAACATGGCCGGAATCACCAGGAACAAAATTCCAATGATCGTGGGGATCACCTCAAACTCGGCCACCATGCCGCCCCTGAGGGTCCCTTCATAATTAAAGATAGAAACCGGCTACCAGTCACGCCGCCCTGCTCCGAATGCAGAGGGCCGTCACGATGCATAATTGATACCAATCAGCTGGGTATGGCCTCCGTGGCGATCCTTGCGACCGTCTTCGGATAATGTGCAGAGTATTCGGCAATCCTGTCGGCCGAGGCTTCTCCGGCCCAATCTGCCACGTCCATCACGATGCGCTTGGCAGACACGCTCCTGTACGACCAAAGGTAGACAAAGTCCAGTATCGTCTTTTCAGGATCAGAGTACCTGTACGGGCCTTCCCTCCTGATGCCGAATCCCAGCAGCGCGGGAACCGTCTTTACGAACCGGAACCTTCCCCCGGCAATCGTGACGGGGTTTGCCCTGAACAGCGCGTCGCTGATCACCTCGTCTACTGTATAGTACTCGTGCGTCATGTTGTTGAGCTTCAGCGCGGTGTGCAGTCCAAAGTACCAGTTCTCAACTCCCTTCAGTCCAAGCCCGTGGGCGACTAGTTCCAGCTGGTTGTACCTGCCGGGCGCGCCAATTCTGGACTCTTCTAGGGACATTACATAGAATATTCCCCTGAATACCCTTAGCAGATACCTCATCTTTGTGAGGTAGTGCACGGCGCGCCCGTAATCGAGCCCGAGTGCGGCGCAGTTCCCCTTCAGCTCCCCTGCCGTGACAAATTCCCGTCCCTCCATCCTCAAATTGTCCGTTATTATGCTCATGCGCACCATGGTGCGTCACAAGTGGTATATTATAATATAAATCATAATATGTCATAAAATGGTATTTTATGATATGGATAGTGTCCAAGGACGGCGCGGCGGGGCCGGCGGCCGACGTGTCCAACCTGTATGTACTCAGGTCGCCACATCTCACGATTCGAGCGTATGTGAAGGACCGTCTCAGCATGCCACGGCGGTGGCGGCGGTGGCGGCTGCAGAAGGCGCCGCTATTGCAGTATGTGCCGACTGTTCCACGCGCTCCGGGCAGTCGGGCGGCTTGAATATGCGCCAGTCCGGATCCTCGATCATGCGCTCCACCGCCACACGCGGGAACATGCCTATCTTCTGGCACGTGCGCGCGACGGACACCAGCACGGAGAACACCTGGCGCCCCTCGGGTTCTGACAGATGGTGGCGCACGTTGCGGTGCAGCACGACCGTATCGCGTATCTCCAGCTCGGCGGCGTTGTTGTGGGGCGGCATGCCCGGACATCTCAGGAACGTGAACAGGTGCGGGGCGGCGCCCTCCAGCGTCTCGCGGAACCCGTGCCCTTTTTTGTAGCCCGACGCTATGCGCAGCACGGCCTTTTCGAGGTCCAGGCACTCGGCGCTGTCCGCCGACTCGCGGTTTTTGATCCTCCCGTACAGGGAGAGCAGCCTGCGGTAGCACGACAGGTCGTCCCCGCCGTTTCTTACGGCGTATTTCTCGGCCTCGCGCAGCAGGTGCACCCAGCAGCGCTGACGTACCGGAAGGATGCCGTACGCGGCGTATCCGTCGGTGACGGCCGGCATGTCCAGCAGGCCGCGGAAGTGCAGCTCCAGCACGGCCGCGGCCCTGCTCGGGGCCGCCACCAGATACGTGGCGTCACCCGCGGTCGCCAGCCACACGTACCCGCGTTTGCCGTTCATCCTGACTACCGACTCGTCGAACTGCACGAACGCGGCCCTCGAGATCCTCTCCAGGATGCCGTCGTACGCGGATTTGAGCAGGCTTTTCAGCGCCCTGCGCGCGTTCCAGACGGCGTTTGCCGACACCGAAAAGCCGTAGAGCGCCCGGAAATAGTACGATATGGTCGCGTCAGTCGACCTCTTGGCGTAGTATTCCAGTATGAACCCCAGGGCCCTTGGGCCGAACGACGTGCCGGGCAGCAGCCCGGGGGCCGGCGCGGTGCTGACCGCGCCGCACCTCCTGCAGAACCCGCGCTCCAGCACGTACGCGACCGTCTCGATGCGCCTGCTGCCTTCGTCCGGAAAGTCGTTTGCGATTATCGTGACGGGGGCCGCGTACGCGAGGTGTCCGCGCCCGCAGTTTTGGCACCGGCGCAGGCGCAGGCGCAGGCGCCTCGAGGGCCTGTTTCCGTGGGACGCGCCCTCGTGCCCCTCCGGGGGGCCCCTGCGCCTGCCCGCCGCACCTTCTTTCGGTTCAGGTCCGCCCCCGTCTCCCTCCTCTTCTGCCAGTCGCTTCCGGAAGGCATTGCGCTCCGCGTTGTACATGGAACCCGTGGAGGACGGCGCGTTCGGATTCTCGTATTTGGCCAGCCTCCTGTCCTGCTCCGCGATAGTCTCCATAAGCAGGTCTATCTGCTCCTCGAGGGCGGCCACCTTCCTGTCGTACGCGGCCCTCGTCAGGGCGGAGGCATCCTGCAGTCTCTTGATCTCCGCCATCATCTTGGCCATCTCCCGGCGCAACAGCGCCGTCTCGGAATCGCCCATGACAATTCGCAGAATATATGATCTATAAGCTTGTCGGCCTGCCAAAACGACCAACAGAGTCACAGGCATGGACCTGAGTACATACTCCAACCTGCCGTTAAGAGATATAACACCTGCACCCTGCGTCCGTCCGTACATGCCGACTGCGTCGCTGCGCCGAGACCACGACCTCATTGAGAAGGTGACAAAGGCCATGGGCACCACCATAGAGGTGCTGCAGGGCGGCAAGCAGGTCCCCGAGTCCGTCCTGATGCAGGTGGTCGACTTTACAAAGAACTTTACCGACGTGTGCCACCACACAAAGGAGGAAAAGTCGCTCTTTCCCGCCCTTGCAGGCGCCGGCATGCCGACCAACATGGGGCCCATCGCGGTAATGCTGGCAGACCACCAGCGCTCGCGGGAGATAGGGCAGAGCATGGAGGCGTCTGCCCGCGCGTACCTGGAGTCCGGCGACCCGTCCGGGCTGGTGCGGGACATGCAGGAGTACGTGGCGCACATCACGGAGCACCTGTGGAAGGAGAACAACAGGCTGTTTGTCATGGCCGACGCCCGCCTGCAGTACGTCTCCGAAAAGGTCGACGGCGAGCTTGGCCGCATAGAGGGCGAGCAGCTGGACGCGGTGGGCAAGGACAGGCTCCACTATGAGAGGCTGGCCGACGATCTCGAGCGGGACGCCTCTGAGCGGAGCCGTCAGTGACCGTCGCCGCGCCCGCACGCGCGCCCTCAAAACGGTTGCACGAACTCTACGGGTCTGTATTGCCAGATGCGCCGGATTGCCGGGTCACTCCACATAGTGCTGCTGCGTCAGGTTGTCGTAAAACCTGACCGACTTTACGTTTACAAACTCGAGCATCCCGTACCTGGAGAGCTCCCGCCCAAAGCCGCTGTGCTTTATGCCTCCAAACGGCACGCGCGGGTCGGACACCACCACGTTGTTGACGCTCACTATCCCCGACTCGATCCTGTGGGAGATCTTTTCTGCCTTTGAGAGGTCCCTGGTCCATATGCTGGCGCCAAGCCCGTACTCGGAGTCGTTTGCCAGCCTGACCGCCTCGCCCTCGTTCTCCACTACGGTGATGGGCGCGACGGGGCCGAACGTCTCCTCCCTTGCAATCATCATGTCCTGGGTGACGCCGGATATCACGGTCGGCTTGTAAAAGTACCCGCCGCCGGACTCGTCGTCGTCGCCGGCGTTGCCACCATCGTACGCCTCGCCGCCGAGCAGCACGTCTGCCCCCTTTGCCCTGGCGTCCTCCACCATTTCAGATATGGACTCCAGCCCTGCCCTGCTTGAGACGGGGCCCAGGTCGGTGTCCATGTTCATGGGGTCGCCCACCACGAGCTTTGACGCCATATCTAGGAACTTTTCTGTAAACTCCTCTGCCACCCCCTTCTGCACGAAGAACCTCTTTGAGGCAACGCAGCTCTGGCCGCAGTTGATGAACCTGCCCTTTACGGCCCCCTGCGCCGCGTCGTCGATCACCGCGTCGTCAAGCACTACAAACGGGTCGCTTCCGCCCAGCTCGAGCACGCACTTTTTGAGCCCGGCGGCCGCCCTCTGCCCCACCTTGGCGCCCGCTATAGCGCTCCCGGTGAACGTGACTGCGTTGACGCCCTCCGAGTCTATCAAATGGTTTGCCGTCTCCGTGCTTCCTATCACGCACTGGAACACGCCGTCGGGCGCGCCCGACTCCCTGAACGCGGTCTCTATCTCTATGCCGGACTGCGGCGTGATGCTTGCCGGCTTCATTACTATGACGTTTCCGGCCATCAGGCAGGGGGCGGCGAACCTGAGCGCCTGCCAGTACGGAAAGTTCCACGGCATTATGGAGCCGATGGTCCCGAGCGGCTCGAACGTGACAAAGCTCTTCCTGGCGTCCGTGTTGAGCACCTCGTTGGCAAGGAAGCTGTCGCCGTGGTCCGCGTAAAACTCGAGCACCCACGCGCACTTTTCAATCTCCCCTATGGACTCCTTTATGACCTTGCCCATCTCGGCCGTGGCCACCCTTGCCAGCTTCTCCTTGTGGCTCCTCAGGTACTCGACCAAATTGTATATGTACCCGCGCCTCCTCTCATAGTCCCGCTTCCATTCGGGAAAGACGCGCCGCGCCCTGTCCACTATCTCCGCGACCTGCGGCCCCGTCATCGCGGCATAGGTGTCTATGGCCCTGCCGGTGGCGGGGTTGGTGGTGCTGAACTCGGCGCCCTGCATCTTCATGCTTCCCCTGTGTACTGTGGCGATGCCGGCGTACCTGGAGCCGCACCTGGCGCGGGCCCGCAGGCTACAGTCCACCACGTGGAGCCCCTCAGGGCCTCGGAATACGCGCCTATCATGGAGTGCATGTACTTGTCAAACGCCTTCATGCCCTGCGAGCGGGCCTTTGCGTACCACTGCAGGACGTCGCCGTATCCGTCAAGCTGCGCCAGCACGTGGTCCGTCGTCCTGTCAGTCAGGCGCCCGAACCTGTCCAGAAAGCCCGGGTCGGCGCCGCCCGCCATCCTGTCAAGGAGCTCCCGCTCGGAGAGCAAAAGCATGCCGAACACGTTGTCCAGCGCGTGCAGGTATTCCTTGTACATGTCCGAGTATATCTGAAAGTGGGTCGGCGACTGGAGCTCCATCTCCCTGAGCATCCTCGACGTGTTTCCCCTTATTATGTCCGTAAATGATACGGTGCCGGCGTCCTGTGACATTTCATGGTGCGTTTCTGCTTTGTATTTATGCGTATGGTGCGTGGTTCTCTCGAAAATACCGCAGTGTGTGTATGCACGGACTGGCCCGCCCTTGCGGCAGAATGCGCATCTGTCAGACAGGCGGTGTCATCTGGGAAGGAGGCAGGCATCAATCCCTACCCTAGACTGATTTGTGGTCGCACACGCGAAACAGTTCTATCACGCGGCTGTCCCAGTTTACGTTGTAAATCATCCTGTACTTTCCACCCGCCCCGTACGAAAAGACACGCATCCCCTGTTTGTATCTGCCAAGCCGGATTTTCTGCTCCCTGCAGATCGCGCATTGCATCGTCTACTTTTTTGCGTGTTCTTGCATCAAGCTCTCTGTACTGTTTTTTAAACGAGGGTTTGATTTCAAACGTCCACGCGTGCCAGTCACTCATTCAGCCACCTGATAAGCTCATCGGCGGTTTTGAACGTTTTCAGTCCTTTTCTGTCCTTGTAAAATTCTTCTACGGCCTTTATCTCCTCGTCATCAAGGTCGTCAAGTCGGCTGGTCTCTGACATGCCTGCGTATGCCCTTGCTACGTTAAAAGGCATTATGTGCCAAGGGGCGCTGTAGCATGCCCCCTCTTAGCGTGTAAACTGTCACCCGCCGTATCTTTGATGGAGTCGGCGTGTGTTTTTTGCAGCGGTGCGGCGGCGCCTAGAAGACCTGCTGCATGTCGTTCTTTATCTCGTCTATCTTTTTGGCGTACGCCTTTTTCGGCCTGTCGTTGTTCTTATAGTTCAGTATGCTCCCGCACGACGGGCACTTGAACATGCCGTCGAGCGCGTCCTCAAACGTCACCCTGAGGCACTCGTCGTTGCCGCAGTGGTAGAACTCTGACGCGTTCTCGTACTCGAGCCTCTGCTGCAGGCGCTCGACTATCTTCTTCTTCTGCTTTTCGATGAACTGCTCCACCTCCTCGCGTCTGGTCCTCCACCTGTATACGAACCACCCCTTGCGCTCGTCCTTGACCTTTATCCCGGTTATCAGCGACTTGCCAAAGAGGTCGTAGAGCACCTTGCGCACCATGTTTATCCTCAGTCCCGTCGAGCTTGCAATCTCCTCGTCGGTGGCGTCCTCTGACTTTAGCAGGGATATCGCGACCTTGAGGTACTCGTCGCCTCCCAGTATGGCCGCGATCTTTACAAACGGATCCTCGTACTTTTCTGCCACCGTGCGCGGTAAGTTATGTAGCTATTAATCTGTTGTTTACTGTACCTTGTGCGCCCCGGGCCGATCGCCGTCACCGTCACCGTACGCGCTCGACTCCACCCGCTTGCCGTGACGGGACGGGACAATGCGCCGCCTTGCGCCCCCGAACCGCTCCTGCCCGAGCTGGGCGCCCTGGTATATGCGGTCAAGCAGGACTGCCAGGGCCGCAATCTCCGAGTGCGGCTGCCCCCCCACGCTCACGTTGTAGTCTGCCGCGTCGTATACCTCCCTTGGCACCTTTTTGGCGCCGACCACTATGAGCATCTTGGCCGCGCCGTCCGCGGCGCGCCGCCGCAGCTCGCCCTGCACGTCGTTTACGGACTCGCCGTACATCGACAGGTGCACGACAGTATAGCCCTGCCGCACCTTTTCGTGGAGGACGGGCCTCCACCCGTCCACGTATTCTACTTCGAATCTGCCCCCCCACGTCTCGTTTATTGCGCGTATGCCCTGCCTGATCTCGGGGTTCGCCTCAGTCATGTATATCCTGGACGCCCCAAAGGCCCTGGCCACCAGGGCCGCATGCGTGGTGACCCTGTCGTCCCTGACGGGGCGCTGGCCGATCCGGAGCACCTCTATGGTCGCGGTCATGCGCCGTCGTCCGCCCCCTCGAGTGCCGCCGCCGTTTCTGCCGATGCCGCCGCCGCGACGGCCTCTGGCACGCGCGAATCTTTTTTGTCCCATCTCCCGGGACGCCCCGCGCCGCCCGCGGCCGGGCCAAACGCCATCCCCGCTATCATGTCCTTCAGCCCGTCGATGTTCGCGCCGGTCTTGGCCGATACGGCGACCCACCTCCCCTCGGTATCAGCGCCCGCAATTCCAAGCCGCTCGGCCCTCCTTTCCGCTGCATCCGCGCCCTGCGCGACCATGTCGGCCTTGTTGAGCGCGTATATGACGCGCTCCTCCCTCACGCCCAGCTCGCCCAGCGCGGCGTGGCAGCTGGCAATCTTCCTCCTGGCCGCCGGCACGGGGTCGGCAAAGTCCACTACCAGCACTATCACGTCCGCGTGCCCGAGCTCCTCCAGCGTGGAGCGGAACGCCTCTATCATGTACGCGGGCAGCTTGCTGATGAACCCGACCGTGTCTGACACCAGCACCGGCTCCGGGGCCCTGCCGCCGATTTGGGCGCGCCTCGTGGTGGTGGAAAGCGTGGTGAACAGCTCGTCGCCCTTCTCGTTGCTCTCCCCGGTCATTGCGTTGAACAGCGTGGTCTTGCCTGCCGACGTGTACCCCGCAAGCGAGACGGTCTTGAACCCCGCCCGCTTGCGCCCCCTCCTGTGGAGCTCGCGCTGCCTTCCGGACTTTTCGAGCTTTGTTCTCGTCGAGTTCATCCGGTTCCGTATGTCGTTGTAGTACACGTCGACCCCGAACTTGCCGATACCCATGAACCCCGGCTGCTCGCCCATGCTTGCGAGCCTGACCCTCTCCTTTGCCCGGGCCATCTCGTACCTGAGCTGCGCCAGCCTCACCTGCAGCCTCGACTCGGCGCTCGACGCGCGCCTCTCAAATATCTCCAGTATGAGGGTCTCCCTGTCGAGTATCTCCCTGCGCACGGCCGACGCCAGGTTGTAGTTCTGGCTCGGCTTCAAAATCTCGTCGTATATCACAACGTCGGGTTCCGTCTCCTCTACGATCTCCTGCAGTCTCTCGAGCGCCCCGCGCCCTATCCCGTATCTCGGGTGCCCCAGGTAGCGCTGCTTCATCACGCGCACGGGCTCGTACCCTGCCGCGTCGCAGAGGCCCAGCGCCTCGCCCACGGCGTCCTCCATGTTGCGCGTGATCAGGACCGCGGCCTTCATCTTTCTGCTTTCTCCCTGCTTGCCATTGTAACACACCGCCGCGGCTTGGCAGTCATAATATCTCTATCACCGGCGCGCGTCACGCCGCTGGCGCGGCAGCGTCCCCGTTCCCCTTTTTGAGCGCCTTTTCTATGTTCATGTTCAATACGATCTCCGATATGTCGCTCGCGTACTCTGCTATCCTCCTGATGTTCTCTGCCATCCTCCTTATGCGGTACACCTCCTCGTCGTCCCTGAGGTCCCTCACGGAGTCAAGCAGGTCCTTCTCGTACGTCGAGATCTCGCCGCACCTCTTTATGGTGCCCTCCGCCTGCACGTGGTCCTCCTTGAAGAGGGCCAGACACGCGTCGTCAAGCACCGAGAGGCAGAACTGGTTCATGCTCTCCAGCCTGTCCAGGTACTCGGGCCCTATGCTCTTCTGGAACTCCAAAACGTCCTTTGCCACCAGCGTGGCGTGGTCCCCCGTCCTCTCGATGTTCTTTACCACCAGCCTGTACCCGAGGCAGTTCCTGGCGTTCCGGAACCCGATCTCCTGCAGTATGTGCTCGTTCTGTATCGCTATCTTCAGCTGGCGTATTATGTAGAACCCGAACCTGTCTACCTCGTCATCCGTGCTGATCACCTCCTTGGCGAGCTCCGCGTTGTTCTCGCGTATGGCCAGTATGGCGTCGCTGCACATGGACTTTGCCAGATGTATCATGCGCTTGAACGCCCCGTCGACTGACAGCTCGAGAAGGTTCACCAGCACCTGTACCGTAATGCCGCCGCTCGAGTCGGAGGTTATCTCGGACCCCATGAGCATCCTCTTCACGGACTCCTTTACGGTGCTCCTCTGGCCAGGGCTGAGCCTGTCCCCCCTCGGCTTTATCGTAATGGACCTGAACCCCAGAAAGTAGAGCGAAATTAACTTGCGCACTATGCTAGAGGGCTCATCCCTGCCGTCTATCTCCAGTATGGCGTCCTCCTTTTTGGGCGCCCTCGGCTCGTTCTTTGCGGGGTGCACCTCGAGCGCCGTCGCCCCCTTGCGGACTATCCTCACCTGGTCGCCCCTCTTGAGGCCCAGGTCGGTTATCCAGTCCTTTGGCAGGGTGACTATATATGATGACTTGCCGGTAAATTGAATCTTGCGCATCTCTTCATTCTCGCTCATGTGTATGATGCGCGGCGGCTTCTATATAGACTGTGCAGCGTTATATGGTTTGGATTGCATCATGGTGGTGATGACAATGGCGCGCGTACGTCTAATAATGGCGGCGCGGCGCATGTCACGATGCAGGATGCCACAAAGGTGAGCCATACCATCGACGCGCAGTTCGGCCGCGGGGCGCACAGGTCGGTCCCTACAGGCGCCATAATAGAGCGCTCTAGGAGGACCGGGCGCATAAGGGGGATACGAGACCACAACCAGAACCTGCTCTGCACCCTGAGGCCCGACGGCGGGCTGGCGATCACGGTGCGCCTTGCCGAAATGATGCTTGCCCGGCGCCCTGCCGCGTTTGCGTCATACTGCGTAGAGGTTTCGCCTGAGGCCGCCCCGTTCGTGGAGGAGGGCCGGTCCGTCTTTTGCAGGCACGTGGTGCGCTGCGGCAGCAACGTCAGGGCCGCCTCCGACGTGCCCGTCACGTGCGGCGGCAGGGTGATCGCGGTGGGCAAGGCGCTGCTGTCGCGCGATATCATGTCGGAGATGGACAGGGGCGTCGCAGTCAAGGTCAGGGATGGTTTAAAAGGTCGCGGCGTGTTGACCAAACCATGATGCGTGGCGGAAACCGCGGCATGCGGCGCATGATCGACAAGATGGGCCTCGACGTCGACGAGATAAAGAACGTCCGGGAGGTTGTGATAAAGACCGACAAGAAGGAGATCATAGTGGAAAACCCGTCGGTCTCCGAGATGAAGAGCAAGGACGCCACCATATTCACCGTAACCGCAGCCGACGGCGGCTACTCTGAGCGCGAGCTGGAGGTCCCGATATTCCCGGACGAGGACATCGACATGGTGTGCGACGAGACCGGCGTCGACAGGGAGAGGGCGGCCGCCGCGCTGGCCGAGGCCGACGGCGACCTGGCGCGCGCCATACTGGCGCTCAGCGACCAGTAGTACGGCGCCGCCCCGAATTAAGATTTAAGTAATAGCCTGAGTGAGCCCAAGCGTATGAGCAAGGGTTCTGCAAGCGTGGCAGCCGAGTCCAACGTTTCTGGCATCATAAAGTCGCTCAATGCGCTCGAGGACGATCTCGACTCCCTGGGCGGCAAGGTGGGCGACATGAAAAAGCAGCTCGCGGCAAGGGCCCAGTCCCAGATCGAGTCCATGACGGAAAGGACGCGTGAGATGGCATCAAAGGAGGCCGAGGTTATCATCAACGAGTCAAAGGCGGCAGCGGAGGCCGAGTCCAAGAGCATCAAGGAGCGCGGCGAGGCCAGGCTTGCAGAGATAAAGTCCGCTGTCGACGACAACTTTGAGGGCGCGGTGAAGGACGTGGTATCGACCATTTTGAAGCCATGACCGGTGCGCTATGATCATACACGTTGAAACAACCGGTACCGTCGCACACTTCTTAACTACGGGGCTGTCGCGGCCCCCGGTACGTGTCACCGCTGTCCACACCAACACCACCAACACCGCCGCCGCCGTCTGCCGCCGCTGCTACCCCGGACGCGGTGACTCCTTATGATGTTCCATCCGACACAGGACGGGCCTCTCCCAAACGGTTTGCGCGTGGCGGTGGCGACTGCCCGCGGCAGGCCGTACTATTATTTCTCGTCGCTGCTCAGGGGGATGGGCATCCGGTTCGATTCGATACTGCCGGAGCGCATGGGCGCGTACGGGGGGCACCTCGTAATGACCACCATGCCGGAGCACCCGGGGCCCCGTGCGCTCCCCGGTCCCGCCCTGTTCTTTGAGGATATCTCGGGGCATCCGCCGGCCGTGGTGTGCGGCCTGATGATACGGGAGTCCGGCGTATGTACGGGGCCCGAGGATCTCGTCGTGGGGATAGACCCGGGACAGCGTAGCGGACTTGCAATATCGTACTGCGGGCGGGAGATAGGATCGTCGATACACTCGTCGGTGGAGGGCCTAGTCTCCATGGTCATACGCGTGCTCGGGGGGCTGCCCGCAAGGCGCAGGCTCGTCAAGATAGGAGACGGCGACGTCGAGACGGCCTGCGAGATTGCCCGCATGCTGAACCTGCGCTTTTGCTCCTCCTTTGAGTTTGAGCTTGTGGACGAGAGCCGGACGAGCCCAAAGCTCAAGAACTTTAACCGGCGCGGCAGGCGCGACATCCTGTCGGCGCGGTACATATCTCGCCGCGACGGCAGGAGGAGGCACCGCGACGTCATGCCGCTCTCGATGACCGGCTGATGTCGTACTACCTGTATCATAATAACTGTATTTTTTATTAAAAACCTCTGCTGTTCTTATTATATTTGCCAAATTTTCACACCATATAGGAAAGTTTTATACTTTTTGACTGTTTTTTTGAAAATTTTCCGGCTTTAGGCTTAAATACCTTTCGTGTTTATTAATCTCACATGACGTGCAAGGGAATCTGTACCAGATACAAGGCCCAGAAGCCGGTCGGGACGGGCAGGTATGCCTCGGGGCAGCGGCGGTGCCAGATATGCGAGATATTCATAAAATGGGAGGGGCTGTGGTGCCCGTGCTGCGGGTACAGGCTCCGCACAAAGCCGCGCAACCTAAAGTACAAGGCCAAGCTGCGCGCCCGGGTGGAGGCGAGCGCGGCAGAGGCGAGGGCAAGCTCGGCCGCAGCTGCGGCCTCCAAGCCGAAGAAAGCCTCCAAGCCAAAGGCCAAGGCGTCAAAGCCCGCCGCGGCCAAGAAGGCTGCGGCCTCCAAGCCCGGTGCCGCAAAGAGCAAGGCGACAAAGGGGGAGAAAAAGCCGTGCCAGCACTGCAAGAGGCTGTTCGTATATCCGCGGCGCCACGCAAAGAACTGCAAAAAGAACCCCGTCGTATCCGGCGACACGTAGGGGCGCATTGATATTAGCGGCGCCGCCCACTCACGGTGAAGGGAATGCCCGCGACAACGGATATGGAAAAAGGGACGGCAGGTTTCGTACCCGGTATATCTGGGGGCAGCGATGTCATGTCTGAAAATACGGTAAGTGTACAGGGCCGCACCTTTTTCGTGCAGGTGCACCGGTTTGAGAACGGGGTGTTTGCGGCCATATCCGAGAACAGCCACCGGCTCGGCTCGCTTGCAGTGTCGCTCGTGTCGCGGCCGGGGGCCGCCCCTGTCACAACGACGATAATCCCGCCGCGCGACCCGACGTGCGCGTTCCTCATGAGGATGGCGGCCGAGCAGATCAGCTCGCGGACGCGCGGGATCGCGGCCGTCTCCGTGTATGCCAATGGCGAGATCGGCGCGCCGGCGTCAAAGGAACTGCTCGAGGTTCTGGTGGAAATGATAACGTATGGGGGGGAGAAGGACGGCTCCGCCTGACCTGCGCGGATACCTATCGGCAATCGAGAGGGCGGGCCAGGTGAAACATGTCACGAGGCCGGTCTCCACAAAATACGAGATTGCGGGCGTGACGGCGCTGGCAGACGGGGGCCCCGCCATACTGTTTGAGAACGTCAGGGGCAACGGCAGGGGCTTCCGGCTCGTCTCAAATTTAGTGGGGACGCGCCAGAGGTTTGCCGCAGCCGTGGGGGCCAGGACAGAGCGGGCCATCCATGACAAGGTCATATCGGCGATATCAAAGGCGAGGAGGCCCAAAGTGTCGCGGCGCGCCGGGCTGTTCGAGGAGAACCATGCGCGCGACCTGTCCGTGCTGCCCATAGTGACGCACTTTGAGAAGGAACCGGGGCCGTTTGTGACGTCCTCCGTGATATACGCCGAGAACCCGGAGACCGGGGCGCAGAACTCTTCGTTCCACAGGCTCATGCCTGTTGCAGGCGACAGTGGCAAGACCACGAGGTGCTCCGTCCGCATGGTGGAGGGGCGGCACCTGCACCGGTGCTTTGAGGCCGCCAAAAAACTGGGACAGGACCTCAAGGTGGCCATTACGATAGGCGTGCACCCGGCCATATCGATCGCGTCAGCATACCAGGCGGAGTGGGGCCGGGACGAGATGCACATCGCAAACTCCATCCTAGGCGGAAAACTGGAGCTTGCCAGACTGGAATGGTCCGGGATGTACGTGCCGTCCGGCGCCGAGATCGTGCTGGAGGGCCGCATACTGCACGACGTGACGCATAGGGAGTGGATGGTCGAGATGCTGCAGACCTACGACCACAAGAGGCGGCAGCCCGTGTTTGAGCTGGAGCGGCTGCACTACAGGAACGACCCCATATTCCACGACGTACTCTCCGGGTATGCGGAGCACCGCCTCCTGATGGGCATGCCCATCGAGTCCAAGCTCAACGGCGAGCTCGGGGCGGCATTCCCACAGGTCAGGCGCGTCTCTATGACCAACGGGGGCTGCAGCTGGCTGCATGCCGTGGTTCAGATATCAAAGAGGCGCTCAGACGACCCCGCGCGCATAATAAAGAGGACGTTTGCGGCCCACCGCTCGCTCAAGCAGGTCACCGTGGTGGATGAGGACATCGACCCGGACAGCGCCGAGTCGGTCGAATATGCGATGGCGACTCGGTTCCAGGCAGACAAGGATCTAATTATAGTCAGAAACGTGAGGGGCTCGAGCCTGGATCCGTCAAGCGACCAGAAGAACCTGAAGACCGCAAAGATGGGGGTGGACGCCACCATACCCCGCTCAAAGCGCCCCGAGGGATTCGAGATTGCGAAGATTCCGGGCATTGAGAAGATCAGGCTTGAGCGGTATATCGGGTGACGCCCTTCGTATCTGGTGGCGCTACAGTCACACGTCCTGTCACATGGAGCCGCCGTATTGTCCGTTGCGCTTCATATAGTATTTGACAAACCATTTTAGAAAATGCATCTCGTCGTACTGGAGGTTTCTCTTTTCAAGGACGCAGTAGTACTGGTACCTGTCGGAAAACCTGATGTTGAGCGGAGGATATCCATCTTTTACCAGTATGTAGTTCATCAGCAACCTTGACGTCCTGCCGTTGCCGTCGCCAAACGGGTGTATGTTTACGAACCTAAAGTGTGCGGTTCCCGCAAGCTCCACCGGGCTCATTGCCTTGAGACTGTCGCGTGAGTTCAGCCACTTGAAAAAGTCCCTTGCAAGGGCCGGGACGAATTGGTGGTGTGGAAACCGTGAGTCGCTCCCCGTTATGAACACTGCATGCCGGCGCAGCACGCCTGCGATCTCTGGTTTTGTCTTTTCAAACATTGTCTTGTGCCACGACATTGCCCGTCTCATGTCGAGACGTGGAGGCGGCTTTTTTGCCATATCTGTAAACACCTGGTGGTGAATCTTGGCTTCTAGCATGTCGGATTCGGGCTTTTGCGCCGGGGTAAGGTTGAATCTTAGAAGCTCGTACGTCTCCTTTTTTGTCAGGGATGAGCCTTCTATTTTCTGCGTATCGTGCGTGAACCGGTATGAGAATTCCTCATAGTCGTCTATCCTCTGGGATTCCGGAACCTTGGCATATCCTGCCCTGATGCACTCTAGGACGGGCCTCCACTGCAGCCGCAGCATGTCCAGTTCAAACTCTCGTTTTCGTGTCTCGACGTCATCCGGTATGCTTCTTCCGAGATACCTAGTCTTTTCAAGGCCTGCTATGTGGTACCTCAGGTAATGGTACGCGGCGCCCTTCTTTACCTTCTTGACTACTGATACCATGCCGTGTCATGACCCCCATGACATATATTTTTTAATTTTTTTTCTAGAATATGGGGGGCAAACATACGTGGATTGCGCGCCGGTGCTCAGCGAGGCATGCGCGGCGTCAAATCGGATGCTGCCGCGTCATTGTGAGCCTGATGTCCCATACATTACGTGTCTCTGCCTGAAGGCATGGATAATCTTAACAGCAATTGGAGGTATTACAATGTGTGTCAGAGACAAAGAAGACGTCAACCGACAGCTTGTGGCCGAACGAAGAGTATGCAATAGAACAGTATGAGTCTGGAAAGGACAAGACAAAGCTCTTTGAAACGCCCGAAGCACTGATAGAAGATCTTCACAGGCCTGAATGACTTTGTGTCGCATGGAGCGGATCGGCTTGTCTGTCAGCAGACACGGGAAACTTCCGCCATGCTGCCACCACCGACATTTGCTATACACGGGAGCAGAAAGACATGAATAAAAAACTCCTTGCACTTCTCTTTGCCCTATTGGCCGTGGCAGTCGCCGCAGGCGTCATGGCATTTGAAGAGCACGTGCCCACAACAACGGTATATTCGAGTTCTCTGATGCTGAAAAAGACTCCGGTGGAATTGGCCGAGCAGGCAGACTATGCCATTGTCGGGACGGTGTCGGGCATGACTCCCGTCAGGGTTTCCATGTCACAGCCCGGCGATGACGACAAGGTTTTCACGGATATCACATTAGTTGTAGAGGAAGACGTATTCGAAAATTACGGCGAAGAGACAATCAGCTTTAGGATTCTCGGAGGTGAGACAGACGGGTTCCGACTTGTTGCCGAAGAGAGCCCGAAATTCCGGTTGAGTGAAAGTGTGTTTGTCTTGATTGGCGTAAACCCAGAAAACTATACTTTTGACGGCAGGAACTATCTAGTTGGCCAAGCACAAGGCGCGTTGGAAATAACTGAGGACGGCCAGCTTGTCGACAAGTATCGCGGAGATGCATATGGTAAAGATCTGGTTCTGAGTCAGGTAAAACAGATCAAAGGCGTTCCGTAATTCTTAGTCTTCTTCGCAAGAGCGGGCTATGGCATTGTTTTTTGTAACTAGCAGACCGTACCTAGGATTTGGTATGCGAATAATCTAATCAGACAGCGATCTGTGAAGAGGTACGCGAGATCCGTCATGTGACAAGTGCAGAGCCAAAGGGGCGAGACGGGTTTTGCCGACTGTTCCGGGCCCAGAACAACGCAGATCGTGCCTAGACGGACTTCTTTCAGTGGCAAGTACGTAGGATATCACGCATAATGTGGATTCGTGTCCACTGTAGGATGATGATGGTTATCCCGGTTCATGCCTCGTTCCTCATCCGACTCCTCTCGTTGCGTTTCACTTTGGGCGGCCTGCTAGGTCTTGGGAGGTTCTAGGGGGAGGCCACGTCGCCCTCCTCAAAGCGTTTGACCCGCATGGAGATCCGTTGGGGCGCTGCATCAGCGAATCTGCCACATCTGGATGCTTTCGTTGTTCATGCACGCCATGCTTCCGCTGTCATCCTGATCTTGACCTGAGGGTTTTTTTCCTTCCTGTATGTTTTCTTCAGGTCTTCCGGTCTTGCCGTTGTCATACCGTGCGTGATACAGCGGGATCAAAATCTGTTTTTGTTTGGAAGGTTGATCCCTCAAGGACTTTTGTTTCTAGCTATAGGTATACGAGATTTTGAGCGCGGGGGTAAATTTGTAACTTTTGGATAACCGTTGTACGTTTTTCCATCAATCGTACGTCCTCCTGCTTTGGCTCTAATTCCTCCCCATTGTTTAAAAAATACAGAAACATTTTGTTGGTTACATTGATCAATAACGTCCATAGCCCATTCTTTTTTAAGTGGCCTAAACCCATATCCACTTTCTCCACCAATTATCACCCAGTTAATTCCCTTTAAGTTGATTTTTCCTACAGAGCCAATTAGTGGTTCAATACTTAAGAAACGTATTTGACATTGAACTTTTCTAAGTTTATCTGCTCGCCATTTATAATCCGAGTTTTCTATACTTGTGCCCATCCAGATGTTTGCCGGAATTTTATGCCCAAAATAGCTGACAAACAACTTAGAAAATTCTATCATCTTTTCAGGCCTTTTGGTCAAAACCTGATATATATGCCAGTTCGCTTTCAGCATAGTTGAAAAACATGCTCCTATAAACTCCATCGTTGCATCTTCGTGGAATAGATCAGACATGCTATTGACAAAAATTTTTTTCGGTTTCTTCCAGTTTAGTGGTAATGTCAATTCTGAGTTATGTTCGGTATATTGAAACTCTTTTGCGTATTTTTTCTGTCCCATGGCTTTGAGTCGTTTGGTTAATCGATCTGCATAGCAATTTGCGCATCCGGGAGATATCTTTGTACAGCCTGTTGTTGGATTCCATGTGGATTCGGTCCACTCTATCTTGGAACCAAGAGCCATACATCGTCACCGTCTGCATGTCTTATGTTGTGCGAATCCATTTGTCTTTCTTAAGTATGGTTGGCAGAACAACAATCTATGCGTAAATCTGAATACCTCCATGGGACAACCGCTACTATCTTCTATGCCCATATAAATGAATTTAACTTTCAGAGTCAGTACATATCTACTCTCTGTTGTGAACCTTTAAGCACGCCTATCATAGTTTTTCCTGCGTCGGATAATTTTTCTATACACGTATTATAATCACTAAATATTTTTTGCCATGTCTCATGATGTTTTCCACCTGTTGTTCTTGTCGCAAAAAGAAGTGTATATGTTTGCTTGTCAGTGCGAATTTTAATAGAAGAAACTACATTGCGGTAGTTAGAACCCGATGACAGTCGATCAATTTTAACTCCCTGTATAGTATCTACAAAACGTTTGACATACAATCTCGATAATTCAGCTTTAGACTTATTAAATAGTGATTCGGCATCGGTTTTATTCATTCCAAGCATTCGCTGTATAGTATCAGTATTGTAGCGTTTCTTAAGAACCATTTCCACAAACAGTTCTTGGTGTAAAAGTATTATTAAATCTCCTGGATATGTTAAGAGATTTGTTAGAGTCTGCATAGACAAACGTCCCGGAGAGCCTGGATCTACAAACATCATAATATGTATTTTATCTTGCCAGATTGAGTCTAACCAAAGGCATAGCTGAGAAATGAAATCCTGATTTATTACATCTCCTCTAATTGTTAGCAATTGCGCATCTGTTTCAAACTTATTACTTAATTTTAGCTTGTTACTAATTTTAAGATCTTTTGTTAAAGCGTCACACCGATCGTACAATGTTGTGATTGAGTCTTTATCGTTATCTATCATTACGGTATAATCGAAGTAACATGGATATTGTTTTTTGATGGTTTGATTATGAGAGCATAAAAGTGCAAGTAAGGAAGAGCCGCATAAAAAAAGCGATGATTCACTTTTAATCTTATTCAAGCCATTTCCAGAATAAAGATCTAAGAAAATTAGCTTTGTATTATATTTTTGTCGCTGTCTTGACATAATATGAAGATAGGGAAAATCAAGATAAGAATATAAAAGATCTAGCTTGAATAATGTCCCGGTATGTTGTACTTCAAATGCTTTTGAGTCTTTCGTAGCAAGATGATATGACCAATCTAAAATGGTTTTTTTGCCAATCTTGATTTTTTTAAAATTTTTAATAAAACGATCGAGGCATGAATCCACGTTAGTTTTGATTGTAAGCTTGTACTTATTTGTTTATGTGATTATAGTCAACACATTCATAGCTGAGATTAAAAGTTCTTAAGTATTAATGCGGCCAGTCTGTCAAGGTGCGCGTACATGCCAAACTTGAGTTTTTGATGTCCTGAAGTATTCGGACACGGCCCTTCCCGTGCTGGCAAACGCCAGATGGTACTGATACCAGCAGGCGACTCTCTGCCTGTCACAAACGCCCCCCGATCATGCGGGGGTGTGACGCCTCAGTACGGAAGGTAGACAACATGACATCCCCGCCGCGCTCAGACTTCCACCTCGAGGCTCTAAACGATGCTGCCGCGCTCTGCCTAAAACCGCGCCCGCCTTTCCGAACCTCCTCTTCATTTCCGTGACGCACCACGTCCCATCCCGCCATGTCCCACCTTGGGCGGCTTGCCCGGCCCTAGAAGGTTCCAGAGGGTGACTGCCGATTCTTGAAGCGTTCGACTCAATGGAGACCCAGTCGGGGTATTGCATCGGTGAGTCTGCCGCATCTGGACGTTTTTGTTGTTCACGCACACCGTGTTTGCTGTAGTCATCATGATATTGGCTCGAAGGTCTCTTTCTTTCTCGTATGCTTTCTTCCGGTCCCCCAGTCTTGCCGTTGCCATGCCGTACGTGATACAGGGAGGCTCAAAATTTGTTTCCATTTGAAAGGTTGATCACTCAAGGACTTTCGCTTCTAGCTATAGCTTACACGAATTTATGATCTTAGCTGTATGTCACGAATTTGTAACGGAATCCGAAATCGCAACACAAATAACACTGCCACCAGCAATACCAAGCATGGGCAATCATGTAGAATTCGAACGACAGGCAAGGGACGCGCTTGCCAAACACTTGGGGGTCGAACTGCGCGTCGATAAGATCGATATCAATGGCAAATTGAAGAGTTTTGACATCGTAAACAAGTCTCAAAGAATAGTAGGTGATGCGAAGAATTACGAGACCACATCGGGTGGAAACACACCGTCTGCAAAGATCTCAACACTCAACGAATATTGCTGGTTTATGCAGATGGTTGAAAAATACAACCCACCTGGAAGATGGCGCAAGCTGCTCGTCATAGGTGAGGACAAGGGACTGGTACAAAACTATGTGAAACGCCATAACAAGTGGATTGACGACATTGAGATCTACTATTTTTCGTACAAAAACGGCATTGAAAGGGTCAGATAGCGCAGTTAACCTGAGTGGGTGCGTAATTCTAAAAGTGAACCGCAGGCTGAGTGGAGGTGCGATACCAGCGTGCCCTGATGGGACCACCCCTGAACCTCTCCCGCCTTGATCATGTCAACGATGTAGTATGCATGTCATGCGCCTAGGCGGTGCGGTCAGTCGTGATATGCCGGGAACTCGTCGGTTCCAGTGATCATGCGCCGCAGCAAGTGCCGATGGCATACCACGCCCTCCGGCTCGTGGCACAGTAGCGTTGTATGGGAGTCGGCGCGGCGCAATTCGTCAATGGCCGCGCGGCTTGCCTCGTTGCGCTGCATTTCCATCTCGAACTTGCGCGCGAATTCTTCGTCGGATATGCTGTCGTTCTTGATCTCTTTGAGCAGCGGTATTGATGGCGCTAGTTCCTTCTGCCATTCGTCAAAGTGCTCGCGCTTGACACCGCGGGGCCAATACCTGGTTATCAGGATGCGCCTGCCGTCCGTTTCTTCTCGGGGCTCCGCTATGCGCTTAGTCTTCAACATGCATTGGACGCTGAGACGTGCCATAAATCTGTACGGGGCCATTCACTGCAGTCACCGCCGCCCACCTTCATCCGTCTGGCCATCTCCTCGATCATTCGCCTCCATTCGGCAATTTCGGCGCCCTTTTCGTGCTGCATCCTGTCTATCTGCTTCGTCTTCTCGATGTTATCCCGGCGCAACCACTCCGGGTCATTTATGGTTAATGCGAGCACCGAGTGTAGGCACTCTGTCAATTCCATCACGTGTGTCTTGTAGTTGCGGTTGGGGTGGGGGATGGGACATCTATATAACCTGAAAGCGACCGGGCCTACGGGCCGGCAGACCGCAGACACATCCGGCATGTGCCCAGATTTCCGGATAAACACCCTGTGGTAGGGCACTCTCCTCCCTGTTGTCCTTTATACGAAACTCTTCTCTGGTTTTTCGCGTCCCAAAAGTTCTGATTCTTGTATGAGAATCTGGTCAGGCGCTCATATCCCGAGACTATGATTTCCACCAGTTAAGATTTGAGCTCATCTTTGCTATAACATGTACTATCACTTACTGATAATAGAAAATCGCTAAGTATCATTCCAAACTCCTAGATCTGGATTTATCCATGCCTATGCTAAGATCTACAGAATCGCCATTTGCTGTAAGTTGCCTATACGTGCATTTTTCTCTGCAATTGAATGGTTTTGGAATGATCTCGCCACTGGTATAATCATATGTCTGCTGTTTCATGTCCCCAATTCCCGCGATGTTTGTCACCATCTCTACAAACTGAATTGTTTCCATACTTGCAAGGCCTAAAGAGAATGGAATTATGTTATATCTAGTGTTTTTACCTGATGCCTCTTGTTTCTTGATGTATTCCGGGTCATCAAACGTCCCCTGTCTGTCTCTTTCCACCTGTTCTAATCGCAATCCCCCCGAGCAGTCTAGACATGCCCGTTCAACTCCTATGGTTTGTGCCCTGTAAACACCGTGTTGCATTTTGCCATCTGTGACATCAAAACTGATACCACCATCAATTACCGGGATTAAGCTAGAGTACGCAATCTGATTTAATACAAGCCGTGGCCATGGCCTGTCTACACAACAAAATATAACATCACAGTCAAGCGCTTCTTTCACCCCCGCTTTTTCTACTATGGAGTTATTTGATGTTATACATGCAAAACGTTTAGACGTGGCTACTTTTATTATGTTTTTTCTTATGGCATCTTTTTTCAACATTCCTACATTTGTTTTGTAAGCACCGATCATTCTGTCAAGATTGTGAATCCCAACACTGTCATAGTCCATCAAGAAAATTGTTCCTATTCCCATTCTGGCTAGAATCTCGCTTACTGCCGATCCGACGCTGCCAACTCCTATGATGCCCACTTTCATTCGCGCCAGGTTGTTTTGGGTGTTATTGCCCCACAAACTAACAGTTCTCACCTGCATTGGATTTGAATCAGTTTGTGACGTCACTGGAGGGTTAAAGTCAATGGCAAGGTTCTTGCCCACAATTCTAACGGATTGACACCTCCGGATTTTAAAGGGTTTTGGGTATATCCTGCCGCTCCATACATTATCTCCAGAGAGTGTTATGCCTACAAATGGCAGCCCTGTTATCCCAAACACCTCTTTAGCAAGTATGTCTTGCTCCGAATGCCGATCTATTTTTGAGACATGCTGAATTCCAACTCCAAAAGGATGCGTATGGATCATGGCAAGTCCAGCGCCCCTCATTACCGCAAATTCCTCACATCTTTTTACATATGAGGGCTGTGCAGACACCGTTCCATGTTTTTTGCGTTCATTTTTTTCTGGATAGATTGCTTCGTTTAACAGAATATTGCATCTTTGGACGCCCTGGGATGGCCGCCATGTTACAAAACAGACCTCTTCTTCTGTAGTGTCTTTTAGCAAAAAAGACTGCATCTGGCGACTTAGAGTTTCCGTCATGGCTATGCTATAATCCATTCAATCCAGCTCCAAACATCTGTTTATCTGATCCATGTAGTATCTCGGAGTTTGTTGTTCTGGATCATCCCACCGTATCTCTCTACTCCAGAATTCCCAATCCGAACCCAGGTCACTGGTGTTACGACTGGGAATCTCATCTGAAAACCCATGATTGCATCTTACGTGAAACCCATATGGTGGAACATTTGGGAAGTCGTCAGGAATCGGCAAGCCTATGCCTATGACTCGGCCGGAATATTTTCCATGTGGTATTTTGTATTCATGTATGACGAATATTGTCATGCTGCCTATGGGTTCTTCAACATAGCTCATACCTCGTTCTTTTAAAAACTTAGAAAAAATAAGGTTGGAGGTGCTCATGCGGTGTTTACAACTCCTGTGTACCTTACGGTGAAGCAGTCTCCATCCTTCAGATCTATGATCTTTTTTGGGTCGTCGTATGTTTTCTCCAAGGAATTTGTTTTGCAATCTCTTTTTTGTACCTCGTAATCATCGATCTTGCGCTTGGCAAGTCTGATGATGTCTTCAACAGAGATCTTGTCCCCTTCGATCTTGAACTCTTCCTTGTCGATCGTGATGTCTATGGACATGTCAAGACTATTAGCTCTATGATTATAAAGTCATTTTTCTCCAATAGTGGAAAACACGTCTAGAGTATTTTTCAGATCATGCCTGACTTTTTGGTAAACGTAGTGTAATCAGGCACGATTGGGACACTGTGCATAAGCAAGCACTATCTAGATTAAGTACGAACAAGCATACTTTTCTCCAAACTGAGAAAAATACCTTAAAACCCAGATCGCCATGATTATTAGTATGAGTGCTTGTATCGTTTTGATGGATACGAGGCCGGGGTGGTCAGACACATACACTCGACTTCTCTCTAAATATGGTGGTAGTTTTCTGGCGTTAGGATTTGGCAGTACCGATACTGCGGTATGCATATTTCTGTTCGTTCAAAAATGGGTAGAACGGAATCCGCTATTTTCGGCACATAGGATCTTCTTGCTGCTTAAATCGCTTGTCAGTATATTACCTGAGGAGTTTCGATTAAAACATACTGAAAGAAATGTTGGACAGGCGCTTGAAAATCTAGTCGCGAGAGGTTTTGTAACACGCTGCGATGATGTGGATGCAGTAACGTCTTCTGGCAGGCCACCGGCCGCTCTATATGAAATCAACAATATGTCAGATGTTCGTAACGAAGTCAAGCAGAAACTCAGAAGTTATGAAGATGCTATTTTAAACGCTATTGGACCGTTGGAAGGATATGAAGAGGGAACTGGATTGCGAAGCAATAACGGTGAAAATAATTGATGAATGAATTATTTATCATACTCGAAATTATATCGAATTTTAACGACGGACTTAGAGGCAAAACAAGACTTCAAAAATTAGTGTTTCTTACACAAACCCAATGTACTGTACCTCTCAACTATGATTTTGAACCTGCTCCCTTAGGACCGCTTTCTAGTGACGTGAATCGTTATGTTTCAAATCTTGAGGAATTAGGACTTGTCGAAGAGAGAATCGAAAAAACCCCATCTGGTAATAATGTTTTTTGCTACGCTTTGACTGAATTTGGAAAAGCGATTTTGCATGCAGAAAAAATGCATAGAAATACAGGAGACATTAAAGATGCAGTTGCATATGTTTGTCGTGAATATGGAGGTATGTCATATGTGAATTTGCTAAATTATGTTCATGAAAAATATCCATCTTACCACATTAAAGGAATAATGTGACGGGATTGATATGTTATCGTGACCTCAGCATGGATGACTGGCAGGAGGTATCCCCCCTGCCGTGCCAAATTCGTTTCCATTCAGGTATTCCCAATCTGGAGGGGCGAGACGGGTTTTGCTGATTGTTTCGGGCCCGGAGCAGCGCAGATCGTGCCTAGTCGAGGTTCTTCTCAGGGTGGTGCACAGTCCGTTGCGTATCCTGTAGATTCGTGTCCACCATAGGATGACGGGGTCATACCAGAATGACTTGTCAGTGACCTTTGCAATCTGCATCATGTTTCTCTGTCAGCTTTAAGGTGTATGAGCACCCGCGTTCCTATTGTAACGGGGCCCTCATCATTAACACACCAGTGTTACGTCGATTCCGTACCTTCTTACCTTACCCAAAATCACTCTTCCCAGCCCAACTATGGACGCACTTTGTAGTTGGCTGGAATACGCGAAAACCAAAATAGACGGTTTGCGGTGGATCGGCAATGAAGACCGCGGCGCCGCGCTCCCCACTCAGATACGCAGGCGGAAAGACTAGGGGAGTAGAGGCTATAATGAAGTTCATCCCGGACGGAGAGACGATCTGCTCACCTTTTCTAGGCGGCGGCTCGGTCGAACTGGCGTGCGCCAACAAAGGAATGCGCGTCTATGGATATGATAATTTCAAACCGCTTGTGGAGTTCTGGCAGTGTATTCTCAAGGATCCTGTCAAGCTGGCCGACACCGTACAACACCACTATCCGCTGCCAAAGGAGAAATTCTACGAGCTACAAAGGTCACAGGGGAAGAGCAAGTCAAAGTACGAGCGGGCGGCCAGATTCTACGTGTTGAACCGTGCGTCATTTTCTGGAACTACTATGTCCGGCGGCATGTCGCCGCATCATCCAAGGTTCACCGAATCCTCCATCGACAGGATCCGAAACTTCGAGTCAGACAACCTCAGCGTGAAGCAGGCGGACTTCAAAGAGTCCATACCGAAGTCGGAAGACCACTTCTTGTACCTCGACCCGCCGTACATGTTGGATCAGAAACTCTACGGCAGAAACGGCGACATGCATACCGGATTCGACCACGAGGGACTCGCAGAGATCCTCAAGGGAAGGGATAAGTGGATCCTCTCATACAACAATTCAGAAGAGGTGCGCCACATGTACAACGGTTATCAGTTTTACTACCCCAAGTGGAGTTACGGAATGTCTCATGACAAGGAGGCCAGGGAATTGTTGGTGCTCAGCCACGACGTTACAGAAAGATCAAAGAACTTGGCGGAAGCTCCGGCGCCACCCTGCTGTAACACTACCGAAAAAGGAGCTACGACGGACGGATAATGGCCTCGCAGACGACGTCGGGGAAAGCCTTTGAGTACGCGCTGCTGATCGCTGCGTATGAAAGGGCAAATGACGGCCGAGAGGCTAGGGTACTGAAGAAGGACGGCTCGTACGAAACTGCGAAAAGATCTTTTGAATCCTGCTCGAGTGACGCACAAGAAAAGTATTCCAAAGCTGCCAATGTCGCCGTCGGACACATCGCCGCGCTAGAACCTCGATTGGAGAATCTCGTCAGCGGCAATGACAAGGTAGTTGTGTCCGTCCAGCCGGATCAGACAGGCAAAGACGGTGACATCAGGGACGTGTTGGTGACAAGACCTGGAAGCGGTTGGGAGATCGGACTTTCTGCAAAGAACCAGAACAGTGCGGTGAAGCATTCCCGACTGTCGGATAAGATTAACTTCGGCAGAGAATGGTTTGGTGTGGATTGCTCACCCCAATACATGGGCGCGGTACGCAAAATTTTTGGATATGTGAGGGACATGGTAAATGAAAGCAAGAAAGATGATGGACATGTCTTGCTATGGAACGAGATACAAGGAAAAGCCGACAAGTTTTACGTTCCGGTGCTTGACACGTTTGAAGACGAGATGAAGAGGTTTATGCAGAAAGGAGGTAACATCCCCCCTCTACTGCTGGAGTACCTACTCGGTAAGAAGGACTTTTACAAAATAATGAAGTACGACAAGAGCGTGATCATACAGGGATACAACATGAACGGAACGCTCAACATGCCCTCAAACTCGACAAGCGCGCAGAGTAAAATACCAAGTCTGAAAAGTCCATCTAGAATAGTCGATATCGAGAGGGTAGGCAAAAACAGGATGATAGTCATGCTGAACCACGGGTGGCAGATATCGTTTAGAATCCACAACGCGAGTTCAAGAGCCGAGCCATCTCTGAAATTTGATGTGAGGCTAGAGGGAATGCCGCCTGATCTTTATTCGCACACAGAGCGATGGTAGATCATGATCCGTCAGATCCTGGATGTCTGGGCTGACAGCAGATAAAGCGACCGCGGCCCACAGTACATGTGGAACTAGCCCAAAGGTTTCGGTACAGCACCTAGAGCGGGCCCAAAGGGCTTCGATCCCTTGACCATTGGATTAGAAGTCCAACACTCTATCCATGCTGAGCTATGGGCCCAAAGAGCTAGCAGCCCAGTGCGGTTTTAAGGGTTTTTTTGGCGAACCGCCGCAAATCACTTCAAGCTGCATGCAGCTATCTGCAATGCTGAATTGACTGCATGGCATGTCTGTGTTACAACACGGCCTCGTTTCTGCCTGCGCGGCATGTCACGTCTTCTGCCTCCAGGAGGCGCCTGCGTCGTCCCTGGCCATCTTGAAGAGCCATTGCTGCGCGTACCCTGCGTAGGGCCCAAAGTATTCTGTTATTTTGCTGTGCGCGACTCTGTATCGCTTGTCGGTCAGATGCTCTAGTGGTGACGATGACGGCGATGACGCTGACGGTACTGCATGTGACCCACGGCTCCCGAACACGCCACTGTACCGCGTCCCCAGGACGCGGAGCATCCACCTGTCAAGCGGGAACGCGTCCGGCCTCTCAAGCGAGAACAGCATTATGCAGTCGGCCACCTTGTTCCCGACGCCCGGTACGGAGAGCATCGCGTCCATCATGTCGTCATAGTCCTTCATCTTCTTGATGCGTCCAAAGTTGACCTCGCCTGACTCGACCATTTCAGACGCCTCCTTGATGTATGCGGCGCGGTATCCGACGCCGCACTTTTGTATCTCCCGTATGGTTGCGCCCGCGAGCGCCGACGGCGTGGGAAAGAGGTGCATCATACCAGCGCTATCTCCCGCGTCCACGGGCCTGCCAAACGTCTCTGTCATGCGCGCGAGGTTGTCTGTTATGCGCCGTATGTTGGAGTTTGCAGACGTGATGAACGATATCATGCACTGGTACGGGTCCTGCCTGATAATCCTCAGGTTGCGGTACCGGCGCGCGGCTTCCGCAGTTGTGTCGTCCTGCGGCATCGACTCTGGTATGCGATCTGGGTTGTCAGAGTCCCTGAACAAATCCTTTTTGTACGCGGCCCACCTGCCGCCCCTGCGGTACGTACTGGTCCTCCCTGTATGTCCGTCTACCCTGAGTATCTCCTGGCCCTGGACGCCGTACCACCACATCCCTTTCCCTTTCTTCTGTACGGATCTCCACAGAAACACCTGCCCGCTGTTCATCGTGTCTGCCACGTCGATTGCCACGCGGCCCGCTCCCGTACTTGAGCCACCCGAACGCTGCATCTCAGACCGGTATCGTATCGTTTGCGGCGGGGACCTGCGTCTCCCACCCGAACTCGTCGTGGATCTCTTGCGCAAACGTGGTGCAGGACTCACCGTCCCCGTGTACCGCGAGCACCTTGGGGTTGCCCTCTATCCTCTTTAGCATGGCAAAGAGCTCGTTCCTGTCCGCGTGCCCCGAAAACTCGAACTTTCTGACCTCGGCCTCCACCTTGATCTCCTTGCCGCGCGCCTCCACCTTGCCGGTATCCAGCAGCATCCTGCCCGGCGTGCCGTCGCCCTGGTACGACACGAGGGCTATCCCGTTCCTCTTCTCAAACGCCAGCTCCTGCAGGTAAAAGACCGCGTTGCCCCCGACCAGCATGCCCGCGGGCGATATCACGACGCACGGCTCCGCGTAGCTGCCGTCGGCTGCCTTTGCGTCCCTCAGGGCGCGCTTGCGATGGGCGTGGTCCCTTATGGCGACAGAGTCCTTTATGGCGCTCTTGAAGACGGCCGGGTCGCGGAGGTACTCGGGGTGCCTGAATATTATGTCGTTGACCTTTAGCGCCATGCCGTCCATGATTATCCTGTGCTTGAAGTTGGCGGCGCGCAGCACGCAGGCGATCTCCTGCGACCGCTCCACGGAAAACGACGGTATGAAGAGGACGCCCTTCCGGTCCATCACCTCGTTTGCAAACTCCACCAGGTCACGCTCGGATTCGGCCCTGGGCGTCTGCACGGTCTGCGAGTACGTGCTCTCGGTAATCAGCATGTCAATCTCCCCCACGTCTAGGTCCGCCTCGCGGAGCATCCGGGATCCGTTTGTCTTTATGTCGCCGGTGTAAAACAGCCTCTTTTTGCCCGACTCTACCAGTACCGTGCTCCCGCCCACGACGTGGCCCGACTCGCGCAGCTCAAACGTCGCGTCGCCCTTTGACACGCGCTGCTTGTACCCGATGCCCTTTGCGCTCTTCATCATCCTGTTGAGCTCCGGCATGTCGAACTGGTGCGCGTTCTTCTCTATCTTTAGCATGTCCGCTATCAGCAGCTCGGACAGGTCTAGCGTGGGCGGCGTCGCGTAGACGTCCGTCCTGCCGCTGACAAACATGGAGGGGACGCACCCCGAGTGGTCCAGGTGCGCGTGCGTTATTACTATGGCGTCCAAATCCTTGGGCCTGACGTGCAGCGGGTACGTGGGCGGGGATCCCCTCCTGCCGAACATCACCCCGTAGTCGAGCAGTATGCTGGCGCCCTCGCAGTTGACTAGAAAGCCGGACCTTCCTACCTCGCCGGCCGCCCCCAGTACTCGCACATCCAAGAATTAACGTCCAAAAACGTCTACGTTAAAACCTTCTTTTTTGCCCCCGTGAGGCGTGTATGCAGATCGCACCGGCCGGCGCCCCGTCTGCAGCCCGGCCCCGGCGGCCCTTTATTACACACACCGTGAAATCTTCAAAAGCTTTAATTACTATAATCTATTCCTGCTGTTCATGGGTAGAACCTATGAAGAGTGGCTTGCCCAGCAGGACGCCGATCTTGTAAAAAAGGTCCGTGCCGGCGACGAGGACAACAAGCCCCTTCTGAACCAAATTAACTGGATCTGGGTTAATAATCTGATGAATCAGAAGGCTGACCTGAATCCGAGTTCTGCTGAACTTCTTGACTGGGTCACATCCGGTCAGATCGACGCAATGAGAAAGTAATAGCGTGGCTTTTGGCCCGTTTTCTCTTTTCTTTTGTTTTGTGTGCATCAAGGGGCTGGGATCCGTTTCATAACAGGGTTATGGTATGAGCTCACAGTTTAAATAGTAAATAGCCAAAGATGGGTTGTAATGCCTATAGCAATACTGCCGGACATTGACGAGCAGAGGTGTATTGGCTGCGCGCTGTGCGTGGAGATCTGTACAACCCTGGGACCCGATGTCCTCAGAGTAAAGCCAGTCGAAGGCTGGAAGAGAGGTAAGGCATTTGTCTTTTACCCGGAGAGATGTATCTCTGACGGTGCATGCATTGGCGTGTGCCCGACAAAGTCCATCTTCTGGATGAGGCCGATGAACTATACCGCCGGTCAGCCGGTACCGCTCCACAAGAACGGTGTCTTCGTAAACGGCTGGGCCGAAGATGCGGCACTATAACCGCTCTTTTTCTTTCTTCTTTATTTTGCTTGGACGGTGGGGCTACGGCGCGCCTTTGGTTTGGCGCGCCCCGGCCGCCCCCTTCAGGCCGCGCCTTTTGACGCCCCTGAGCCTCCTTGCAAAGTGGCCTAGGAACTCGTCGTTCTTGTCGTATCTGACCTCTGCAAACCCGTTGTTCTCAAAGAACGCGTCCCACGTCTTGGCAAATTCCGTGCACGCTGCGGGATCCACGGGTACGCGCGCCTGCTCGTGGTGCGCCGCCGGATAGACGTCGGATATCTCGATTGGCATTATCCCTAGTATGGGGCTGTACTGGCAGAACTGGATGTCGTCGTTTCTCCTGCTCTGCTTGTACAGCTCCCTGTACTCGCGGGACATGTACCCGGGCTTTGTGTGGGACTCGGGGGTTATCACTACGATGCTCTTTTTGGTCCGGAACCTGCGCACGGTGTCGTGGTATGCGGCAACCTCTGGCCTGTGCTGGTCCTCTGCACCGTACAGGAAGGCGGCCTTTTGCTTGTACTGGGGCGTTCCGGCCCTGAACATGCCGCTGATGTCCGGCGGCGGCGATGTTGGCGATGACGATAATGGCAAAGAAGACGACGGAGGCGCCATCAGGTGCGCGACGGCCTCGTACAGCCTGGGGTGGGCCCTTGACTTTTTCATGACGTACTCCCACAGCCTGCCCTCGGCAATGGCCTGCTTTGTCCTGTCCACCTCTAGCTTTATCGCGTACAGGTTGTGCACCGCTATGTTGTTGACCTTTTGCTCTTGCGGCATGAGGCGCAGCTCGCCGGGCTCATACCTGGAGCATACGGCGCAGCAGCACGGAAAGTACTCGATCTCATCCAGCATGCGCGTGCCGTCCTCAGTCATGTACCGGCCATGCTTTGCGTACAGTATGTATGACGCCGAGTCAAACGTGTCGCACCCGAGCGCGACGGCGAGCGGTATCGTAAGCGGGTGGCCCGCACCGAACAGGTGGAGCGGTATGCCGTGCGGCATGCTGCGCTTTGCAGTCGCGATCATCTCGGCCAGCAGCCTGTACTCGTACGACTCCATGAACTCCACGGGGCTGCCGAGCGCCAGCATCTCAAAGCCCATCTTTACCAGGCTCTTGGTCGACCTTGCCACCAGGTCACGGTGCTCCCCGCCCTGGATGGGGCCTATCCATGTCTGGCCGCTGCCACCTGCGTCCTCCGCGGCCCGCAGGGCCTCCCTTGAGACCCTGAGCGTGTCCCTGACGTACGACTCTGCGGCGTCGCGCCTCATGCCAAACCCCGTGGGCTTGTCAAGAGGGATGGCAAAGTCGGTGCGTATGCCCCTCTCAAACTCGGCCATCTCCGGCGGGGTGACCCCGACCTTGCCGTATTCAAGCACCTGGTACCCGCCCGAGTCGGTCATTATGGCGCCGTCATACTTTATGATGTCGTGTATGCCGCGCCTGATGGCCTCGTCGTGGCCGTAGGTGTTCCTTGTGATGTAGGCGTTTGTTATTACGATGTCAAAGCCCATCTCCTTGATCTGGGATGCCGGGATGGTCTGCTTTGCGGGGTGTATGACCGGCACGTACGCGGGGGTCTCCACCGTCCCGTGTTCCGTCTTTATCCTGCCTATGCGGGCGGCCAGATCCGTCCCCTTGATCTCAAACTGCATGAGTCGTCGCGTTATAATTGGCTAATTAATCATACCGTGCCGCCGGGCCAACCGGGCATGATGTCCCTGAGCATCCTCTCGTATGAGGCCTTGTCGGCAAGCCAGCCTATGCGCTCGCCGGGTTCCCCGGCGTCCTCCGCGCCCGGCGATTCAGGCGACGTCGACTGCGGTGTACTGCCGCTGTTATCGTCGTCGTCATTGCTGCTGTTGTTGTTGCTGTTGCGACACACGCGCTCCAAATCGGCCAGTATCACGCGCGCAGTCTCCTGCGGGGTTCTGCCTGTAGTGTCATACTGGCCCGTCGCCCCGTACCGCGCGGCGTACGTGTCAAATGATATGGTCCCCAGCATCTCGGCCCCCGCGTTCTCCCTTGCCTTGCGCGCAGAGTACCCCCTCTCCTCGTACACCCTGACCAGCTCGTACGGGCTTCTCCTCAGTACGGCCGCAAGCACCACGTCGTCGGCCGGCACCACATACGGCGCCAGGTGCCCCACTACGACGTACCTGCCCGGGGCCGCAAGCGTATCGCGCACCACACCTGACAGCGCGCCCGTATCCACATCCGTCGTGTCCGATTCGGGGTCGTAACTATCTTCGACATCAAGCAGCCCCGCACCGCGCGCCGCCTCGTTTATGTCGACTGTCTGCCAGCCTCCGTCCCCCGTCTGTTCCATCCCAGACTGCAGGGCCTTGGCCACGGTATGCTTGCCGACCCCGGGGGTGCCGGTTATCAGCAGGATGCGCCGGCAGTCTTCTTTCGCGATGTTCCCGTCGTCCATTGGTGTACTGTTGCAATGCGATACTAATATGAAGCAGGCGGCCGCCGTCGCCTTATGCAGATTGGGCTGCTGGGAAAGGCAAACGTGGGCAAGTCAACCTTTTTTTCGGCCGCGACAGAGGTCGCGGTGCAGTCGGGAAACTTTCCATTCACCACAATCGAGCCCAACGTGGGGGTAGCGCACGTGGAGACCAAGTGCGCCTGCGCGCACTTTGGGATTGATCACCAGAACGACCTGTGCCGGGACGGCACCCGGCTGGTGCCCGTGCGCCTGATCGACGTGGCCGGGCTGGTGCCCGGGGCGCACGAGGGCAAGGGGCTTGGAAACAAGTTCCTTGACAACGCGCGGCAGGCCGAGATCCTGATACACGTGGTGGACGCGGCCGGGACCACCGACATACAGGGGCAGCCGGTCGCGGCCGGCACGCACGACCCTGCCGAGGACGTCAGGTTCGTGAGGGACGAGTTTGACCTGTGGTTTGCAGACATACTGACGCGCGACTGGGACAAGATAATACGCGAGGTGGACCAAAAGCGCACAAAGCTGGCAGACGGCATCGCCGAGCGGTTCTCGGGGCTGGGCGTAACCGCGTCCGACGTGCACCGAGTCCTTGCGGGGATGAGCCTTGAGGGGCGCGGGCCCGCCGAGTGGTCCGAGTCTGACACCGTATCCTTTGCGCGCCGCCTGCGCGCCGATGCAAAGCCGATGATAATCGCGGCAAACAAGGCCGACCTGTGCGGCGGCGACATACAGGACGTGGCCGCGTCCCTTGCCGGCGTGTCTGACGGCGCGCGCGTGGTTCCGTGCAGCGCCGAGGCGGAGCTGCTGCTGCGAAAGGCGGCCAAGGCCGGGGTGATTACGTACGCGCCGGGCGCCGGCTCGTTTGAGGTCGCGCCGGGCGCCGCGGAAAAGCTGGCGCCGCAGCAGAGAAAGGCGCTCGACATGGCTGCCGCCATACTGTCCCGCATATCTGACACGGGCGTGCAGAGACTGCTTGACACGGCCGTCTTTGGGATTCTGGGGTACATCGTAGTCTATCCGGTGGAGGACGAGACCCGCCTTACGAACAAGGACGGGCAGGTGCTGCCCGACTCCAGGCTGGTACCTGGCGGGTCCACAGTCCGGGACTTGGCCGCCTCCGTCCACGCGGACCTGGCCGAGGGGCTCCTGCACGCCATCGACTGCAAGACAAAGCAGCGGATAAGCGGGGACAAGCAGCTGAGCGACGGCGACGTGATAAAGATCGTGTCGACCATGAGCAGGGGATGATTGCAACGGGACGGGCTGCGTGACGCGTATGGCGGGGATGACAACAACGACGACAACGACAACGACGGCACCGCGATCGGGCGCCGCGGCCGCGAGAAAGAAGAGGATGATCGGGCTTGGCATCGAGAGCACCGCCCACACGTTCTCGTGCGCCATAATGGAGAAGACCGGATACGACAGGGGCCGAATACTCTCCGACGTCCGCCACATATACAGGCCCGACGACGGGGAGGGGATACACCCAAGGGAGGCCTCGCGCCACCACGTGGAGTACGCCCCCGAGGTGCTCGCCCAGTGCCTGGCGGAGTCCAAAACGTCGGTTGCCGACATCGACTTGATTTCGTACGCGGCGGGGCCCGGGCTGGGACCCTGCCTGCGCGTGGGGGCCGTGGTGGCAAGGTCGCTTGCGTCGTTTCACGGCATTCCGATCTATCCGGTAAACCACGCCATAGGACACATCGAGCTTGGCAAGCTGCTTACGGGCGCAAAAAATCCGCTGGTACTGCTCGTATCGGGTGGGCACACCATGCTGCTGGCGTTTCTGGACAGGCAGTGGCGCGTGTTTGGCGAGACGCTTGACATTACCCTGGGGCAGCTGCTTGACCAGTTCGGGCGGGCGCTGGGGCTCGCGTCACCCTGCGGCAGGATCATAGAGGAGATGGCGCAGCAGCAGTCGAATGACCGGCAGCCCGGCGCTACACCTGCCGGCCGCGGCAACGGCACCGGTGAAAGTTATGGCGGCGGCGTTGACGGCGTTGACGACGGCAGTAGCGGCGGCAAAAGCACTAAACGCACTGTACGTCACCGGCAGCAGCAGCAACTTGTGCCGCCGCGATACGTGCCGCTCCCCTACACCGTAAAGGGCAACGACGTCTCCTTCTCGGGGCTGCTGTCGGCCGCAAAGTCGGCCGCCAAATCCGACAAGTACTCGGCGTGCTTTTCGCTGCAGGAGACCGCGTTTGCGATGATCGGGGAGGCAGTAGAGCGCGCCCTCTCGTTTACGGGCAAGCGCGAACTGATGGTCGTGGGGGGCGTCGCCGCAAACAAGCGGCTGTCTGCCATGCTCTCCGAAGTCTGCAGGCGCCACTCGTGCAGGTTCTTCGTGGTGCCGCTGAAATACGCCGGCGACTGCGGCAGCCAGATCTGCTGGACCGGGCTGCTGGAGTCAAACGTGAAATCGGGCGCCGCAATGTCCGACACGTTTGTAACGCAGTCCTGGCGCCTTGACACGGTGCGGGTCGAGTACTGACTATCCCTGCCGTTCCCGGGTGTCGTCCTCGACTGCCTCGCTTATCGCGTCCCTCCAGCTTCCAGGGCCGAACACGCCGAACTTGTAGGTGTCCTCGCCCTGCGCGGTCCTCGCCGTAAAGCACACCTTTTTCATAAGCAGCCCCTCCTTCCACGTCTTGGTGACGCTCTTGAGCGGGACGTCAAGTACGGTGTCCCCCACGTTCTTGCTAAAGTCCATTATGCGGGCCCTGGTCTTGTCAAACGCGATGCGCTTGTTTGTCAGGGTCAGTATGCCCGGTCCCAGCTTGTCCTCGCTGCAGTCCTCCTGCCTTATCCTCTTCTCCCCTTCCTCCATATGCCGGCTTTGGATCATTATGGTTATAATGATAGCTGACGCAACCCGCCGTGACGGCTGCAATGAAACTGGTAAAAAAGGGGGCCGAGGCCGACATATACCGCGGCTCGTGGAACGGAAAAAGCGCCATCATAAAGGTCAGAAAGCCAAAGGGCTACCGCGTCCCGCAGCTGGACGCGCGCATAAGGCGCCAGCGCACGTCGCGCGAATCGCAGATGCTGTCCCACGCGCGCTCCCTGGGCGTGACCACCCCGCTCGTATACCTGGTGGACACCGAGAAATCCGCCATCATAATGCAGGACGTCCCGGGCGCCGTGGTGCAGAGCCTTCCGGACGACGACATAGTGGGGCTGTCGGCCCGCATGGGCCGCATGGTCGGGATCCTGCACAGGAGCGGCATAATGCACGGGGATCTGACCACGTCGAACTTTGTATATGACGGCAAACAAGACGCGCTGTACATGATAGACTTTGGGCTCTCGCAGAACACGTGCAAGCCGGAGGATCACGCCGTCGACATGCGGCTCATAAAGGAGATCCTCAACAGCGCGCACGCGCGCATAATGGCCGAGTCCTGGAAGAAGCTCTTGCAGGGGTACGCGAGGGCAGTCGGATACGAGAGGCGCGCAAAGATAGTGCGGCTCGTCTCGGTTATAGAGGGGCGCGGACGGTATGCGACGGTCGTCTGATAATGTGGTGCGGTTCGTATCCTCGAACCGCCACAAGTACGACGAGGCATTGCCCATACTCAAAGGCCTCGGAGTGCGCGTCGGGTACGAGCGCGCCCTCCTGCAGGAGGTCCAGTCCGACGAGCTCGCCGTCATAGCGCGGGAAAAGGCGCGCAACGCGCACCGCAGGCTTGGCATGCCCGTGATCGTGGAGGACGACGGGCTGTTCATCGAGGCACTGGGCGGCTTTCCCGGGGCGTACTCGTCTTATGTTATGCGCACGATCGGAATCGCGGGCATCCTGAAGCTGCTTGACGGCAGCAGCAGCAGCAGCAGCGACAGGCGCGCCAGGTTCTCTGCTGCCATCGCATACGACGACGGCTCGGAGAGCCGCACGTTTGAGGCCTCGGTGCGCGGAACTATATCCGAGGCGCCGCGGGGCGAAAAGAGCTGGGGGTACGACCCCGTGTTCGTGCCGGACGGACAGGACAAGACGTTTGCTGAGATGGGCCCTGATCAAAAGATCGGCGCCTCGCACCGGACCGGGGCGCTAAGGGCGTTTGCAGAATGGTATGTGACATCTGCCTGACCGGCCGCCCCTTGGGCCCCGCCAATCCCCGAGTCCGCGATTCCTCTGCATTATCGGGTGACGCCTTCTCCTAGGCGCGGTCCCTCCGTCCCGTCATCTGCGGGCGTTTTACTCGTCGGCCCTTTCCACCGTAACCTGCCCGCCGTCGCGTATCCTGAACGTGATGCGGTGCGGATA
>JAJEHG010000047.1 GCA_022823825.1 Nitrosopumilaceae archaeon | reverse complement strand
CTCGTCGCGCGCAGCCAAAAACCGAGGACCTGCCGCCGGGCATGCCACAATTGCGGCAGAAACGGGCCCGCCCGCCGCCCAAGGCCCCTCTAAATGTCCACAAAATCAGGGCGGAACCTGCAAGAGTTGGACAGCGCCACCGTCTTGGAAGAATTTAATAGAGATCCGAGCCAGGGCCCAAATGTTGCAGTTGTAGTATAGTTTGGTTAGTATACGAGCTTGCCAAGTTCGCGACCCGGGTTCGAATCCCGGTAACTGCACCACTTATCCTGACGGATACTCGTCCTACTCCCGCATCCCTGGCGCTCCTACGCCCCTCCCCCTCCCCCTCCCAAGCCCCTGCCGTATCAGGTTCAGCGCGTGCGCGGCCCTCTCAGGGCGCGGCAGTTGTATGAGGACGATCGTCCCGTCTGTGCCGGGCGCGTCAGCACGCTCCGACATGCCGACGGCAAGCATGCAGGTCTCTGCCAGCGCCTCGAAGAACGAGACGTGCCGCCGGGCGTTGATGATAAAGCGCTCGCGGCCCGCCCCCTCACCGCGGGGAACATCCAGCATGACCTCTACAAAGACGCGTCCGGCCATGTCATCGAAGATGTTGAGGTTGACGTCCACGGAGACCGGGCGGCCGCGGATGGCGTGCGCGATTCTGTCGTACCGACCGGGATCGTCAAGTGTTACGTATGGGACGGAACGCCCCTCATAGTCAAGCAGCCCGGCCCCGTCGTCATGCATGAACGGAAGCCAGTCGTCAGGAATGTCCTCACTGCCATCCGCGTCGCGGCCGGGCCCCGATCCGGTCATTGCAGCACCTGTAGCGTCAAGACGGTTCATCCTCGCCGGCCTCTGCGGGGCCGTCACCTTGGATCCTGCGCAGCGCCGGCCCCACCAGATCCGCTGCCCGGGCTGCCGTCACTGTCGCTGTCGCCGCTGCCTTTTTCATCGCTGTTGTCGGCCGCGCTGTCCAGTGCCGGAGGCGCCCCGGCCAAGGACCGGGTGTCGACAAGATCGTCGTCGTCGGAGTCTCGGTCGCGGTCATCTTCGTCTCCGCCCGTGATCGATATCACCTTGTCCCCCACCTTTACGATAAAGGGGGCCAGAAACGACGTGATTATGGATATCAGTCCGATAAGGGGAAACACGAACGCGCTGACCGCCCCGATGTCCACGCCCACCTTTACTATAACGATGGAGAACTCCCCCCTCGGCGACGCAAGGACGAACGCGGAGCGGAGGGCCTTTTTGCGCTTCATGCGGAACAGCATGTTGCCGGCCATGTTCGCCCCGAACTTCATCCCCATCGATGCAAGTATCAGGGCCACTGCCAGGAATATGTAGTCGTTGAGCTGCGACACGTCCATCAGCGCCCCGACGGATATGAAGAATATCGCGACAAACATGTCCTTGATGGGGTTGGACAGCACGCGCGCAACCTCGGCAGACTTGGACTCGGCCACCAGCACGCCGGCAAGGAACGCCCCTATCGCGACGGAGAGCCCCATGAGGTTTGCAAAGAGCGCATAGCCAAAGCAGATTCCAAGCAGGCTCAGAAGCAGTATCTCCCTGTGCTCCATGGCCGCAACGCGGTCGATCAGGTGCGGGATTATCCGCGTCCCTATGAGCAGCGTCCCGGCAATCATCCCGGTGGCCACCATCACCACCACCACGATGGACTCGATGGATACGGAGCCCACGAGCGCCACCGACTGCAGCGACGATATCAGGATGACTGCAATCACGTCCTCCACTATCAGTATGCCCAGGACCAGTACGGACGACTCCTCCTTGATGCGCCCCAGCTCCTCGAATATCTTGACGATGATGGCGGTACTCGATATGGAGAGCGCGGCCGCCAGGAACAGGGCGTCCATGAACACCATCCCGAGCGCCGTCGCCACGTAGAACACGACGCCCATCGTGGACAGCAGCCCCAGCGAGCCGATCCCGACTGCAGAGCGCCCCATGCTCTTGATCTTTGCGTAGGGAAACTCTATGCCTATTACAAACAGCAGCAGAATCACGCCAATCTCGGCAAAGAGGTTCAGCGCGGTGATGTCCGCGACCAGTCCGACTAGCTCGATGGTGCCCTCACCGTGTCCGTGCTGACCCGAGGAGGTGATGTCCGGCAGCAGCCAGGACCAGAACGGGGAGAGTGGCCCTATCAGCATGCCGGCAAACAGGTATCCGATGATGAGCGGCTGCCGTATCTTGAAGAATGCGAGGGTGACCACGGCGCCGATGATCATTATAATGGCAAGGTCTGTCACAAAGTTGACGTGGGTGAGGTCCGGAGTGAGCTGGTCGATTGTGGAGCTCAGAAAGTGCGAGATGCGGTCGTCGCCGCCTTCGCCGGCGCCGTTGAAGAGCGGAAAGCCCAACATGTACAAAGGCGTGCCGAGCATTCTTAAAAATGATCCCAAACGAAAACCGGCGTTTTTTCAGTACAGAACGAGCCGCAGGGGCCAAGCTCTTTATGCGCGTCGGGAGCACCAGCTGCAGAGCGGGATGATGATCAGGTCGGCTGAACGTACGCGTGTGGAGACAGACCTGGGGTATCTGACTGCCGTAACTTCCCAGAAGCCGTCATAGCTGCGACGGCGTAGGGGCCGCATCACCGCATCATGCCGTGCAGCATGGTCTTTTTCATCCACGACAGTATCAGTATCCACAGCGCAACAAGCCCCAGTGTTATGGCCGCCTTGGCTGCAGAGGATGCAAGCGGCCCCTGGTCGCCGCAGCAGTCCAGCTCGAGCGGGGCAACCAGCAGGACCAGTATCCCGCCGCCGACTATCATGAGCGCCCACATCACCAGGATGAACACGACGAGCGGCCTGAGATTGGCCATCAGCGGCAACACCGGCCGTACGTCACATGACAGGCAGGAGCGGACGCGCCAGCGCAGGTGCGGTCCGTGTACGCGCGGCAGCCGGGGCCGCCGCTACAGCGTCCGTTGCCACACGTGCCGCAACGGGCGCGGCCGTACGCGTCGTTACCAGTCAAGCCTGCGGCCACCACCCCGAGTCAATGCTCCACGTCATCATCAACGCAGTCAGTACTGCAAGCCCGCCTGATATAACGGCGAGCTTGAATACGGCCGAGACCACCTGGGCCTCAGTGTGCGGGACCGGACCCGCAATCAGCCCCACCAAGCTTATCGACGCACCCTTGATGCCGGAGCACTTTATGCGAAAGTCGTCGGTGATTACGGTCGACTTTTTTTCCACCTGCCTGTGCTCCACTATGCGCTTTACGCTTGCAAGGAACAGGAACGAGTTGATTATTGCCGGAAGCAGGGCGACGGCGGCCACGATCTCCACCCCGCCGCATATGGCAACCGCCCCGTATGCGCCGCCAAGCATCAGCGCCCCCGAATCCCCGGGAAATATGCGGCACGGGATCCTGTGGTACCTGTAGTATGCGGCAGACACCGCGACAAGCGACAGCGAGACTACGGCCATCTCATAGTTCTGCAGGATGACGAGCGCCGCGGTCAGGGCGGCGCCTGTAATCGCCATGAACCCGCTCAGCAGCCCGTTCATGACGTCGATGGAGTTGGCAGTGTTGCCGGTAATGCAGATCATCAGGGGCGCCAGCGCCAGGTAGAGGATCGGGATGCGGGTGTCGCCAAAGAGTGGGAACGAGAGGTTCGAGTCGTACGCCCCAAGCAGGAGGATCGGGGCGGCGGCAGCGGCGAGCGCGACGGGCTTGAACCACCCGCCCATCACCTTTTTGTCATCAACGTATCCCACCACAAAGCAGGAGAGCGCAGTGAGCATCACGGCGAGTATCTCAACTGACTGGAATACCGCGTATGCAACGGCCCCGGCTACCATGAATCCAGCGGTCAGGACGGGGCCGGCCGGCCTCGGCACCATGTCGCCGTCCGGCTTTAACACGTCCACCACCGTGCTGCCGGTCCGCCTCAGGCGGGCGATCAGCGGCGGGATTCCAAAATGCACCGTCACAAATGCAGCCAAGGGTGATATGACTGCGATAGCAACCAGTGCCAACAGCGGCAGCGTTGAGGACATCTGAGATACGTGCTCCAACATACCCGGGCTCCGTGATTCCAATTTACGCTTTTTGACTGAGGCGACAAGGCGCCTCATCATCCTTTTTAACGGAGATGGGGAGACAGCATCATGGCGACGTCATCAAGGAAAACGACGAAAGCATCACGGTCACCAAGGAAAAAATCCGCGGCCGCGGCTAGAAAGGGCGCCGCAGTTAAAAAGGCACGGGCGCCCGCGTCCAAGCGCGCCGGATCCGCAAAAACGACGAGCGCAAAAGCCGCGCCGTCCGGAAGCAAGCGCGCATCCTCCTCCTCCTCCCCCTCCTCTCCGACACTATCATCGGCGGCAAAAAAACCCGCAAAGCCCAAAACCGCAAGACGCCGGCAGGAGGAACCCAAGGGTGCGAAGGGCGCCGCGGCCAAAAAGGCACGGGCGCCCGCGGCCAAGCGCTCCGGATCCGCAAAAAAGACGAGCGCAAAGACCGCGCCGTCCGGAAGCAAGCGCGCATCCTCCTCCTCTCCTACACCATCATCGGCGGCAAAAAAACCCGCAAAGCCCAAAACCGCAAGACGCCGGCAGGAGGAACCCAAGGGTGCGAAGGGCGCCGCAAAGGCCCGTACCGGTGCAACCCGGTCCAAGGCGGTTCCGGTAACCGCCACTGCCAGCACCAACGCAGCCGCTTCCAAGACCCCCGCGTCCTCCACCCTGCTGCTCTCAAGGATCAGGTCCATTACCGAGTCCATTACAGGGATGCGGGACGAGATGCTGGCACTCTCAAAGGCGGTTACCAGCGACAAGAGCAGGATGCCGGCGATAAGCGGCATGTCAGAGTCGCTTGCGGCCGTGCTCGTACAGATTCAAAAACAGTCAAGGCAGATAGCGGGCCTCAAAAAGGAGACGCAGGGGCTTTTTGAGGGCCTGGAGGAGATAAGCGGCAGGTCAGAGTCCAAGAGAAGCAGCATGGAGTCGCGCCTGCACGACGTGCAGCAAAAGATAGAAAAAATTGCAGAGATCCAGGGCCAGGCAGACTCGGAGGCGGTAGCAGAAAAAATCAACGACAGCGTGAGATCCATAATAGAGGATTCGGAGTCCATTGCGGGCCTGTCACGGGCATTGGACGCGACAAGAAACGAGATAAGGGTAGTGGGCGCAAGGGCGGCCTCGGCCACGGGCACCGGCATCGAGATAGACGCGCTGAGAACCGAGATTTCTGGCGTGGCAGACGCGGTCAATGCCGGCTCTGTCTCAAGTGTCCACCTAAAGCAGGAGCTTGACAGGCTTGCCGACAGGGTGGACGCGGTTGCAAAGTCCAGTTCCGGGATGCAGGAAGACATCAGGGAGACGCTGGGGCAGGTCGCGGCAGAAACGGCCAAAATCAAAGACGTGGACGCCGTGCTTGACGGGTTCAAAAGACAGCTCGACACCATCACGTCAAGGACGGAATCGGCCGCTAGGATCGAGATTCCAGAATCCGTTACAGGCAGGCTTGAGAGCATAGGCTCCGAGATTGCGGTCCTTGCAAAAAGCGCCGACGAGGCGGCCCTCACAAAGGACAGCCTCGACAGGGTCCGGGAGGAGCTTGTCTCCGTAAAATCAGACATTGCAGGGATAATAGGGATAATGGACCAAAAGATGTCCAGCGCGTCGGGGATCCTGCAAAGGCAGCAGGAGGATGCGTCTGATCTATACAGAAAGATAGACGAGATGTACTCTAGGATTCAGGAGATCAAGGGCAGCTCCGACGAGTCGGCCCGTGAGGCGTCAAACGAGACGGCGAGGCTACTGAGGCTCTCCGAGTACCAGTCCGCAATGAGGATGAGTTCAGAGTCAAAGTACGGAGATCTGGATACGATACGGGAGATGTTGGCCAAGACGGCAGGCATCAACGAGGTGTTTGGCGGCGGCGGCGACAACGACGGCCCAGGAGGGCTTCCGCCCGACGTGGGAAGGTGGGCCGTCAGCAAGATACTAGACTGCGCCGACAGGTGGGAGATCAGGTTCGTCGACGTCTACTCCATTATGAAAGAGTCGATGGGTGCAGACATGGTAAGGAGATCCATTAACATGTCCCAGGTCCGCGACATATACGGAATCAGGGCAGTCAACGAGATAAACGAAGAGTCCGGCAACGCATGACGCGACGGCCGACGCCGGGATACAGGCGATCAGGATCCAGTGTCGTCGCTGTTATCGGGGCCAGTGCCGTTACGCAGCATCGTCGTCATCGGGTATCGAGATCATCACGATGTTGTCGCCACGAAGCAGTACAGTGTCAAGCTCGTCTCGCTCCTTGCCGTCGGCAGACACCTCGCTTATGGAGTCAAGCTTCATAGTCATGTGTATGTCAAAGTCGCGCAGTATCCCGTTTACAACCTTGCCGCTCCGCAGCTTTATCATCAGCGGCTTTCCCTTTCTGCTCTCAAGCAGCGCGGATATCTCGTCGGCCAAGATTATCGCCACCTTTGCTGCTGCTGCCGCCGTAGTGTCGCGGTTTTCGTCCGCGGCCCGGCCATTGACGTCACTGGGGCTGCCGTTACAACCGTCGTCGTCGTAGTAGTCGACACCATCATTGTCATGGCCGTCACCGTCATAGTAATAATCACCAACACATCTCCTGCCGCAGACGGGATCCGCCAGGTCACCTCTTCTTGCTGACCTGCATGTACAGGTCGACGGTCCCGCTTCCAATCGGTATGTTGCTCCCCACTATGACGTTCTCCGTGATTCCCTTCAGCTGCTCCACCTCGCCGCCGAGCGCCGCGTGCGCTATGGTCGGGACGGTTATCTCAAAGGCCGCCCTTGCAAGCACGCTGTCCTTTGTGCCGGCGATCCCGTGCCTTCCTATCTGCTGCATGTATCCGCGCGAGCACATCAGGTCGGAGACGAGCATGATGTAGCGGTTGTCGACCTCCAGCCCCTGGTCCTCCAGCGTGTTGTTCAGTTCGTTTATCAGGGCGTTGCGGGCCGCCTCTATCCCGAGCGTCCCGGCAATCTCAAAGACGTTGTTCGTGCGCACCTTGCGCCTGTCCACGCCTCCGACCTCCAGTATCTTGGAAATGTTGGAGCCGGTTGTCTGTATCACCCACTCGCCGTCCTTTTGGACGAGCGAGACGCGCTCGATGTCAGGCACGCCCTTGACGGTGGTATTGAGCACCTTGTTCCGTATTGCAATTACGGTCGCCGTGTCCGGCTCCTCGGCCAAGTTGAGCACCAGCATGTTGCCGGTGCTCTCGGTCTTGAATTTCTTGTTGGATGCGAGCGCCGCCTCCACGTCGCCCATGCTGCACCCCCGAGACTTTAGCTTCTGCTCCCCCAGTACCAGCCTGATCTGTGTCGCATAGTCCGTGTCGTGCGTCTCCACAAGGGAGCTTACCTTTGTCTGGAGCACGTGCTTTGCGACCTCTATGGCCCCCTCACGCGACGTGCGGTTCTCCTCGTCAAGGTATATGTCCATCGTGGGCGTGACGGGCTTTTTGCGCGCATCGACCAGTTCGATGAGCCTGGGCAGTCCCAGCGTGACGTTGCGCTCCCGGATCCCGGCAAAGTGGAAGGTCCGGAGCGTCATCTGCGTGCCGGGCTCCCCTATGGACTGCGCCGTCACGATACCGACGGCCTGTCCCGGCTCGACCTTTGCCTTGTTGTACAACAGTAGCCCCTTTTTGCAGACGGCCTCTGCCCCTGACTTGCTGAGTCCTGAGCTGTGCAGCGCGTCGGACACGTGCGATGTGAGCCTCGGATTGAACGTCTTTGTATACTTTGCAATCAGTGTGTCAAGATCGGCCCTTGTGGCCTTGGCCCCGGTATCCACGATTGTCTGCGACTCGGTGAGCCTGCGCGCGTTGAACGCCTCGCCGTGGTCGCTCTTTGCGACGTCGATGCCGTCCTCGCCGTACATGAACTGGATTATGTGCCCGTGCGGATCCCTGACCGTCCCGTCATACTCTAGCCTGATGTGCTCCAGCGCGTTTATGAGGCGCCGCTGCATGTAGCCGCTCTGCTGCGTGCGGACGGCCGTGTCGACTAGCCCCTCACGTCCGCCCATCGCGTGGAAGAAGAACTCGAGTGCGGACAGCCCGTCCCGGTAGTTGGACTTTACAAACCCGTGCGCGTCGGGGTTGTTGTCGTGCCTCTGAAAGTGGGGCAGGGCCCTGTCGCTGTACCCGTCGTTGAGCCTGTTGCCGCGCCTGGACTGCTGCCCGAGGGCGCCGGCCATCTGTCCCACGTTGAGCGACGAGCCGCGGGCCCCCGTGGTGGCCATTATCTTGCCGGCGTTGTCTGCGTGCATCGAGTCGTTTGCAGCAGAGCCTGCGCGGTCCCTGGCCTTGCCAAGCTCGTTTACGATGTACGCCTCGAGCGCCTCCTCGGGGCGCATTCCGCGGGTGACCTTGAGGGTGCCGTCCTCGTGCTGCCTGATCAGGTCCGACACCTGGTCGTACGTGCCGCGTATGTCGTCCAGTATGTGCCTGCGGTCGGCCTCCGGCACCTCCAGGTCCCCGAGCCCGTAGCTGAACCCGTAGTGGGTGATGAACTGCTTTACCATGATGAGTATGGAGTTGAGGAACTTTTTGCCGACGTCGTTCCCATAGTCCTTGGCGATGCGGTGCAACACGCTCTCCGGCTCCTCCGCCCCGATGGATGTCTTGTCGATGACCCCGCTTATCAGCTCCCCGTTCTTTATCACGACGTCGTTCTGCTTGCCCTTGGTGCCCTTGGACCACTTGGAGGTCATCACGTAGTTAAAGTCGGCGGGCAGGAAGAGCGAGAAGAGCTGCTTGCCCGTGTATGCGGGCTGCTCCCCCTTCCTGTTGCCGCTTCCCCTGCTCCCCCCCTCGACGGCCATCGAGGCCGCGGGCTTTGGAAGCTTGCCGTCATACCCGCCGAGCATGGCCAAGTTTGAGAACTCTGAAACCGACAGCAGCGTGTCGTCCTTGGTCATCAGGTAGGCGCCCGTAACAAAGTCCCTCAGCGCCCCTATGATGGGGCCCCCATACCTGGGCGATATCAGCTGCTCCTGGACCCTCATCAGCAGGATTGCCTCGGCGCGGGCCTCCTCGCTCTGCGGCACGTGCAGGTTCATCTCGTCGCCGTCAAAGTCCGCGTTGTACGGGGGACACACAGACGGGTGCAGCCTGAACGTCTTGCCCGGAAGCACCCTCACATAGTGGGCCATTATGGACATCTGGTGCAGCGACGGCTGCCTGTTGAACATTACAATGTCGCCGTCGGACAGGTGCCGCTCCACCCTGTACCCGCGCTCCAGGGACTCGGCTATCCCGCTGCGGTCATCGACGAAGTCGAGGCGTATCTTCACGCCGTCGGGCCTGACGATATAGTTGACTCCGGGGAACCTCTCGGGTCCGTTGATTATGAGCTTGCGCATGTGCTCTATGTTCCACTCCGTCACTATCTCGGGTATGGTAAGCTTCATGGCGACGCTCTCCGGGACGCCCACCTCAGAGAGGTCCAGGTTGGGGTCGGGGGATATCACGGTGCGGCTCGAAAAGTCCACGCGCTTGCCGGACAGCGAGCCCCGGAACCTTCCCTCCTTTCCCTTGAGGCGCTGCGTCAGCGTCTTGAGGGGCCTGCCGGAGCGGTGGTGCGCCTGCGGTATGCCGGAGACCTCGTTGTCAAAGTACGTGGTCGTGTGGTACTGCAGCAGGTCCACTAGATCCTGCACTATGAGGGGGGGCGTCCCGGCCTCCTTGCTCTCCTTGAGGCGCTGGTTGACGCGTATTATGTCGACCATCTTGTGCGTCAGGTCGTCCTCGGAGCGTATCCCGGTCTCCAGGATTATGGAGGGCCTCACGGTCACGGGCGGGACGGGCAGCGCCTGGAGTACGAACCACTCTGGACGCGCCGTGGTCGGGTCGTAGGACAGCAGTTCGAGATCAGAGTCGAGTATCTGCGAAAAGCGCTCGCGTATCGTGATCGGCAGCAGCCTGTTCTCGCCGGCCTCGGTCTTTTCCACGAATATGGTGGGTTTTGTAAATATAAGCTCATACTGGGACTTGCCGCAGTGGGGACAGTCCTTTTGCTTGCGGGCCTTTTCGATTATCTTCTCGGGTATGCGCTTTTGCGACACAATGGTGTACGCGGCCTCCTTGTTCTTTACCGCGCAGAACGCGTCAAGCTCGTCCTGCGGCACCTTTAGCCGGGAGCAGGAGCGGCACATCGACAAGAGCAGCTTGTGGATGTTGTCTATGAACGCGATGTGGAGCACGGGCTCTGCAAGCTCGATGTGCCCAAAGTGCCCAGGGCACCTCGCGGCCGTGTTCCCGCACGTGAGGCACTTCTGCCCGGGCTCCAGCGTGCCAAGCCGGCCGTCCATCAGCCCGCCCTGCACCGGAATCCCGTCCTCGTCGTACGTCTCGGGCGCCGTCACCTCGGCCACGGAGTACTTGCGGATCTCAGTCGGCGACCACACAGAGAACCTGATGCTGTCGATGGTCTTTACCGTCTCCACGGACACCTACACCCTCTCCTTTATGAGCAGCCGCGGCGCCACGTTGAGGCTCTGCATCTCCTGCAGCAACAGCTTGAACGCGTACGCCACGGAGACCGACGACACCTTTGCCTTGTCGCCGCAGACGCGGCACACGTACTTTCTCTGCCGCATGTCGTGGTACGCTACCAGTCCGCACCTCTCGCATACGAACACGTCGGACTTGTCAGACTCGTCGAGCAGCCTGTCCTTTAGTATCATAGAGGCGCCGTACGCGATCAGGCAGTCGCGCTCCATCTCGCCGAACCTCAGGCCGCCTCCGCGGGCCCTGCCCTCGGTCGGCTGCTTTGTAAGCATTTGCACCTGTCCCCTGGCCCTTGCGTGTATCTTGTCGGCCACCATGTGGTGCAGCTTTTGATAGTATACGACGCCGACAAAGACCTCAACGGGGAACGCCTTGCCGGTGCGCCCGTCATACATCATCTCCTTGCCCGAGTACTTGAACCCGTGCGCGTCCATGACCTCCTTCACCTCGTCCATCTTCTCCCCCACGAAGGCGGATCCGTCAAACCGCCTTCCCCGGAGCGCGGCAGACTTGCCGCATATTGACTCCATCATCATGCCGACCGTCATGCGGGACGGGAACGCGTGCGGGTTGATCAGCACGTCGGGGGACATGCCCTGTGCGGTATACGGCAGATCCTCGGCGTTTGCAAGTATTCCCAGCACGCCCTTCTGCCCGTGCCGCGAGGCAAACTTGTCCCCAATCTCCGGGATCCGCATGTCGCGGACCCTGATCTTGTACATGCGCCCGCCCTCGTTTGACTGTGTCATCACCACGGTGTCGACCACCCCGTTCTCCGACGGCCTCACGCCGACTGACGTGTCGCGCCTGTAGGTGCCGCCGGGCTCAAACTCCCGGAACTCCTCCATGAACCGAGGCGGGGATGTCTTGCCGATCAGGATGTCGCCGCCCTTTACCGTGGACTCTGATGCTATTATCCCGTCCTCCTCCAGCAGCCTGTAGGAGCGCTCCCCCTTGTAGCCGCGTATGTTGTCGTCCGCGCTCGGAATCTCAAACGAGTCGCGGGCGCCGCCCGGGTACTGTTTTGCCTCCGCGTCGTATATGCGGTAAAAGAACGTGCGTCCCAGACCGCGGTCGACTGACGCCTTGCTCAGCACGATGGCGTCCTCTATGTTGTACCCGTCAAACGGGAGCACCGCCACCACGCAGTTCTGGCCCGCCGGCCTGTCCTCCAGTCCTAGCAGTTTCATGGCCTTTGTGTTTACGATCGGCGTCTGTGGATAAAGCATAAAGTGCTGCCGCACGTACGTGCTGGTGTTCATCATGGGGGTTGAGAATCCCAGCGACTGCTTTGCCATGGCAGACTCGTACGTGTTCCGGGGGGACTGGTTGTGCTCCGGGTATGGTATTATCGACGCGCCCGCCCCGAGTATCGCGGGCGCAAAGACCTCCAGGTGCGTGTGCCCTTCTGCGCTGCTGCTGCTGCCGCCGCCTGCTGTCGCAATCGCGTCCTCATTCATTGCAATGTAACAGTTCTCCTCCTCGTTTGCATCCACCAGCTCGAGCACGCCGTCGTGAAGCAGGTCAGTCCAGTTCTTTGTGCGGCCGGTCACCTTTTCAAGCAGCTCCGGCGTGAGCTTTGACCGGCCGTTCTCCACGATTATCAGAGGGCGCAGGACGCGTCCGGCGTTGCAGTTGACATAGAGGCGCTTGGTGGCGCTCTCCACGATCGAGTCGTGGAACGAGACGCCCACGTGTGGGTGTATCTTTGTGCTGCGCCTCATGGTCCTGAGGTTCCTTGCAAGATCCGCCCCGTCCCGGTAGTATCCGATCAGCCTGCCGTCCACGAATATGCGGGTACCGGCCTGCTTGATGTCCTCCTTTGCGTCAAAAAAGTGCACCACGCCCAGATCGTACAGCTTTTCGACTATCTCGTCGGACGGCACGTTTACCGATATTATTCCCGAGAGGGCCAGGTTCTTTACCAGCCCGCAGTTGGAGCCCTCCGGCGTCTCACTGGGGCATATGCGCCCAAAGTGAGTCGAGTGCAGGTCCCTGGCCTCGAAGTTGGGCTGCGTCCTGCTCAGCGGGGACTGGATGCGGCGCAGATGGCTTATCGTGGACAGGTAGTTCGTGCGGTCAAGCAGCTGCGTGACGCCCACGCGTCCGCGCCCCCAGTTGCCGGTGGCGATCGCGTTGTTGAGCTTGTCAGTTATTATTCCGGGGCGTATTGCTGCCGCAACGGCGTTTATGCCGCGCTTTTGCCCGGAGCGCTCCAGCTGGTACTTCATGTCGCGTATCAGGTTCTTGAAGGCCGTCCTGAACAGGTCCGCAAGCATCTGGCCGGCAAACTTTACGACCTTGTTGCCGTAGTGGTCCTTGTCGTCCGGGGCGATCCACCCCAGCTTTAGCTCCAGCAGCTTGCACGTCGCCTCCCCGAGAAACTGGGCTTTTTCCTTGCGGTTCTCAGGATGCTTGCCCAGGTGGGGCAGGAGCCCCCAGTCAAGGAGCGTCTCGGCGCGCTTTATCTGGAACTCCTCGAGCATCCCCGGCGCGATCCGCTTGCTGATGTACACTATGGCGTCCTTTGACGTGGACACGTCGCCGGACTTTTCAAAGGAGGCCTCCAGCTCGTCCTGGACTTTTTCGACTAGCGAGACTACGCCGGCAATCTCCTTGTCGGACTCCAGGCCGAGGGCGCGTATTAGAGTGATGACTGGAATGTCGACAGGCGATCCCGGTATGCGGGCCACTATCAGCCCGTCGTTTTTCATCACAAGCTCGAGCTTTGCCCTGTACCCCACGATGGACGAGTACACCTTTGCCTTGAAGATTGTGTTTCCGCCCACCGTCTCGCGGTCCACTATAATCTTGTTGTAGGAGAGATCCTCCAGGCCCACAATGACGCGCTCAGAGCCGTTTATCACAAAGTACCCGCCCGGGTCGTTCTTATCCTCGCCCTTTTCTATGAGTTTTCTGTCGTTGCAGTTGCGCAGTATGCACTTTGACGACTTTATCATTACGGGCACGTCGCCGATATGCACAAAGCGCGACTCGAGCGTCTTGTTATCCTCCACCACCCTGGCCTCCATCATCACGGGCGCCGCATACGAGACGTTGCGCAGCCGGGCCTCGGCCGGCGAGCTGTGCGTTATGGAGCCGTCAAGCTCCATCATCCGGGGCCTCTCTATCTTGATCTTTCCAAGCTGTATCTTGTACGGGTACTCGGCGTTCTCTATCTCGACGTGCCCGACCTCGTCTATGATGCTCTGCAGACCGTGCTCGAAGAACTCGTCAAACGAGTTGAGGTGCTGCCTGGCGATGCCCTCCCTCTTGAGGATGTCCTCGATGATGGGCCACCGCTTCGTTGATGGGTCCGCCACTATGCCTCCACCACATATCTGTAATAGATGCTCTCTCCTGCAGTTGGGCTGTGCCTCGTAATCCTTATCATGTCACCGGGCTTTACCCCGAGCTCCATTATGGCCGGATCGCTGACGAATATGAGGGGAAGCTCGGTGGGCTTGCAGTTGTACTTTGCAAGGATCTGCTCGGCCTCCTCCTTTGAGATTATCTCGTGCTTTGGAACGTAGACGTGATCGGGTACCAGAATGGGGTTCTTCTTGGTGGCTATTCCAGGCACCCCCGTCCAGCACAATGAACAATAACATTAACTGTAGGAATAGCACACACAGACAAGCAGTCATGCGTCAAGTAACGACTAATATATACCTAGACTGGACTTATACGGAAGCATTGTCCTCCTGCCGCTTCTAGCAGGGGCAGCCTTTGCAGGTCTCTGGCTTGCCGCGTACGCGCAACAAGGATCCCCGCCAAGGGCACCGCCAACAGTCGCGTCACCGTGAGGCTGGGGGGGCTGTCAGAAGACTGACGCGGGGACAGCGCATCAGAAGGCTCGCGCGCATGATCGCAGGAACGGGTTGATTTAGTATTTTTTGCTTTTTTGTCAAGAATATTTTTCACAAGCTTAATTAGCATAACAGGCTGAGCGTAAAGTATATGAAAACCCAGCTATCGGTGCTTGCTCTCTCTGCAATTATGATTGCCAGTCTGAGTACCGCACCAATATACGGACAAATGATGGGCGACATAACCCAGCCAATCGCCGTTTCTGTCGACAAGTCCACGTACAACGAGGGCGACACGATAATGATAAGCGGCGTAGTGGCGAGGTCTGGCGACGGGGACGTCACCATACAGATAGTAGGGCCGGACGACTCTCAGAACATCGCAGGGGTCGCGCAGTCCACGGTGAACAGGGACGGCACCTTTGAGGCAGAGATAAAGGCCGGGGGCACTATGAACAGGGACGGCACATACACGGTAAAGGCCCAGTACGGGTCCTCAATGACGGTAGAGGCCACCACAACGTTCGAGTTCCTCGCGGCAGAAAGAGAGGATCCAATGGACACCACAGGACAGCCCGGCGTGGCGGACAACATTGGCGACGACACCATAACCATCGAGGGCACCGACGATACCATCTCCTACGAGATAACGGGCGGAAAGATCCTCAGCGTGGTACCCGACGTAGGATCAAACTCGCTGGTCATAATCATAGAGTCCACTGACGACGGGGTCCTGACCATGACCATTCCAAGGACCATACTAGAGTCCAAGGAGGGCGAGGAGGACAGCGACCTGTTCATCCTGATCGACGGCGAAGAGCGCGAGTTCGACGTGGAGACGACAGAGACGAGCAGGACCGTGACCATAGAGTTCGAGTACGGAGCTGAAATGATAGAGATAATTGGTACTTGGGTGGTTCCAGAGTTCGGCGTCATTGCAGTGATGATACTGGCAGTCGCAATAGTCGCGACAATAGTCATATCATCAAGGTCTAGGCTCAGCATAATGGCCCCCAAGATGTAGTCAACTCTTTTTTTCTTTTTTGTTTATTTGTCTGCAGGTGCGGCAAGCCGCGCGGCCATCGCCCGCCGCGCAAGGCAGACGGCACAAAGTGATTATCTGTATCACCGCACGTTATGATCACACAATAATCGCGAACAGCCGCGCGAGGTCTATACAGGGATCATAAAATGAAACCCGGATTACGGTGCACCAAATACGGATTAGGGGCTGCTCTAGGCCGGAGCGTGCTTTGACTCAGTATGAGCACGGACATGTTCGCGAGGAACCAAGTTGTGAGGCCTGGCAACCATCACGTGCACCGTTGTCACCGACGTCTGAGGCCTTGCGCCGCGCGATCGACAGAACGGCAGGCCTTGCAAGGCCAGGTGGAGTTGTGGCGCCGCAGTACTTTGCCGATTCCAGGCAGGGTGCAAAGGGTAGCTGTATGACTCAGAGTTAGCACCGGCGCAAGTGGCAAGAAGACCAGAAATCGAGCGGACGGCGGTCTGCTTGTCATATGGCATACCAGGTAACTAGGGCGCGCCGGCGCGAATGCACAGCTTCCGGCCAGGGCGCGCCTGTAGCAGGTTCCGCGCGCTCGTATGAGGGCACGTACGATCGGAGGAGATGCACCTTCCCCTCTCCCCTGATTACTGCCGTCACGGTCCGCGCATACGGCAGGTGTGAGGAGGGGGAGGGAGGGAGCCCGTGCGGGAGTGAGGGCGGCCATGTGGCGCAGGTTTGATCGCGTACGATCGCGCGCTAGCGCGGGTCCTGATCGAGATGATAACAGCACCAATGCCGCAGCTCCGGGCGATCCTCGGGGCGGGGGGACAGATCGCACCCGGGGCGGCGATCAGGTGCGGGGCGGTGGCGCGCCCGTACGATCAGCCGGATCAGAACACAGACGGGAGTGTCACGCGCCGCCGCCAAGATTTTTAAATAAAAACATAAATAGCAACACAAGAGTGAAGATTCAATGAAAACAGGCTCATTAACGTCCATAACAATAGCGTTACTTGCAGTATCACTTTTGGCAACGATGCCGGCCCAGCAGCAGGCCGCCCTTGCACAGAGCGACGGGCAGGGAATCGAGATGACAGTGATGGCCGACGAGGGATCAGACACCATCATGGTCAAGGGCACCATAGTAAAGTCCATGCCGACTGACGTTACGTTTACCGTAACGTCGCCTAACGGCCTCAACGTGGTCAGTGTGGATCAGGTCAAGCCAGACGGCAACGGCATGTTTGAGACGTCGTTCGTCATTAATCCGGACAGCCAGCTGTGGAAGGCCGACGGGCTGTACACGATCACGGCGTCAGGCGGGATCAGTGCAGAGACCTCCCAGTACAAGGTGTCACTGCCAGTAATGATCATCGGTGGAGCGACCCAGTCCACCGCTATGACAGACGGAAACCTTGAAAAGCTCATGGTGTACGACTCGACAGCCAACATGCGCGAGCCTACCGGAATTACCATAGAGGCTACCGGAGAGATAGGCTCAAACACCATCATGGTGACTGGAATGACGGACAAGCTCAACGAGGATATAACCCTGACCGTAACGGCGCCAAACGGCAACGTTGTGACAGTGGAGCAGGCAACTGCCAACTTGGACGGCATGTACGATGCAATCATCATCACGGGCGGCAACCTGTGGAAGAGCGACGGCATGTACACAGTGACTGCACAGCAGAACAATGATCCATTGTACACGGCATCCGCCGAGGTGGACATTGCAGACGGCGTAGTAGTGCCAGAGTTCGGCGCCATAGCCGCAATGATACTTGCAGTGGCCATAGTATCCGTAATTGTCGTGTCGGCGAGATCAAAACTCAGTATCGTCGCTGGACAGTAAAGGTCGATTTTTTACTTTTTAAATATATAAATAGTGAGGGGTGCAGATCCCATCAAGATGAATATCAGTGCATCTTTAGCGCTACTGGTCGTTTTGGCAGTAGTCAGTACCATAACCATATCATCAGCGCATGCCCAGGAGTTCCAGAATCAGGGCCTTCCAGAAGCATGCGTGGGTTGCAGTGCTGAGGATTCCATTGCAGTTGCAGAAGAGCACCTGCTAAGGTCCGTCCCCATATCAGTATGGACCGACAAGGAAGAGTACGGTCACGACGAGATAGTAATGCTTAGCGGATACGTGTCCAATCCCAGCATGTCAGGCACCGGGAGCATGCCACAGGTCACCGTCATGGTAAGGAATGCAATCGGAAGCGTGGTTACGATCGATCAGATCGATGTCAAGGATGACAACACGTTCGAGGTGGCCCTCAACACGGCAAGCAGGCTGTGGGCGTCAGACGGCATCTACACCATAAAGGTCCAGCAGGGCCACAACTCAAACAGGATCCACATCGAACTCGTAGGTGGCACAGGCAATCCAGTACTGGCCGCAGACGGAATGATGGCAGGGGACGGAGAGTGCGCAGCAGACGAGCTTACAGTCATGGACATGTGCCTTCCATACTCCATCGAGGGTGGAACGGTAACCGGCATAAGCGCCAACACCGAGGACAATTCGCTTGTCATTATGATCGAGTCGGCGGGCGACGGAACACTCACGCTCATGCCCTCCAGCGAGGTCATCGACGGGGTCTTCATGGTTCTAGTGGACAATGAGGAATCCGACGACCACATGATCGGCGAAGACGGCACGATCACAGTATGGTTTGGTCCCGAGACAGAGGTGATAGAGGTGATCGGCACGTATGTCATACCAGAGTTCGGAGCCATCGCGGCCATGATACTGGCAGCTGCCATTGTCTCAGTGATAGTAGTGTCTGCAAGGTCAAGGCTAAGCATAATTGCGCCGAGGCTCTAAAGGACGACATTTTTTCATTTTTTATTATTGGCGGCGCGTGCTGGCCCGGGGGCATGTGTGCAAGTCGGCCTTCCGCGCAGCTACATTACTTCTTTTAAATAGTAATGAATGTATACGAACTTAGTGAGCGGGATGACTCTGCAGCAGGATGCACGGCGTTTTTTGATGGTGGCGTTGGTGGCGACGGCCATGATTGGCTCCGCTGTTCCGGCAATCTGGATGGTTTCAGACGCGGCCGCGCAGGAAGACGGCGGATCGACTGAGGAGACGCGGGAGGGAGGAGAGGAAAGCAGGATGCGCCAGATAACCCCGCAGAATCAGATCGTAACGGTGACCACCGACAGGACAGAATACAGGAACGGGGACGCCATCATAATATCAGGCAAGATTACGACCAATGTCATAGACACGCCGATAATACTGCAGGTATTCACGGACGTCAACCCCGTCTACATAAACCAGATTACACCAGCAGGCGACAACTCGTACTGGGACATAGTAAAGACCGAGGGCGCAAAATGGGCAAAACCCGGAGAGTATGAGGTGAGCGTCAGGTATGGTCCTGACGGCAAGGCCACTACAGAGTTTACCATCGTACCAGGAATTGGTGCGCCAGGCGGCAGTTCAAAGGAGATAACTGGAAGCTCAGAGGTGGACGCAGGAAGCGAGACGTTTGATGTAAAGTATGCCATAACCGGCGGCGTGGTGGAGGACATGACGCTCGACTGGAGAGACTTTACGCTTCTAGTAGACATCAACGTGACCAGCAGCAGTGGCGGCTCTATTACCATGGAGCTGCCGCGCAAGTACATAGGGGCCGAAAGGACAGACGGATCCAGTACCACGGACGAGGTCTTTATAGTTCTGATCGACGACGTGGAGACCTCATACGACGAGTCACCGCGCGGGCAGACGGCAAGGGAGATTACAATCAACTTTCTGGAGGGCGATTCAGAAATCGCCATAATAGGGACGTATGCGGTGCCAGAGTTTGAACACATGGTGGTTGTAATGGCCGCAATTGCGGGAGTGATGCTGGCGTCTGTCATGCTGCTCAGGGGCGGGCGGTACGGCATCCTGACCGCCCATTATGGCAGATCCGTGACGTCCCGGTAGGCCCCGACGTCGCGCGCCGTACGCGCACATACACACAAGACGCAGATCGTGCGCGCGGGGGCCGGCTTGTGCGCACGGCGCGAGCCGCGTGGTTTCGGTTTTTGTTTTTGTTTTTGTTTTTGTTTTTGCCGCGATGCGACTGGCCGCTATGCGTCAAACCCGTACTTTGACTTGAAGGGGGAGACGGCCCGCAGCTCCGCCACCGCCCTCTTGAGTATGTCTATGGCGCGATCCACCTCGTCGCCGGTGTTGAGCGTGTCAGGGGTAAGCCTCAGAGAGCCGGTTATCTGCTCATGCGTGAACCCCATTGCCTGCAGTACGTGGGACGCCTTTTGCGTGTGTACAGAACAGGCCGATCCCGTGGAGGCGGCAACGCCATACTCGTCGAGTTTTACCAGCAGATCCTCACCGTTGACGCCAAGAAACGTAAAGTGCGAGTTTCCCGGAAGGCGCCTGGCCGGATCCCCGTTCAGCGCGGACTGGGGTATCTCCTCAAGTATCCTGCGTATGAGCATGTCACGCAGCGTCCGCGTGTGGCTCATTTGGGCGTCAATATTGTCACGCGCTATACTGGCGGCCGCCCCAAACCCCACAATTCCGGCCACGTTCTCCGTTCCCGAGCGCATTCCGTCCTCCTGTCCTCCGCCCAGCACGCGCGGTGCCAGGCTCGTCCCGGCGCGTACGTAAAGGGCCCCGACGCCTTTCGGCCCGTGTATCTTGTGCGATGATACCGACATCATGTCGACCCCGAGTGACTTGACGTCAACGGGAATCTTTCCGGCGGCCTGGACCGCGTCGGTGTGGAACAGCGCCCCTGCGATGCGGCACATGCGCGCAATCTCCCGGACCGGCTGGATTGTCCCCACCTCGTTGTTGGCGTACATCACGGAGACAAGCGTCAGCTGACCGGATGCAGGATCGGGCGTGGCGGGCGGCCTGAGATGAGGATCCCGCAGCGTAGCGCCGGCGCTGTTGCCATGTCCGTCGGCTCCAGTGTCGTCATGGCCGTTGCCGTTATTGTCACTGCCATCGCGGCCACCACCGCAATTGTTGTTCTCACCTACGCCAAGCAGCTCGGCAAGCCTTCCGGTGTCAACCGTTCCATGCCGGTCGACTGGCAGATACTCGACTGAGGCGGCTCCCCGCCGTCCCAGATCCATGCACGGTTCCAGTATCGCATCGTGCTCTATGGACGAGGTGATTATACGGCACGTGTGCCGCGCCCCGGACGCGGCCAGCGCAGCTCCGCAGAGGGCCATATTGTTGGATTCCGTCCCGCCTGACGTGAATACGATCTCCTTAGGCGTGGCGTTTATCAGACGTGCCACCTGCTTGCGCGCCGTTTCGACCGCCCTTCTGGCCATCCGCCCACCGCGATGAATCGAGGACGGGTTTCCGTACTGACTCTCCAGATACGGGCGCATGGCGTCAACCACGTCTGGATACATGCGGGTGGATGCCGCATTGTCAAGATATATTAAATTCAATGCGTCACCACGTCGTTGATTTTGCCGGGCCTGTATCCTTCGGGGTCGAGGGCGGCCCCGTCAAACCCGATCAGGACGAGGCGCTCTGTGATTGCCTGCATAAGTCGGCTTCCCCGAAGATCCCGTGCGGGACCGGCGGAGCCCACGCCGCGATCGTCGACAACGCCGCGGCGTGCATCGCGACGGCCGCCGCCGTCGGATTTGCCTTGGCACGCATCTCCACAGTTGCCGTCACGGACGCGGTTGTCGCCATCATCGAACACGTGGAGGGCCTCGGGCTCCACCTCTATCCTCGCAGAGCCACCCACGTCCCTCACCCTAACCTGCCGCGCGCCGGACATCTGGCGCACTATGCGCTCCCCCAGTTCGACGCGCGCAAGCCGCTCGGCAGTGATGCGCTCGCCCCAGGGTATTCTAGACGCAAGGCATGAATTTGACGGCCTGTCATGGACGGAGAGCCCCACATCCCTGGCGACCGCCCGCACGTCATCCTTGGTAAAGCCCGTCTCCACCAGCGGGCTCTGGACCCGGTTTTTCCTCATTGCCTCTATGCCGGGCCTATAATCTCCAAGATCATCAAGGTTCGTGCCGTCCACCACGTCCCAGTGTCCCTCCATCTCCTCGGCAAGTCTTGCGATGCGCCCCCCAAGCTCCGACCTGCAGTAATAGCACCTGAGCCGGTCATTCCTTACAAAGTCAGGGTTCTCAAGCTCGTCATACCGGAGCATCACGTGCCGGATTCCGATCTCGGAGCATACGGCCTTTGCGGCGCCAAGCTCTTCCTGTGACAGGGTACGGTAGTCTGCCGTGACTGCTACGGCCGAATCCCCCAGACGGGATAATGCCGCGTACGCCACGAGTGCGCTGTCCACCCCGCCGGAGAGCGCCACGAGGGCCCCCCGCCTGCCCTCAAACCACCGGGTGAGATCACAGAGCCTCTTCACGCGGCATCGCCTCCCTCCCCCCTTGCCGTCCCCGCGTTGACACGGCCTGCAGGCCCGCTGCCGGCGCCAGCGTCTTTGGCGTCGCCGTCGTCACTGCCGCGGCCATGGCCGTCCAGCCGCTTCTCCGTTATGCGGTGTCGCAGCAACAGCTCGGCGTCCCTGAACGGAACATGCAGCTCCTCTGAGACGGCCTGGATGTCTTCAGACTCTATCTTGAATCCGGAGGTTGTGTCGGAGCGGCCGACAGGGCCGGGAGCGCCGGGCAAGCGCTCCTTGTACCGCACCTCGAACCGCTTTCCCGATATGGTCACGTCGGTTTTCAGATGCCTCCTCTGCGCTACGATTCTCTCAGAGGAGGATATTCGAACTCCCAGCGTGCCGGTCTCGTCCATCAGCAATCTAACAAGGCGTCCCGACTCCTCTTCGGAACACATGACGGATATCAGGCTGGTCGGCCTGTTCTTTTTTGTCAGTCCCGGAAATAAGGAGACGTCCTTTGCCCCGGCCGCCATTAGCCTGCCCACCACGCTTCCAAGAACCTCGCCGGACACGTCATCGACGTTGGTCTTCAATATGCAGACGCGCTCGGCCCTGAGGCCGTCGTGCCCCGGGGCCTGTCCGGCGGCGGCAGTGGCGGCGGCGGCAGTTACAGCAGATGCACGCGGCTCAGATCCGCGCACGAGCTTCAGCACGTTTGAAATTCCCTCAACGTCGGCCTGCCCGGCCCCATACCCGACGGATTCCACACGCATGCAGGGATAGGAGGAGACAGGCTCGGGGGAGAGCGCGGCGAGCATGCAGGCGCCAGTCGGGGTCGTAAGTTCGCGGCCGGCCTGCGAGCCCAGTATCTGCAGCCCGGACTCTCCGAATATCTCGAGTATGGCGCCCGCGGGGTTTGACGTCGTCCCGTGCGAGAACGAGACCAGCCCGTTTCCCACACATGCAGGAAGGCACACCATGCGCTGCCCGAAAAGCCCCAGATCGTCAAGCGCGACCGCGGTCCCGATTACGTCAACAAGGGTATCTATGCCGGACGCCTCGTGGAGTACAGTCGAGTCCGGCGTGACGCCGTGCACCCTTGATTCGGACGCTATCAGGATCTCCACGCACCTGGACGCGTACGAGCGGGCCTCATCAGACAGCCCAAGGCCTGCAGACGAGGCTCTTACGGCATCCAGCATATCCGAGCCTGCCCGCGTGGGATGCGGAGACGTACTGCCGTCACGATGCCCGTCTCGGACCTTCAAGGACAGCCCTATCGCAGAGGTGCCGTTCTTGGTGGCGTGCCTGAACTCTATCGAGTCTATGGTGCAGCCGTCCAGGTGTGCGGCGGACTTTCTAACCCCGTCTATGACGGCGCTGCCGCTGGCGCCCATATCGACGAGGGCACACAGGAACATGTCGCCGGAGATGCCGGCCACCTGCGGATCTATCACCAGAACCATGAATCTTGACATGAAAAAAATGCTTATAAATTCGACTAAACGCCAGCAGGGGCGCCGAATCCGCGCACGACGGACACCTCACGACGGGCATTGCACAACAGAGATCCCACCAACAAGCGCATCCCAGACATACCAGATGCCCGGCCGTTTGACGCGGCAACATTCAGGCCGGGTGGCGCCGCGTGGGCAAACGCCCGGAATCAAGTCGTTTCAATCGCGAATCTGCTACCGGCTTGCGCATGGCACAAGCCCAAGTCAGATTCATGCCCGGGCTAGTACGGTAACGGCCCTGCCGCCGTACCGTTCCCTTGCCGGATCCTGTCTTCACGACAGACAGCGCCGCGGTGGAGGGAGGAGGAACAAACGGAAACAGCTTGTTCCAGAAACAGGGACCGTGCGAGATCGGCAGTTGTCCGAAGAGGTTCGCGAGCCCAGACGCAAACAGTCCGGTTCCCGCCATCAAAAGCCTGTTTTTCATTTCCTAGATTCCAAAGTCATGCCCAAAACTGTGCTTGATGATCTCAGGGTACTTGCATGGGATGCCCCGCTCGGACTCGGCGTGCACGTGCCAGGTGACGACATAGTCGGCACCTTCCACCGTGACCACTCCCAGATACTGCACTATGTCGATGACTTTTCCATAATACCTGCAGTTTGCGACAAACGTATCGTACCTCTCCACAGTCTTTGTAAACTCAAACTCTTCAGGCGTGCTAGACCCGGGCAAGGGCTCATCAGGGTAAAGGTTGTCGGTGTCTGAGAACGTTATGACGCCGACGGTCTCAGAGATCGGGACTATCTTGCCCATGGCCCAGTATCCTGTCGCGCGGCCGACAGGTTCAAAGTGCATCTCCCCGTCAATGCCATTGGAGCCGGTGATGTATGAGATCTTAAAGTCCCCCATGCCACGCAGGCTCCCGTAGCAGTATTCGTTGTTTGAGGGAGAAACGAAGCATACAGAGTCCTGCTGCTTGGTCATCTGAAAGCTGTCGGGATCCGAAGAATATGCCATATGCACTACGGCAAAATCGTTGTAGGGAACGGAATATGCGTAAAAATCACTTATTGCGGCATAGTTGACTGAAAACAAAACTGCACCTACCGTTACTGCCGACACTGCCAAGAGGAGGTTGGTGTTCATCCGCCCTGACCCCGCCTCCCGATTCTTCTTGCCAAAGAGCGGGCCAGGGAATAGATCCCGCTTCCAATCAATGCTACGATGCCCGCCGCCATCATGTAACCTCCAACCGGCGTTGTAGATTTTCCCACCGTGGGGACAATAGGCGTCATGCCTTCTGGCAGGTCCCCCGGAGGCTCGGAAGCCACTTCCTCAAAGCTCAGCAGGGTTACGGCGGCGCCCAGAAGAAGGACGGCTGCCGCGGCGGCGGCAACGTACCTGACCCTCATCCTCTCACCCCGGGCACCGTCCCGACTGCCGCAGCCGGGACTGCAACCTTGTACCCTGCCTTCATCCCGCCACCGCGGATCCGACCGCCGCCTGCTTGCTGCCGTCTGCGGTGCCGGCAGCCTCCAGGCAGTCGGTGTTCCGGATAAAGTCCTCTGCAAAGAGTCCGTCCGCACTCATTCTGGGACGATCCTCGCTCGTATCGCAATGAACATACGCATCCGTCTTGCTTTTGTATTCAGAGTAGTCCAGATTCAGCACCAGCTTGTTTTGTGTCTCAAAATTCATTACTCCTACCTGAATCCTCGAGTCCCATTTGTCGATGTACGTAAACTCTTCTTTTGCGTCAGGATACACCTCATACATTGCCAAGTATGCCGGATGCGCTGTCATCTTGGCGTATATCTCGTCGGGTGACGCGTCACCTTCATCCAGCCGCTCCCAGTCGCGCAAGGAGTTTTCAAGTATGTATGGCAGTATCGAAAACAAGAACAGGCCAAAAACCGTTATGCCTATTCCTATGGCCAGATACAGCGCAAATCTTGCCAGGCGTTCCACGGCCCAGCTAGATTCCTGCGAAGATATAAGCATCGTTCCAAATCCTCCAGAAGATACGGCTGGTGGCAGTTTATAGGCACTTTTTAAATGAGAACAGTCCCAAAGCCCCGATCCCATCGGTTTGGGCCAGGATCCGGCAAGGGGGTGATCGTCGGCGGGGCCGTTACAGCGCGAGCTTGGACGCAAGTTTGGCCTGAGTTTGTACCTGCGCGCGCGAGCAGCCTTGATGGTTCCTCTGCATTATCGGGTGATCGTGCATTATGCCATCCTGCGCGTCCATTTTTGCAGGATTCTGGATGAATAATCGATTGGCGGGGCGCGATTACGAGTGACTTTGATGAAATCAAGCTCCAAAATGCGCGTTTCAC
>JAJEHG010000017.1 GCA_022823825.1 Nitrosopumilaceae archaeon | reverse complement strand
CCCTTTTTGAACTGCTGGATTACATAGTCAATCTGCTTCTGATCCAGGCGTTTTCTCACGGGTTTACGTGATCGGTGTAGTGCAAAATAGTCTTTGACTGATCGCCTAAAGTTAGGGCGAACTAATTTCCCTACAATAGATCGCAGCCGGGGTGTGGGTCCGCCCACTCTGGAAATTCCGCCCCGTGCAAAACCCGTCCCCTGCTTGGCCGTGCGCGAACCCGCCGGTCAGGGATGGTTTTTTAATGGCTGTTTCACAGCACACTTGTCCCAAGCTAGCTCAGCCTGGTAGAGCTTCCGGCTGTAGTTGTCGGCTTATGGCTGACCGAATAACAGCATATCAGGCATACAGAAACCGGGCCGTCGAAGGTTCAACTCCTTCGCTTGGGACTACAAAACAACCCGCCGCCCGCCGTTGCCGCCTCCCCTCCCCTTGTGCCTGAGGCGCAGTGACTGCCGCGGTGTGTTATGAAATGAACAAAAAAGGATGATGTACAAAAAACAGACGCTGTCGTGCCTAGAATTTTTTGACTTTCTGAGCGGCGGGGCCTTTTTTACCCTCGCCAACTTCGAACTCTACCTTGTCGCCTTCGTTGATAAATCCGTCAACGTCCGTCTTGTGAACAAACAGATCATCCCCTGATTCACGCTCGATAAAGCCGTAGCCCTTTACGCGGTTAAACCACTTTACGGTGCCTTGCTCCATTTGACTATGCGTGTGGCGCTCTCTATATTAACTACGTTATTCGTGCAGGCAGAGCGCGGCCGGCCGCACTGTTTGTATGTCTGGCTACTCTGCGGCGGCGACGGCTGCAGCGTCAGCGATCGACGCGGAGGAGGTGTGCCGTACTGCGTAGGCCGCGTACGGTCAAAAATCCTTTGGTATGTGGTCGTTGGCCTTTAGCCACTCTACTTGCGGCAGGGTGAACCGCCACACAATGTCGCCCTTTTCGGCCTCGTTAAAGTCCCAAGGTGCTATAATCACGATGTCATTGTCCCTTATCCAGACCCTGCGCTTGAGCTTGCCCCTGATGCGTCCCCTGCGCGTAATGTTGTCGGTGCACTTTACAAGCACGTTCTCGCCCCCGAGTATCTTGAGCACCCTGCCGAACATCTCGCCCTCCTCTGGAAGGCGTATCTCCTTTAGCGCGCTCTCGCTCTTTACCTGACGTTTGCCCATGGGATGCACGTCTTCGCTCTGCATATAACTCATGACTTTTGGAGCACGCCGTCTGGCATACGCCTTGTAGCAGCACAGCGCGGAGGCGACCAGCATAATTCCAGTGATTGCAGACCACAGCACAAAGGAGGGTATTTGCGCGTCTTCCATGAGCACGCTGCGTGGGGCACCTAATCCACCTGCCGCCAAATCGCGCGCCATATTTGGGCCGGTCAAGCCGCCACCAAAGTTTCAAGACCCGTGGCACTCGGGCACACGTCCAAACTCGATCCGAGAATGTGCCGGAGCTGATGCGCCGTCCTGGTGGCCGGCGGCAACATGCGTGGCTGCCGGCTCCCTACAGCTTACGTGCGGGTGCACGGCTGCCACTGCTGATGCAAAAGAGATTTTTATCTGCAGAGGACATTTCCATCGTGGCCGATTTTTACTGCATCCCTGAGTGCTCCGACTGCTGCATATACCGCGAGTACTATCCTGACAAGAGGTTCGGCAAGGTGGGCGTCTTGATACTCCCCGAGGAGCGCGACAGGATTGCAAAACTGGCCTCCGGCCTTGGGGTGCAGGTGCACATCCTTCCAAGGGTCGGGGTCTCGGAGGCTGGCGGCGCGGGGCCGTCCAAGATAATAGCATACCAGATGATGGGCAGGGATGCCAACGGCGACACGTGCCCGTTTCTTGATACATCTGGAACCTCAAAGTCGCCTCACGGAGGGCACCCATGCCGCATATACGGGCAGAGGCCGCTTGCCTGCTCTGCATATCCCCTGAGCGGACGCAACCCCTCTGTACTGGATCCAAAGTGCAGGTACTGCCGGGAATGCGGCACGTCGGCAGACGGCAACCTCGAGTCCGAGACGCAGTCCCTGTTGAAGATAGAGCGCCGCGTTGCATCCGACCTGCCCACGGTCTGGCGGTTTGCGACCGGAATCGGGGAAGAGGCAGACCGTGCGCATTTTCTCGAGCCCGGATGGGTGCGCGACTGCTGATCACACGGCAGTATCCGCGGTGGCCTCCCACATGCTGCCTCCAAGCGGCGCCGGGCGCGACGCAGACTATTCTGCGCGCCGCACAAACGGAACCTTGCACACCGGCACGTCTAGGGGTTTATGACCGCCCTGCCGATTATCTTGCGCTCCTTTAGAGCGGTGAGCGCGTCGTTTGCTTCTGCGAGCGTATATTTTTTTGATATGATGGGGTTGATGACGCCGTCCCTTGCAAGCTTTATCAGCTCCGTCATGTCCGTGTAGTTGCCCGTATACGCCCCCTGTATGACAATTGACTTTAGCGGTATCGTAACGAGCGACATCTCAATCGAGCCCCCGAAGAGCCCCACCATTACCATGTTGCCCCTCTTGCGCAGTATGTCAAGCCCGAGCCTTGCGGTGGGCGGGGCGTTCACAAAGTCCACCACGCTGTCGGCCCCCTTTTGGTTGCATATCGACATTATCGCCTTGTCCGCCCCCGGTTCCTTTGAGTTTACGGTATGATCCGCGCCCATCTCCGACGCCGTCCTCAGCTTTTCATCGTCCAGGTCAACGCAGATTACCTTTGCCTTTGTGATCGCCTTTGCCACCTGTATGCCCATCAGCCCGAGCCCGCCCGCCCCTATGATCACCATGTACTCGGGGGAGTTGGCGTTTGCCTTTTTTATCGCCGTATATGCCGTGAGGCCCGAACACGCAAGCGACGTGGCCGTGTCCGCGCCGACCCCGTCCAGCATTGCCAAATACCTGTAGCTTGGTATCATTACATAGTCCGCGTACCCGCCGTCCTGGAATATGCCCATAGATCTCGGGGTGTCGCAGAGGTTCTCGTTTCCGGCCGCGCATGCGGGACATTCCGTGCAGCCTATCCAGGGGTATACCAGGACCCTGTCGCCCTTTGAGAAGCCGGACGCTTCGCCACCCGCCTCCTCGACGGTGCCGGCTATCTCGTGTCCGGGAGTTACGGGATACTTTACGCCCCTGTCGGTAACCTTCATGAACTTGCCGTCGCCAAGGTCGTATCCTCCCTCCCACAGGTGGAGATCACTGTGGCAGACGCCTACGGCATCCACCTTTACCAGCACCTGCTCGCCTGACGGGCGCGGCGTCTCGGTACTGACTGCTGTCAGGGGCTCGCCGGGGCCCACTATCTTGGCAGAGTTCATGGACTGCCTCCCTGAGGTTACAATATAAGAGTTGACTGAAAACTAAAGAAAAATAAACAGATATCTATTTCTGCATGGGACTGCCATACCGCGCATGGCCGCACATGCAGACGGCGGGGGGAGCGACGTTGCGTATGGTGGCGCGTCTGATGGCGGGGCTGCTGCCAATGACGCCTCTGCTGCGGCAGGCACGCCTGAGAGCATATCGCAGGAGCCGATCAACGTCCTGTTTGCATCCCACTCGTCGGTAGCAAAGCGCGACGTGTGGGAGATCGACCTGATTCAGATACTCGACATGCTAGTCCGCATACTGGAAAAGTCGGACAAAAAAGACCTTAGGGTGGCCGGAATGGCGGCGCTCTCCTCGTCGCTCATATACAGGATGAAGGTGGAGAGCATCTCGGCCCTTCACAAGATCGCCACGGAGCGCGGGACCGCGCAGGTGAGACGTGACATGCCTGACATAGAGATGATTGGAATCCCGTACCGGCACGAGTCCACATATCCAGTGTCACTCGACGACCTGCTCGCACTGCTACAGAATCTGATAGGAACTATGGCAAACCCGCGCTCCCGCCCTAGGAGGAAAAGCATGCTGGAGCCTGCAGAGCCGCCGGCCTTTGAGAACTACATGCTGTCCCTTGAGAGTGAGATAGACGCGTACCGTGACATGATAATGGCAAAGATTGCCGAGACGGGGAGGGGCATACTGCAGGATATCACTGTAAATCTTAACGCCATTGACTCGATAAAGTGCTTTTTTGCGGCCCTGTTTCTTGCCAGGGACCGGATGGTCGACCTTGAGCAGACCGGAGACGACATACGCATAACGGCGATCCCGCTCACGGAGGGCATGCCAGCCGGAGGCGCCGGCCCGGATGGAGGGGGTGTCGCCGCCGCTACTGCTGATAATGACGCCGTCAATGACACCGGTAATGACAATGCCGCTGAGAATGATGCCGGTGGGGCGTGAGTGTGGGCATTGGCGTCGTGCGCGAATCTGAGGGGGCCTGGGACGGGCGCCGCCACCGCCGGGGGCGGATGCCGCATCGCGGTGTAATGTAGAGGTGTACGCGCAACGGCAAAGGTAACTGACATGAACGAGGCGACCGCGCGGGTGGAGGCCGCCCTGTATTCTGCCGGCAGGCCGCTCAGTGAGGACGCTCTTTTGCGCGCGTCAGGGACCGAGTCGCGCATCAAGACCCAGTCGATAATCAACAACATCATGAAAAAGACGTGCTCTGTGTTCAAGGCAATCGAGGTGGTACAGCTGCCTGACGGCTCGTACGTGATGCAGCTAAAGCCCGAGTACAGCTCTACTGTAAAGCGCTACGCCTCAAAACCGATACTTCCAAAGGCCACCCTCAAGACGCTGTCATACATTGCGTGGGCGCAACCAATAGCCTCCCGGCAGCTGGTCGAGACGCGTGGGACCGGGGTGTACTCTCATCTGAAGGAACTGGTGCAACTTGACTACATCAGGTATGAGAGCGTGGGCCGCATCAAAATCTACTCTACAACGGAAAAGTTCCAGAAATACTTTGGGATCAAAGGGGATGCCGAGGACCTAAAGGAGCGGCTCTTCTCAAAGGTGAGAAAGACTGCCGGGGCCTAGCCCATGCCTGCCTCTGGCACCGCCACATGCGCGCACTACTCGCTCACATCATGCCCTGTCTGGCGCCTCTGGCACTGGGGCGCCCTGAGGTGGTCGTGCCGGCCCCCCACTGGGTATCCCGGAAGTCCACTCGGTTTGTATAAATTAGAGCGGTCCGTCCGCATGCCATGCGAAAGTCAGTGGAGAATCTGGCCACCAGCAAGACCACCGGCGGAAGGAGGCACCCCTTGCGCATACGCCGCAAGTACGAGACTGACAGGTACCCAAACGAGGCAGTCACCGGAGCGCAGGAGACGATAACGCGCCACGTCAGGGGACGCAACCGCAAGACGGCGCTTAAATCAGTCGACTTTGTCAATCTGGCGACGGGCGGCGCAAAGGTCAAAAAATCAAAGATAGTAAAGGTGCTCGACAACGCCACCAACAACGACTACAAGAGGCGCGGAATCATAACAAAGGGGGCCGTGCTGGAAACCGAGGACGGCAAATGCCGCGTGCTGTCAAAGCCTGGGCAGACCGGGATTGTCAACGCCATTCTGATTACGACAGAATCATAACCTGCAGGACGGGTTCGATCCGCCCGTCGTGTAATTGCTCGGCGGTGTGACTCGTACGCCTATTTGCGCCTGCCGGCCCGTCTCTTGCCACCTTTTGGATTGTTCAGGTGGTTTCTGATAATGGCGTCTGCCACTTTTGAGACGTCCCTGTCCTCGTCTGCGGCCATCTTCTGCAGCTTTTTGGCGTTCGTCTTGCTGAGCGTGACCGTAATCTTTTGCCTCAAAAGCCCGCGCTTTGCACGCTCAAGCAGCGTCCTGTGGGTGGCCTTCGGGCTTGCCGTAAGCGCGCGCAGGTATCTTCCCCTAAGCCTGGGCTCCAGCGGCTCCACCCTGTCGACTATCTTCAGGGCCTTTGAGACGTTCGGCACGGCCTGATACAGCCTGGTCGCGTCGTTGCGCGTAAGCTTTTGCGGCACGCATGCCTTGATCTTTTCTGGCACTGCTGCAAATCCGAGAAAACTCCTGAGCGTCTGGGGCGCTATGCCGAGCAGCTGGGCCGCCTTTGTCTTCCCCATCGACCCCGCGATGTCCACGCACGCACGCGTCATGTCCCGGGGGTTCATTTTGTTGCGGTGCAGGTTTTCCACCACCGATGCCGCCCTTGCATCGTCAAGGTCGTACCTTGTGGATGCAGTCAGCACCAAGGCGGGAATCTTCTTTGCCCGCAGCCGTTTCAAGGCTGCCAGCCTGCGCTGGCCTGACATGAGCAGGTACTCCCTGCCCTGTTTTTGCACCATGGGGGGGTTCTGGAGCCCCTCGTTCCTTATTGATCTTGCGAGTTCGGCTATCCCCTTGCGGTCGAGGCCGCGTGCCTGGGCGTCCTTCCACACCCTGATCTGCTTTACCGGGATCTCACGCAGCCTGTATGCTATGGGTGACTTGAACCTCCTCTGCCTCATATGCGACGGTGTAATATTTGGCTAAATTAGTATTTCTTGGATCCGACGTCTGCCTTGGGCTTCGTTCTAGCGCCGCACCCTGCATGCCGCCGCCATGGGCCGCCCCTACTCTCTGCCTGCTATGCGCTCTATCTGGATCGCGACGTGCGGCTTTTCACCGCTGTTTGCAAGCAGGAATCTCAGGTCGTCCATCGTATCTACGTCCATCATTATCCTCCTCACGAAAACAGGGGCCACGTTCCTCGTGCACTCGCCTGCCATCCTGACGTGCTCCCTGTAGCTGTTGTCGTCGTAGTGCGTCCCCATCAGGTCAGCTGGCATCCTTACGAGGACATTTGTGCCGTCAAACCTCCTCGACGGCACGATGACTGCAAAGTTGGGCGGCGCTGCAAATCTCATCACAAAGTCGATATCCTGCGCCTTGATGTATGGTATGTCCTGCGGCATGACTATGGACGCGTCGAACCCCTCTTGTATGATGCGCCTGTCTGCCAGCGCTACTGCCTCGTTGACGCCCCTCTCGTGTTCGTCGCGTATGGCCGTTACGTCTGAGCCGCCCCCCTCTGACCTGCGCCCGAACTCCGCGACTATCTTCTCGGCCTCTGCATCCCCAGTCACCACAAACGTGTGGTCTATGTGACTGGATGTGGAGACGACACTGATGATCTCCCTTAGCATAACCCCGCACAGTTCTGCCACCTCTGAAGCGCCAAGCCCGAGGCGCGTCTTTGCCCCCTCGAACCTCTTGACCGGTATGATTGCCGCCGTCCTCATCTGAGGTCACCACTACACTGGTGTAATTATGTCTGGGCTGCCTGCGCCGCGTCTGCGTTTGGCCGCAATAAGACGTCACGCGTGTACCTGCTTTGTGACAAAGCTGGCTAGCGCCTCCTCTGCGGCCTTGTTCTTCATGGTAATCTTCGTCTCGTATACGCTCATGTCCAAGCTGCGTATCTTTTTTGCAAGCGTCTTGTCCTTTGCGTCTATCACGATGTTGGAGCATACATCCGAGTACATTTTTGCAAGCCCGTACGCGTTGGGTTCGATTCCTGCCGCCCTCATGTACTTTGCGGCCGGTCCGGTTATGGAACTGTCGCCAATCAACGGGCTTATGGCGACCACCTTTTTCTTTGCCCTTGCAAGCTCCTTCTTTATCCCCTTTATCTGCAGCATGGGACCTATTGACGTAAGCGGGTTTCCCGGGGCGAGTATCACAAGCTTTGAGTTCTGTATCGCATTGACGGCCTCTGGGTTTGGGCGCGCCTTTTCTGCGCCGATATACTGTATCCCCTCGACCTCGTCGCGCCCCCTGTACTTGACCCAGTATTCCTGGAGGTGCATCTCGCCCTTGCTTGTACTTATCCTGGTCTCTATGGTGTTGTCCGTGACTGGAATTATGTTGACGCTTACTGCAAACCTCTCACACATCCACTTTGTAATGTCAGTTAGGTTCTTTCCGTTCTTGAGCATGTTGGTTCTGATCAGGTGGGTTGCCGCGTCCCTGTCGCCCATCCTAAACCACGTCTCTTCGCCGAACACCTCCATCTGCCGCAGAAAGTTAAACGTGTCCTTCTTGACTCCCCACCCCTTCTCCTGGTCAAGCAGGTCTGCCAGGCCGTACATCATGGTGTCTATGTCGGGGCAGACATACAGCCCGTACAGCCAGTAGTTGTCGCCGACGTTGCTTATCACGTTGACCTTGGATTCCTGAGCTGCCAGCCCCCTGACCATCTTCACAGAGCCCGTACCGCCCGCCAGTACCGTTATCACGTCAGCCATCTTCCTCCAAAACTATGCAGGCTACGTCGGCTCTGCTCCATATTTAGTTTTGGTAACTGCATGCAGAATACACGTGCGAGGACGGGGATGTCCGCTCCCCCCAAAGTCACGAAAGTTTAAAGTTCGCGACGCGTCGTGATTGCAAATCCCCCCGTCGTACAAGCCGTTGCGCCGATGGGTTTTCCAAAAGGAGATAAAAGAACGTAAAGGACGCGGAACGGATCAAGCCGGCGCGACGCGCCGCGGCCTTCCCTTTTTACACGCGTACGAAAAACGACAGTGCAAAAACACGTTGATGAATGTCGCGCCTGGTACGGAAACCAGACATGGATAGACTACAGCTAGCAACGCCCGACAGTGTTACAGGACTCAGAGTTTGCGCGGCCGGCGGCGGACGCATCTTCGCTGCCGCAAACATCTGCCTTTGTCGGCCTTGCGTGACAGCGCCCCTCGTTTTCACACTGGCAGCCTGCTGGCGCCCGGCCCCCGACTACAGATTCCCCGGCCTGCTGGCCGCCCGGCATGTATGGACCGCCGCACTCGCACCATTCTACGATTCTCCCAAAACCTTGCTGTCGTTTTTGGAGGCCGATCCTGCCGCGGCCGTCCACGTCCTGATTGCGGGCCGGTTCTCTACATTCCTGACGTGTGACACCGCGGCAAGACGGTGCGCCCGCTGCATCGATGCGGGGCCGTCCTGCAACGGCCGTCTTGGAGGGCGCTTGGCGGTACTGTCCGCCTGTCCGACTTGCGTGCAAATCCAAAACCTGCCTGAGAGTCTGTTCCGCGCGGCGGGGTCACGTCTGTGTCCCGTTTAGATACAAACCTGCCAAAACTGCGGGACGTTGCTACTGTCTCTGTTTTACATGGACTTGTGTTCCCCGCCCGTGGAATCCGAGAGCGAGGGTCGGCAGGCACGAATTCCCAAGGGGACTGGTCCGGTACTTTATTTTTCCAAGATAGATTTATTACTCTATTTCTGTAAATTGTACCATATGAATAGAGTATTTCTTGTAGCAGGTCTTGCCGCCGCCGCCGCCGGCCTGCTCACTCTTGGAGGAGGCGTCTCCGACTCGTGGGCCGCCCAGCTTGATGCCACCATAATCCCAAATGCTGACGTCTCGCCTTTCAAGATGAGCTATCTGAAGACCATCCACATATGGTACGAGGATGGCGGAGTAGTGGGTGATGAACTGCGAGGAAACGACATCTCTCTGTCCGGCCAGTACGATTCCAGCCATCCCGACGTGCAGTCCCTAATCGAGAGGCTCAACACATCCATACTTCGGAGCGGCAGCCAGGTCAGCATATCTGACATGTCCGTAGACTATACGTTTGGGCTCTACGGCGGCGAGGAGCGCGCGTCCATTGACTATAAGATTATTCTGAGCGGGGAGCTGGTGAATTACGTAATTACAAAGGACACCCAAAAGACTCTCGTTGATCTGGGCTGGAGGGGGCTCTCAGTTGACGGCAGTGTCGTGGTTGACGGCCAGGAGATTAATGATCCGTTTGCGTTTGTAGAGGACAACCTGCCCGTGACGCGGGATGCAATATCTGGAACCGCCGGCGAGCGCATCTTTGATGAATATCTGCTCAATGCCGACTTTGTTCTGGAGCAGCCGCTTGAGAACTGGCACTTTCTGTTCGACCCGACCGGAATCAACGTCGACGCCGGAACCTTTGGACTCAGCGAAGAGATATCTGGCTTTGTAAAGTCGAGCTGGACCATGGGCGAGAGCAACCTTCAGCAGGGAAGGCAGGTCGAACGAATCGAGGAGGAGGTTATAATGGTTGATCAGGAATATGTGGTAAAGAGTATCCAGTCCCCCGACCAGGGCAACCTGGATATAATCGGATACGGAGTCATTGACGTCATCGATGGCGTTGAGATTGCCGGTGTGACACCTACTGCGCCTGAGGGAATTAGCAATACGGCCACGGGCGACTTTCCAATAATGATAATATATGGCATGGCCGGAATGGCCGCCGTCGCGGGGATTGCGTTCTTTTTTGTAAGCAATCGTGCGCTAAAGAACGAAAAGCAGGGCCAGCAGGGGATAGATCCCACACATCTCGTGGGGTATCAGACCAGCTCGGCGTCCGGGGGATACCAGACAAACAGGGGCGAGGCCCAGCTGAAGGGCGATGTGGACTACCAGCAGACGCGCAGCCACTACGAGCAGGAGCCGCCGCAACAGCAACAGCAACAGAGTGAGCCCAGCTCGGCGCCCCCCGCTATAGCAGCGGAGGACGCTACGTGCGGATGCGCCGCGTCAGTCGAGATGAGTTCCGAGTGTGACTGTCAGATGCAGGGCTCGTGCATCTGCGACCACACGTGCCAGTGCGGCGCCGATCTCTGCGAAGAGATGGCCGAGAGTATGAGATGATGCTGCGGCCGGCCTGTTGCCCTGCAGTTATACACACAGCCAGTTTTGTTGCTACCGCTGCTGGGATGCGGGTTTAATGGCGCCGACAACCGGTGACGGTGTCTGGCAGACGTCTTGTTAGTGTGTGCTGAGAGTAACCCTCCTTCTGTTCTCGCGACATTTCGCTTTGCGGCCTACCTGAGCCTGGTACAGGTCCTGCGGCTCTGTTTGGCCTTTCTCCGTGCGGGTCGGCTTCTTTCACTCCGTTCATGGGAACCTCAGGGTCTGCCATCACAGTGCCCCATGTTGGATCATTTTCTGCTCCGTTGCCAGCCGTCTCCGACTATCCATCTCCGGATCGCACTCCTGTATGGAGGGAGGAGTTTCCTCTGCCGTGGCAGCGTTCGCGCTTCAGCTCACACGGCATGCCCGGCTCGTGGGCCCGTAATCTGTGTTTCGCTGGATCCTTTTTTGGTGCCGGCGCTGATGATGTTGCTATTGATGATGGTGATGGCGACCATATGGTGCCGCAGAGTCCCGCCCTGCGCCCAGGCGGCTGCGCCGGCGAGCGTGGTCATCCTGTAGGCTTTCTTCCCCTCAGGAACAGCGTTCCCGTGTTCCTCTTCCATGCGTCCTTGGCGGCCGGGTCTTTGAGGCGCCTGACCCTCACCTTGAATCCCGCCCTGACCAGCATGTCCTCCCATTCGCCCTCGGAGTACAGGTGCATCGTGATCCCCATGGCCGCGGCCCACCTTTTTGTGGATGTGTTCTCCGCGTAAAAGTCCGTCCCGCACAGAAAGACGCCCCCCGGCCTTAGGAGCCCGTATATCTTTGCAAGGGCGGCGCCAACAGAATCCGCATAATATATCGACTCCATTGCAAACACGTAGTCGAATTTCCGGCCCCTGTGCTTCCACTCCTCTATGTCGGCGCAAAGGTACCTCTCCCTTCCCGTGTTGCCTGGATCTGATGCTGCGCGGCTGATCATGTTGGCACTCTTGTCTATTCCCACGCTGAGTCTGCAGCCGGGATGCCTGGACGTCACCGTCCTGACAACCCATCCGTTTCCGCACCCGACGTCAAGAAACGTAAACTCGTTTCCGAACCTTGCGGATCTCAGCATTGCAGACACGCTCTTGTAGTGGCCCCTCTGCATGTCTTCGGCCTTGCCGTTGAGGGCCCACGAGTCGAACTTTTGCGCGGTCGCATCCTGCATATTATAACCACTGACGCGTTCCGGCATGCCATATATAGTTCAAAATCATCCCGTGCAACCCCCTCCCCCCGGGTGGTGATCTGGAGGCCCCGCTGATTGCATGCGCGCGCGGCAGGCGTCTCGGAAAGCGGCGGATTTGCCGCGTCCCTGAGCTATGCGTCCGCGGCCCCGCCGGCGCTCTTGGCCGACCTTGAAGTGTGAAACGGCCTGCTGTTCTCCTGTCCCGTCTCTTTCTGCAAGCTGCCGTATGCCGCGGCTATCTCAGCCTGTCTCCGGCAAGCCTGAACAGGTGTCTTGCCGCCGCGCCGGGCCTGCGCGCGGCCATTCTTGCCATGTCCAGCACCCCGAACTCCGCCTTTACAAACGAGACGAACTCGTCCGGGGTCATGCCCCTTATGATGTCAAGCTCCCTGTCCCACTGCTCGTCTGAGAGTCCGAGCCACCTGTCCTGTATCCTGCCGGCCGACCTGACGCGCGACTCGATTGCGTCGCGCCACCCCTTCTCGTACGGGAGCAGCATGTCGGCCGACGTGTTCCCCGCCAGGACCGCCGACGCGGCGGTGGAGCCGGCCAGCCGCCCAAAACGGATTGCGTACCTGATGCCCTCGAGCACCAGTGGGTTTGCCTGCCCTGCCGAGTCGCCGACAAGCATCAGGCCATCATACACAGTCTTTCGCGCTAGGCCGTCGTTTGGAATCAGGCCGTAGTGAAACTCCGTGACCTTGATGTCCCCCAGATCCGCTATCGGACCCTCCCTGTCTGCAACAAGCCGTTTTAGGATGTGGGTCGGATCCGCGCCACTCTCGGGCTTGCCCACCCCCACCCCGATCCTGACGGTCTTGCCGCCTACTGGGAATATCCACGCGTATCCGGCTGGAGAATATTTCTGTCCGACCATGAGCCACCACGTGTCGGGGTCCACGTTCTCTGCCTCTGCCTCGTACTCTGCCCCGGCCCCGAACCTGTCCCACTGCCACTGCATGCCTGCGGACTTGGACACTATGGAGGGAAAGCCGCTTGCATCTATGATGACGTCCGCCTTGTGCGTGGTGTTCTGCCCGTCCCTTGCCACCGTCACGCCGATGATCCTGCCGTCCGAACCCCTCGTGACGCCGGTTACTGCAGCGCCCGTGACAATGCGGGCGCCCGCCCTGTCCGCCTGCGACGCGAGCCACCTGTACGTGGCCCTCACGTCGAGGACGGCCGCCGTGGGCTCGCCTCCGCCCCTGATGCTGACCGTGTTGTTCGGGGAGCAGAATGAAAAGCCGCTGATTGGATTGTAGCATTCACGCGGGATGCCAAACTCCCTGACCTCGTCTATCCAGGTGACGCCGCTTGTCCTGACCGTCTGGGCAATGGAATCCTCCTTTTCAAACAGCACGACACTGGCCCCGCCCGACGCCGCCGCATATGCCGCAGACGCGCCGGCAGGGCCGCCCCCCACCACTATCACGTCTGTCCGGCCTTGATTCCGGCCGCTGTCATCTGCCGTACCTGCAGGCAATATGGCGCGTGGGCGCGGCCCCGTTATATTCTAAACATGCGCGATATGCGTGCGTGCCACGACTGGCGCCTACTTTTTGAGGACGGGGTTGCCCGCAGTGTCGTTCTCCCTTTCGGCGTCAAAGGTCTCCATGTGCGCCTCGTCCCTGTGCATGTAGCTGTGCGTCTTGCCCATCTCCTTGCGGCAAAACTTTGAGTGGATCGTCTCCTGTATCTTTAGCGTAGCCTCGTTGTCGTGGTACAGGCGCTTGCCGCAGTCGGTGCAAACCAGTTCCGGCATGCCCCGAGTCTGCGCCGAATCTATTTAGATGTTTCACGGTCGTGCATTCCCGGGTCGGTTCCGGATCTGTCTGAGTGCCACGGGCATTGAAACTTTGGACAGTGACTCGATCGGCCCAGATACGGCTCGTGGTTTAACGGCAGACGTATTAGATGCCCTGCACAGAGCGGTTCATGGGCGATGCGCAAGCGCTATCCTTTGTGCTGTGGTCGGCAATCACGGGAATGGTACTGGTCGTATCCGCGCTGTGCTACAAGGCGTATGCCGGACGGCGCCGCAAGGGGATTACGCCTGCGTGACTGGTGTCTGCTGTACCTGGCTGCGCGCGGCGGGCCCCGTCACTGCGCCTGCTGCCGCTCCTCCCTGTCCTGCCGCTCCCTTATGTGCCTGATTATGCACGTATAGTCGAGCTCCCCGTGCCCTTCCTTGAGCGCCTCGTCGTATACCTTTTCCGCAGCCTTTGTCATCGGCAGATCCATCCCCCGCCGGTCTGCCGCGGATGCCATTATGCCTATGTCCTTTCTCAGGTTTGCAAGCGTAAACGTCGGGCTCTGCCGGCCGCTTATCATGTTGTAGGCCTTTTTGCGGCTCATTCCGGTGGAAAAATAGGTGGAGTTCAGAACGTCCAGGAATGCCTTGGGATCGGCTCCGGACCTGTCCACCAGCGTGATTCCCTCCGCAAGCGAGAGCGCAAGCATGGTTATCTGCATGTTCATTGCAAGCTTGATGGTGTGGGCCGTGCCGGGCCTGTCGCCGAGGTAAAATACGCTTTCTGCCATATGGTCAAAGATCGGGGTGCACGCGTCAAACGCAACGCGGCTGCCAGACGCCATCACGACCAGCCTTCCGGCCGCCGCCGCGTCGGGGCCGCCCATGACGGGGGAGTCTACCCTGCTTATGCCGTACTGCGCATACTCTGCGGTGATCTCCTTTGAGCCTGCCGGATCGATCGTACTCATGTCTGCCACTGTCAGGTTCCCGTGGCGGCCTTCCACGATCCCGCCGGAACCGAACGAGACATCCCTGACGGCGTCCGCGTCCCTTACGGTTGTAATTACAATATCGGACTCTCCGGCGACTGCCGCAGGCGACTCCAGGATTCTGGCGCCCGCCGCCCCCGCCGCCCCCGCGTTCTGGGCGGTCCTGTTGTATGCAGACACCTCATACGCGCCCGATTCTGCGAGCCTGGCCGCGACGGCGCTTCCGAGCATGCCCGTGCCGATTATTCCGACGCGCGGCCTTGGGGCGTTGGTGTTGGGCGCCCCCTCTTCCTCTTCTTCCTCCTGCGTCTTCGCGTCTGCCACCGGCGTCACCTCCTCTCCTCGTCCTTTACGGTCCACTGGCCCCTGCCGAACCTCGACGCGACAAACTCTATCTGCCCTATGACCCTGTCGCCCCTCCTGACCTTTGCATAGTCAAACCTCTCCATTCTCAGCACCCTCTCCCTCGGCTTGTATCCTCCCTCGATCACCTTCACCTTGAAGCGCTTGCTTGCCCTTATGATCATCTTTCTTGCCGCCTGCACGTCGCCTATCCACGAGAACATCTCGAACCTGCCAAAATTTTCCGTCTCGACGCTGTATCCGTACAGCCTGGCCTCGAGCTTGGACTTTCTGGCCTCCGCCTGCCCGTTGAGCCAGTCGACCACCTCCCTGCCGCTTCCTTCCTCCACGCCAAACGTCTCCGAGTCCTTCACGCAGTCAGTCTGAATGCGGCCGTAATATTGATTCCTTTCCGGCGCGGCGGCGGACGCGGCTGCTTGGCGCCGCGTCGGTTCACAAACCGTCAGTTGTGCCGGCCCGCCGTTTGCGCAGCCCGGGGCGACAGCATCTGCGCCAAGACTAAAATTGCATTGCGTGGCATGCGACGCAATGCTCGTGGTTGACTGCAAGGACGTGCTGTCCATACGAAACGAGCTGCTGGTGTACGTGTCTGATCAGGTGGCCGCCATACCGACCCTGCAGAACAACCAGTTCACCCTCTCGACGCTTGACGAGGACGAGGACGGCGGCTCCCGAGTCGACGCCGGCACGGTGGTCGACTCGATCAGGGAGTTTCTTGACTCGATTGGAGAGGGCCGTAACTTTGCGGTAATCGCAAACAACGACATAATTACGATCGCGTCCGTGACCGGAAGGCCGATAGAGCGTGACGCGTCCCCGTCCCCTCAGGAGATGTTCAACTGCAGCCACTGCGGGTTTGTCACGCGATACGAGATGGAGCTGAACGTCCATATGCGTATACACTACTTTTAGTCCGCGCGGGGGTCTGGCGTGCCTCCTCCGTACCGGGAGCCTGCGGCGCTCTGACCTGTGCAAGTGCCCGAGTAACGCGCAGCTTTGTTGCTGCTGCTGCTGCCGCCGTGACGGACTGACTTTTATAAACGACGACGCCGCATATCATGTATGCCAGAGTCAGAGAACAGGGGAACATCCAAGGTATACTGCGAATCGTGCGATCGGGTCTTTGATTCGCGCAAGCAGTACGAGATGCACCTCGGGGGCTCGTCGTACGCGTCTGGCCGGTGCGGTAAAGGCCGCAGTGACGTGGGTACGGGAGACCTCTCTTGCGATTCCTGCCCTCTTGACACCGCCCTCTCAAAGATTTTGGGACTCTTCAGGCGCAAGTAGGGATTCTGAGCGTCTGATTTTGCCACGTCTGCACGCGCACGGTGGCGCCTCCTGCGGCACCCGGGTGTGCGTGCGCGCTACAGTCGGCGGACTGCATGCTGGAGTTTGATGTGGGAAAGATTGAACGGACGCATCTGCTTTGCGACAAGTCTTTTTATAAGAACGCGCAGGTATCACGCGCATGGCAAGAAAGAAGGCTCCTGTGATTGGCGCAGTGATAGTTGCCGCCGCGATAGTCGCCGTTGCCGCCTCTATAGCGATGGAGTCTGGCACGGCGCCCGCCGCGGACGTGGCAGGAGACGGCACCGCCGCGGCGCCCTACCCGGACAGGGTATACGGCGGCATCGACACAAGCAACGGCTCGCCGGTTCTGGGCGACCCGTCTGCGCCGGTCACAATAGTGGAGTTTGGGGATTACCAGTGCCACTTTTGCGAGATATGGCACAGCCAGACTCTGCCGCCTCTGGTGGATGACTTCATATCGACAGGCAAGGCCAAGCTGGTGTATGTGGACTTTGCGTTTCTAGGAAAGGACTCGCCTGGCGCGGCGCAGGCCTCCCACTGCGCCGGCGATCAGGGAATGTACTGGGAATACCACGACATGCTGTACGAATCACAGCAGAGCCGGATAGACGGGGGATGGGCCTCGCCGGCAAACCTGAGGGGTTTTGCGGTGGCGGTTGGCCTTGACATTGACGCTTTCAACGAGTGTGTGTCGTCTAAAAAATACGCCGAGCGCGTCTCATTTAACACCCAGACGGGGGCAGGACACGGCGTGGAGGCGACCCCGACGTTCTTTATAGTGGGCGGCAGCGGGGATACTGTGATGATCCCCGGGGCGCAGCCGTATGGCACCTTCATTCAGGTGATAAACTCGCTGAGCTGATGACCTGTCATGTTGCGCCTGGTGTTTTCTGACGCAAGGTTTTCTGTAATGGCGGCCGCGGTATTTGCCGTCCTGACGTTCGCCCTGTTGTTCATGTCCGAGTACATCTTTCTGGAACCCTATCTTGTCGGGCACGTCCCAAGGGACAGCGAGCTGGGACTGGCACTGATAATACTGATCGCCGTAATGTCCGCGATAGCAATCCCTGCAAACGTGTACCGCGTTGTCATGCTGAACAGTCCGGGGCGGAAGATGGGCGGTGGAATAGCGGGTTCCGCGCTGGGCACGGCCGCGGGAGCCTGCAGCTGCGGGCCGGTAGGTTTCGCCGTAATCTCCACCTTTGGGGCGGCGGGAGCAACTGCCACGGCGTTCCTTACAGAGTACGAGCTGCCGCTTCGGATCGCCTCTGCCTGTATTCTGGCCCTGACCCTTGCCGCCACCCACCGGTCGTTCTCGGCCGAGTGTCGCATACGGCCCAACGCGTGACTATATTTTGATCAAATTGACAACTTTTTCTAATCACGGCGCATATCTTGTAGCTGCGCCCACAGTACGTTGTGACGCATCTCTATGTTCCTGTCAGGCCGGGGCGCCGGGCTCCCGACTATGACGTGTCAGAGGAATTGGCGGCAGAAGAAGAGTCGGAATAACGGATCGCACCTCCGCGTGCGTTTCTTGCTGCCGGTATGGGCGCGCAGGGCGCCGGCCTGCCGTGCCGGTTTTTGATCTATTTATGTGACCGCACGGGACGGTTCCACATGGCTTGGAACCTGAAGCTTGCGGCCGCGATATTGATCGTGTCGGGACCGGTACTCTTTGCAGTCGCCGCATACCCCGAATCCATAACATGGAGCTGGAACGAGGGGCGGGGCGGATACTTGTTCGCGCTGATATTCGTGGTGGCCGAGTTGGCGGGCCTCAAGCTTGCGGTTTCTGAAAGGCGGCTTGTCGCAGCCGCACCCCTTGCGGCCGCGACAATCGCATATCTGTATCTGCTCGAAAACGGGTTGCGGGATCAGATAACCGCGGCCTCGTCCCAGTTTGATGTCCAGCTCGTATACTCGTGGACGTGGATGTGGGACTTTGTGATAATGGCCGTGTTTATGGTGGCCGCACTGCATGTGATATTTGGCAGGAGGTGGTTTAGAATCGCGCCGGCGGGCCCGATATTTCTGACCGGCACCGCGATAATACTGTCACTTGACGCATTCTTTCCGTACGACACGCTGGGCCCGCTGCAGTACGTCGTGCCATATCTGGTCCAGGCAAACGTCTGGCTTGTCGAGGCGCTTGATCTCGGCACCGCGATTGCACGCGACAACCTGATGCTTCTGAGGGGCGACCACGGCTCGATCGCGCTACGCGTGTTCTGGCCGTCGGCAGGGGTTCACAGTGTGGTCATATTCTCGCTTGTAATCGGCGCGTTCATGCTGAAAATGAACATTCCCCGTGGCCGCAAGCTGGCGTACTTTGGGATTGGCATTGCTGGCACCATTGTGGTGAACATGATACGCATATTCTCCCTGTCGTGGTACGCGCTAAAGGTCACGGCCGATCCCGTGGCATGGGAGGAGTACCACAAGATTGCCGGCGAGATAATGTTCCTGCCCTGGCTCTTTGGATTCATACTCGTGGTGATTGCAATAGAGTCGCGGCGGCTCAGGAGGCAGGAGGCGGCTGAGTCCAGGGCGGGCCCTGCGGGCCGCGGCGTCGGCGCCGGTGGGGAGGATTAGTGGCCGCAGAACCTGCCGCAGACAACGTATGCTGCCAGTCGCGAGTTCTTCACACTGCCATTGCCACCGGCGGTTGCCGCGCGCAACGCGTTCTGCCCGGGTCGCATCCTGCAATCACGGCTTGAAGAAGCTGGTGATGTCGCTCTGACCGCGCGCGTCTGAGAGCTCTGTTACCATGACCCCGAGCCTGCGCACCGACATGTTTGCACCCTGGGACTTCAGAGTCTCTGCAAGCAGGTACTCTGCATTTTTCTGCAGCTCGTACGCGCTTGCAGTGGGACTCTTGAGGGTCCTTGACCTTGACATGATGCTGAGATCGGACTTGACAAACTGGACTCCCACCACTTTGAACATCTGCCTGTTTTCCATTACCGTGCCGTGCACATCCGAGCAGATTCTCGTCAGGTTCTCCTTTAGAAACTCGTAGCTTCCGGAGTCCTCGCTCAATGTGACTATGCGGCTGTACTGTATGCGGGGCGCCCTCTCCTTTACCGGTTCCTCGTCGACGCCCCTTGCGGCATTGTAGATGTACGTGCCGCTCTTCCTGCCAAACTCCTTTGTCAGCAGGAACAGATCGGCGCTTTTCAGGTCGCTAATGGTTTTGAGGCCCATTTTGGAAAGCTTCTGTTCGGTCTTTTTTCCAATTCCCGGTATCTTTACGATCTTAAGAGGCTCTAGGAACGAGTCTACGCTGTCGGGCCTCACTATGGTGAGGCCGTCGGGTTTTTTGTAGTCCGACGCAATCTTTGAGATCATGCGGTTTGGCGATATGCCTATGGAACACCCTATCTTGGTCTTTGTCCTTACTGAGTTTTTGATCTGCTGGCCCAGCCTTGCGGCCGCGTCAAAGTCGAATTCAGTCCTCGCTCCTACGTCAAGGTATGCCTCGTCGCGGCCGACGTACTCGAAGACGTCTGCAAACTTGGAAATCTCCTCCATAGATTCCTCGGAGACCTGGGAGTAGTACTTGAAATCGACTGGGATAAACTCTGCGTCGTCCGCGCCTGCAAGCTTCCTCTTTGCAAAGGATATGGGCATTCCTGACTTTACCCCATATTTTCTTGCAATATAGTTTGCCGTTGCAATGGCCCCACTGTCACCCCCCCTGTCAGAGTAGACGCAGACGCAAACGGGCTTCGTCCTCATGATGGGGTTTCGTATCTCCTCGCACTGGGCGTAAAAATAATCAAAGTCCACATGCATGATTACTCGGACTGCCATGGGATTGTGATGCCGTGCCTGTTATTATTTTTCTGCATGTCTGGCCTGACCCGTGGTGTGCAACCATCACCGCATGCATTGCAGGCTGGAAGCAAATTGACTGTCGCCTGCCCCCACCATCTGCGACGTTTCTGATGCCCTCCCGTGACGTCACGGCCTCTTGAAGGCATTCATACCCCCGTCGTACTCGGGCGGTGGTGGTGGTGATGATGGGAACCTGCATGCCAGTTACGTCGCTCCTGTGAGGTGTGTGTGGATGCAGTCGTACCGCGAGGTTCAAATTTGAAGAGGTCCCATACATCTTATGACATCTCCCGTCTATGCCAGTGAGACTGGAATAAAGTTCCGACCCGAAGCGATGAAGCCGGAGCGACTCTACCACTGCATCTTCAAAGGCAAGGCCATGCTGGTCTTTAAGGACTCCCAGGATGTGCTGAATTGCTATGAGATAGAGGATCCCGGTCTTGTTGAGAAAATTTCCAAGTGTTCTGATGATGGGGAGTTGGAGGCCCTCTTTGACGACTATCTAGCTGAAACGCGGCTAAATTGTTAAATAAAAGTTAATAATAAAGCGTTACGAGTGCAGAACATGTACGGTGAGAAGAAGTCCACTGATGCCGAAGAAATATTGTCTGAATTTACCTCTAAAATACAGTCTGAGATACCTGCCAATCCGAGCACGCCTGACACGCCTTCTGGGATTGGTTCGACAAATGATGTGCCGCATGCTGGACACGACTCTGAGTGTACCTGCGGCTCTGGTGACGTTCCACCAATATCTGCGTCGTCACAGGTCCACACCCACGGCGACGACCACACGTGCGCCGACGACTCGTGCGCGTGCTGCGATGATGATGATACTGCTGCCGCGGAAGGCAAGGTCCACACCCACGGCGACGACCACACGTGCGCCGACGACTCGTGCGCGTGCTGCGATGACACTGACAGCGTTGCCAAACCTGATACCGCTCCTAGCCCCGATACCGCTCCTAGCCCCGATACCGCTCCTAGCCCCGATACCGCAGCTGCTCCTAGCCCCGATACCGCAGCTGCTCCTAGCCCCGATACTGCTCCTAGCCCCGATACTGCTCCTAGCCCCGATACTGCTCCTAGCCCCGATACTGCTCCTAGCCCCGATACCGCAGCTGCTCCTAGCCCCGAATCCTCTTCAATGAGGGACGTCATATTTGTGGGCAGCAAACCCATAATGACCTATGTCTCTGCCACACTTACTCAGCTTGCAAACCAGGACACGGTGACAATAAAGGCAAGAGGCAAAAAAATTACCAACGCAGTGGATGTCTCACAGATGATTATCAAACGAATGGACACTGTGGGATACGCGATAAGCGACGTGAGAATCTCTTCTGATTCACTCATATCAAACGACGGCAAGCATCGCAACGTTTCCACAATGGAAATTGACATTTCCAAGCGTTAGTGTCCGGCATGCCGTCTTACTGGTTGCAGTGCTTGTCGCATCCGTTGCCGTAATACTTGCACTCTCCGTCGATTCGTGTGGACTGTCCCACATGGAGATTCTTCGTGGACTCGACACGTATCACGGGACCCTGGATCCCGAACTCTGCCTCGATCTTTTGGACGACATATACAGATTCAACGACATGTGCAGCCCCTCAGTTGAGATTATCGACTGCGGGTGATGCGCAAGGGCATGCGGCGTGCCCTGAGCGGCATCCTGCACAAACCCGCGCCCTGCACTATGAATGCACGCCGCGCCGCACGCGCCCTGCAGGTGCCTACTTTTTTAGCCTTGCAAGCAGGGCCGCGTAAAGAAACGGCATGACGGTCGTGGCCTCTGCGTGGAGCGTGGCCTGCCTTGCGTTCTGGGTCACCTTTCCCCACGATATGGCCTCTCTGACCAGCGCGCCGCTCAGACTTCCGTCAAACTCCTGGGCCGTAGTGATGTAAAGCGCATAGTCCAGTCCGTCCCTGTACTGGTTCCACCACAGCGTGTGGTGCTTTGAGATCCCGCCCCCTATCATGAGGGCGCCAGATTTTTTGGCCTTGAATATGTGGTCTGAGAGCCGGATCGAGTCACCTATTACGTCGAGCCTAAAGTCCGGATGGCTTTGCGCAAACATCCAGATTTGGCTGCCCACCGCGCCGTCCATTATGCCGGGAACTACCACGTCGGTCCCATTCTTGGCGGCCCAGTAAAGAAACGAGTCTTCGCCCAGATGCTTCCCTATCATCCTGCATATGTCCGACGTGGTCATTGTCCTCTGGCCGTTGTCGTACTCCTCTGCCAGGAACGCCTGCATCTTTTCCTCGATGAGCGGCCCGTAACTCTCAAGCGGCACGATCACGCTTCCGAGTCTGTGCATGTCCTCGCGCGCAAGCTCCGAGTCGTCCATGGTAAACGATCCCTCCCTGTATTCTGCAAAGTGTTTTGCAATGTCGTGGTCCAGTGCGCCGCACGTGGTCATCATCACGTCAAACCAGCCGTTTCTTGCCATGTCCTTGATTATGCCGCGTAGCCCCGTAGATACTATGGCGCCCACAAACGAACAGAACCTCAGGCATTCTCCGTCCGATATCATGTCTGACATGATCTCCAGCCCGTCGTGCATGTTCTTTGCCTCAAACCCGCCGGACCGGGACATCTCTGCAAATACCCCCTCTATGGTGGTGTCACCGTCTATTACAATGTCCCTGACCGGCCCGCCTGGTTCCGCCATGACTGCCACGTGCGCCGCGTGACTATAAATGATTCTTCGCGGCACCATGCGGTTCCTCTGCATTATCGGGTGATCGTGCATTATGCCATCCTGCGCGTCCATTTTTGCAGGATTCTGGATGAATAATCGATTGGCGGGGCGCGATTACGAGTGACTTTGATGAAATCAAGCTCCAAAATGCGCGTTTCAC
>JAJEHG010000038.1 GCA_022823825.1 Nitrosopumilaceae archaeon | reverse complement strand
TAACTCGTCGCGCGCAGCCAAAAACCGGGGATCCGCCGCCGGGCATGCCACAATTGCGGCAGAAACGGGCCCGCCCGCCGCCCAAGGCCCCTCTAAATGTCCACAAAATCAGGGCGGAACCTGCAAGAGTTGGACAGCGCCGTGACTTTTGCGGGGAAAGTTGGACAGCGCCGCGCGCCCTCTTAACTTTATAAGAACCACGGCGCACACGGACTCATGCCGGGCGCAGGGGTCGACGAGCTGGACGTCTCCATACTCAGGGAGCTCTCAGAGGACTCGTCCGTCTCCGTGCCGCGCCTCTCAGAAAGGATAGGCGCAAACCCGTCGGTGGTGTATTCCAGGATAAAGCGGCTTGTCAGGAACCGCCTGATCGAGGGGTATACAATAAAGGTCAACGGCGAGGCCCTCGGGTACGGCGTCAAGGCGGTGACCGGCATAAAGATGGACACGAACCGCCGCGACCACATAATAGACGAGCTGTTCAGGATAGACGGCGTCTCCGCGGTCTCGGAGGTAACAGGCAGGTTCGACATGCTCGTCACGATGTACTCCGAGTCGCTTGACCAGATGCACAAGGTCGTGTCAGAAAGGATAGGACGCATCGACGGGGTGCTGTCCTCCGAGTCCTTTGTGGAGATGAAGTCGCGCGCAAAGGCAATGCCATATATGAGAAGCGGCTCCGGGGATGACTGACAGCCATGCAGCAGCACGAAAAGTCACAGTCCAGGGTGGCCGTATACTATGAGCTTACAAAGCCCAAGATATGGTACCTTTTGGTGTTTACCGCCTTCGGGGCCACGCTGACTGCATCCAACATATACGGCGTGGAGGTCTCACCCGCCACCTGGGCTCTGGTGCTGTTCTCCGTTGCCGCCGGGTCGGCTGCTGCAAACACGCTTACAAACTACCACGACAGGGACATCGACGCCATAATGGAGCGCACAAAGGGCAGGCCGCTCCCCTCAAAGAGGATACACCCGGCCACAAAGGCTAGGAACTTTGGGCTCGTTCTGGCTGCCGCGTCCCTAGTGCTGGCCGGGGCGATCTCGCTCACCACTACTGCAGAGCAGGGGATGTGGGCCGCGGGGTTCATCGCGTTCGGCCTGCTCAACAACGTGCTGGTATACTCTTACGCGCTAAAGCGCACGTCCCGCACCAATATCATACTCGGCGGGTTGTGCGGCGGGGCCCCGCCCATGATAGGCTGGGTGGCCGTTACGACGTCGGACCTGTGGACCATGGGGCTGGCGATGGCGGGCCTCGTGTTCATATGGATACCCATGCACATCTGGGCGCTAACCCTGCACTTCAAGGAGGACTACAACAGGGTGGACGTCCCGATGCTGACCGCGGTGCAGTCGGAGAGGACGTCTGCAAGGGCGATTGCTCTGTCTACGGTCGTGATGGTGGCGTTTTCGATAGCGCCGTTCTTCCTTGCAATGGAGGACGGCACGGCCATGGTGGGGCCAGCATACCTGTGGACGGCGGTGGCCTCCGGGGCTCTGATGATCGTACTGTCCGCGTGGGTGATTGCGAAACCCATGGAGAGGGCGTCGTGGACGCTCTTCAAGTTCTCAAGCCCGTACCTGGCGGTGCTGTTCATAGCGCTGATGGTCGACTCGGCCCTCTGATGTTCGGCCATATTCTTCTAGCGGGCCGGCACCTGGATTCTCATCTCGTGGTTGCCAGACGACTGCCTGTAATGCGCGGGGATCTTGCCGCCACCGCTGCGCCACTCGGAGCACGTGCGCCCGGCTCGTCCGCGCTTTCACACGGCGGCGCCCGGCTCACGCGCCTGTGTCCAGCCCGTTTATCTCCCCGGTGACCTGCGAGTGCTCCTTGACCAGATCTGCCAGTTCAGCGCGCATAGCATCCGAGTCCCAGCCGTGCTCTGTTATCAGGCGCGTCAGTTTTGACGCAATGGCCTGCTGCAGCGTGCTTTGTTTGTCTATGAGTTCCAGAAACCGCCTGCCCTTCTCTATGTCCGCGTCGCCATCGCCGTCCATGCAGGACATGTCCGCGTCTTCCATAAGTGTCGTTCCTTGCAGGGCCATTCGGCACGTATGATATCACCGCAGCCGGCGGCAGTGCGCACCGCAAGAAACGTTTAAGGTTCTGTATGTGGCACCACGGGCAATGGCCGGCGACAAGAAGAAAAAGGGCGGCAAAAAGGAAAAGAAATCCTCGGGCAAAAAGCCATCGCCAGCACCAGTACGGCAGGGCGCCGCCGCGGCCGTCACTATCGATGCGACAACCGCGCCGCAGCTGCCGTTCTCCATCGCCCCGGACCTTGAGCATTCGTGGAACCTGTACCATGCGGCCCTGGCGGGCTGGACCGAGTCGGCGGCCGTCCTGCAGAAATCTGCGATACACGCGACGGCATCCTACCTTGAACTGTGCCGCCGGGCAGTCGACCTGGACACGGAACTGCTCAAGGGGGCCGGCCTGTACTGGGCCGAAAAATGGCAGGACGCCTGCTCGGAGAGCGCCGTGCAGCACGCGAAAGCGGCCGTGATATCCGCCGCGTCCCAGGGGCGCGCCTTCAGGCGCGTGCAGGCCGGGCTGCTTGCCGAATACAACAGGCAGTGGGAGCAAGCTCGCGGGCACTGACGGATATCCATATACGTGCCCGCCGCATCATATGGTCGTGCACGCGACCCAGTCCGACGCAATGCAGGAATGCCGCATGCGCGCCAAACAGATCCGGTTGCACAACCCGGATCCGTACTCCACCGGGCACCACTTTGAGCAGTACCTGAGGGCAGCTAACGCCGCGGTCGACGGCATATTCCATACTGCGGGCACCGACTTTGGACTGCTGCCGTGCATGGGAAGGCCCGTTTCGCGCGACTCCTTTGAGGCCGCCATACGTAAGAGGGGGGGACGGGACGCGCTCGCCTCCGAGTTCCTAAAATGGTACGACGCGCAGCACTCGGGCCCGTGGCACTCCGCGGCGTATACGCGCGCCGTGGGGGCGGCGCGCCGCATGGTGCGGATGCACGGGCGGGCCCCCGGAGTGCAAATAATGATCAGCACATCGGACGGGTATGCAGACGACCCCTCGTATGAGGTTGACACGGCGGGGCTCACAACGCGCGGCAGGCTGCGCTCGCGCGACGAGCTGTCAGTAGAGGTCAGGAGGCGGCTGCCCGTATTCCTTGACATGATAAATGACAAGAGGCGCCGCAGCGGCGAGCCGGCCGCGTCGGCCAAAGACGTGAGGGCGTTCTGCTTTGCAGTGGTCCGGCACGGCGGGGGGAAGACGCATGCAGTGGAGATGGCCCGCGCGGCGGACGTGTACGTGCGAACCCTGCAGCGCATGATATCAGAGTCCGAGGACCGCATCCGGGACCTGGCCGCGCCGTCGTAGGCAGCGGCGGCAGCGGTCACCGGTGGTGCGCGTCAAAGCCGAAGATGGGGTGCTGGTCCCTGACGGTCACTATCGGCATGTACACGTACCCGTGCTCTATCCTGTCGGACAGCTCGGGCTCCTGTGCCTTGTCGTGCCCGTACCTCAGAAACGGCTTGTCGGGCTTTGCGTCGCGCATCACGTGGTAGAACACGTAGTGTGGCTCCTCCATGTCGTAGGCCGTCACGTATCCCAGGGCCCACAGCCCGCCCACCGGCACCGCGTATATGACGGGGTCCGGCTCGTCTGGAAAGTCCGGATCGTACGTGAGCCTTGCCAGGCTGCCCAGGTCCGCAAGCTCTATCGGGTGGAGCACGTCGGGTATGTCGTCTGCCGGCAGGCCCGTCTCCATGTGCGTCAGGCACGGCTCGCTGTTTACGTGTATTATGGGCGCGTAGCTTGCGGCGTTTGACGCCGCGTCCACCACGTCGGTGCACTCCCTTCCGCCGTCGATTACATATGACACGTACCTGCCGTTTTTGGGAAGCGGGGCGTACATGACTGCGAGGGTGTTTGCCAAGTTGAACGCGGTCGCCGCGACGCGGGTGCCTTCCCCGCCGCTGCCGTCACCACCATCATTGCCATCCGCATCGCCCCCGCTTTCGTCGCCACCACCGTCTCTTACAAAACTAAAGATCCTCCTCGGATGGGCCTGGTACGAGCATGCAAGCCTTGCCAGGTCCTCAAAACTCTCAAGCGGTATGTGACACTCCGTCGGCTCTTCGCTCACGGCGGGCTTACAATAATGGTGTTTTTAATCTTGTCTCAAGTAGCTGCTCTTGGGCCACATCGCGTTCCAGGTCTCTGCAAACCTCTTGAGCATCTCGCCGTACGAGTTCATCTGCTCCAGGCCCGTCGTGCCCAGGGACTTTTGCCAGTTCTCTGCAAACTGCGCAAACCCGCCGGTTCCGGACTCGCTGAGGGCCCTCTGCCACCCCTCGCTGAACTCCCTGAACGACTTTATGCCCGCGTCGCGCATGGCGTCCTGCCAGTTCTCTGCAAAGAGCTTCATCGTGTCGGAGCTGGTATCCACGGTAGTCTTTTTCCAGACGTCGTTGAACCTGGACTGCATCTCGGCGCTTGCGGCCTGGGCCTGCTCGTACATGCTCTTCCAGTTCTCAAGGGACCTTGAATACTCGCCCCACAGCTGGTCCCACTCCTTGGTTGCGGCGCCGGATCCGTTGTCGTCTGACATGGGCGGAGTCCCATCCACTCACAATTAAAGCTTGATTTTGGGATGTGGCGGGCCCCAGGCCGGATCTCCTGCGGTCGTCAACGACGCGCCACATGGATGGTTATTATTTGGAGGCGTCAGGTGACGCCCATGGGCGACATATCCCTGGAGATCGACCCCGTGGAGATACGGCCCAACGCGGAGATCAGGGGCGTCATTACGGTCTCGTACCCCGGCAAGTACGACGGGGTGGTCGTCAGCGCCCAGATATCGGACTCTAACGAGCACATCACGTACAAGTCCTCAAACGGTAAGCCAATATCCCAGAACGTGGCCAGGCTGTTCATCAGCAGGGATACTATGAAGGAGGGGGGCCGCAGGGCCGAGTTTACGGCCGCAATCGGGTTTGTACCCGAGTCCGAACACGAGGTAAAGTTCAGGGCGTCGGCAATAGAGCAGCACAAGGAGATTGACAGCTGCATCGTCTTTGCGCGGTACGAGGCCGCCGCCTCCTAGGTGCTTGCGCGGCTATTCCTTTTTGGCCTTTTGCGTCGCCGCGGCATCCGGTTCGGCATTTTTGGCCGATGTCGGCGCCTCCGCAGCCGTTGTAGACGTTGTCGTTGTTGTCGATGACGCGCCGGCCGCGGGTATCTCCGGCGGGGCCTCCAGCTCCTTCTTTTTCTGCGGCTCCGAGTCGAGCTTTCCGGCATCGCCTCCGCCCCCTGCCTCCAACTCGGCCGCGCCCGCGGGCGCCCCGAGCTGCGGCGCCGCCTCGGGCACCGGGGTCGGCATCGGCGGGGGCGCCACCTTCTCCTGGCTCATCCCGTACCTGTACACGTGGAAGAACCCGGCAAACACGATGAGTATCAGCCCGATAAAGAAGAGCGAGATGTTGTTCATGCCCGTCAAAGCCGCGTTGTACGCCGCAATGTTGAGGAACACCTGGAACGCGAGCAGGGCCACCAGCACCCAGTTGATCCACTTTTCTGACAGGCTTATGGTGGCCACCTTTTGCGGGCCCGAGCTCTTTGCGAGCTTTGACTTTCGCTCGGCCTCGTTTGCGAGCTTTATCATCATGTACGTGAACCCGAAGCCGAGCGGCACGAGCAGTATCATCGTGCCGTAGAAGAAGATCGGGTCTATGACCAGCCTCTCCACCAGCGGGATCGACACGTCCGGCGTGATGTAGAACCCCCAGTACGTCGTAACCATTATCTGGGCCAAACTGGTGATGCCGAACGCGGTTATTATCGGGCGGTCACGCCACGAGAACTTTTTGTACCTGTCTATGAACGGTATCAGCACGAACGATATTATGAACAGCAGCGGCCACAGCAGCCCCGTCACGAACTTGTCGTACTGGGTGCGCATGAACGCGTATATCCCAGTCAGGTACCACTCGGGGACCGTCACGCCGGGCGGCACGTCGGGCTGGAACTTGAATCCCAGGTCTATCGGGAACACGCCGCCGGTAATCAGTATGGCCCCGCCTATTGCCATGACCATCGGCACGTCGAACACCAAAAACCTCGGAAAGTGGACCGCCATCAGCCCGAGCATGACCACGGGTAGGATGAACACGTGCTGCGCGTAGAACCGCAGCACAAAGTCCGAGAACCCGCTGCCGAGCGCGGCGTCGCGTATCAGCGGCCCCACCACGGGTATCGAGGTGGTCAGCGAGGCCGCGATGCTGATCGCAAGCTCCGCCCTCTCGCTGAATATCACGTCATATCCCGTGAACGCCTCCAGTATCGTGACCACGCCCAGTATGACGCCGGTCATCCAGAGCACCTCGTTCCTTATCTTGTAGCGGCCGCTAAAGTACTGGTAGTACATGTGCAGGACCGCAAGCAGCACCATGGCGTTCGAGCCGTGGTAGTGTATGTTCCTTATGTGGAACCCGAAGGGGACCTCGTCGTTTATGAACTGGACGCTGTCCCACGCCCTGTCCAGTATCGGCTGGTAGTAGAACATCAGCAGGGCGCCCGAGACGCCCAGTATGATGAACACGATGAACGTGAGCATCCCGAGGAACCCGAACGGGCTGACAAACCTGGCGGGAAAGGAGAACTTTATCGCGGTGAATATGGTGCGGTCCACGCCCTCCCACAGCCAGTAGAAGAAGGCGACGGCGCCCGTCCGCCTCGGGAAGAGCGTCACACCCTCAGGCGAAGCGGCCATATCCTACTACTCCGTTCTCGCTGGCGGTAAACTTGGGGGGAAGTATGTACACGAGCCCGTCGGCGTCCAGCTCGAGTGTGAGCTTTGGCAGCGTGTTTGACGGCGAGGCCTGCACGGAGGCGGGCCCTATGTACGCGATTCCAGTCGACGCGTCGTACATGCTCCCGTGGCACGGGCACTCGCCCCTCTTCCTGCCGTCGTCGGGCCAGTATTTCCACAAACACCACAGGTGCAGGCATATCATGCTGAACGCCCGCAGCGCCGAGACGTCGCTGCTCTCGCCGCCCATCTCCGCGGGCAGCCTTATGAGCTGCCACTTGCGGAACGCCTCCGCGTCCAGGGCGGGGTCGCCGGTCGCCGGGTACGTAATCACCTCCGCGTGGTTCACCGGGAACGTGTTGATGTTTGCCTGGGTGCCGTCAGGCAGCATGGCCGGCACCTTCTCAAGCGAGGCCTGGTTGGGGTTGGGCATAAAGTTGCCAAACGGCACGAACGGCGCGAACGCGAGCCCGGTCCCGGCGGCGCCTATGAGTTTAAGAAAATCCCTGCGTGATAAGCCGTCAGATCTGCGCTTTATGGTCTCTGACATCCTCAAGTCTAATACCGTAATTTCGCTTATAAACCTTCTAAAACGCGCCGTTGTCCGAGGGTAAAAAATGTTCATTTTTGACGGCGCCGCGGCGGCGGCCCGTACTGCGTCGCCGCACATGCCGGCTAGTTTTAAATTATGTATACTATGTATAACCTGCACAGTATGGAGACAAAGTCAAAGCTGCGCGTGCACATAGCCCCCTTGGGGTTCGAGGTCGACAGGATAGTGCTGCCCGCGATACGCCTGAGGGCCGACGCGGTGTGGCTGCTCGTGCACAGCAACCGCTCCGAGGACAAGGCGGAGCCCTTCGAGGCCGAGATCAGGGAGCGGCTCGGAAAAGAGGGGATAGAGGTAAGGGTCGAGTACGCCGACCGGAAGAACCTCTTTGGCATGCTAAAGGCCGTCCGCGGGATAATAGCGGGGGGCGCGGAAGGCGGGGCGAAGGGGGACGGCGGCAGCGGCAACGACATATACGTAAACGTCTCGTCAGGCTCCAAGATACAGTCCATAGCGTGCATGATGGCGTGCATGATGTGGAACGACACTGCAAGCCTGACGCCGTACTATGCGGAGCCCGAGGAGTATACGTCGTCTGCCGAGTCCTCAAGGCGGGAGCCCGAGCAGATGTCAAGGGGCCTCAAGTGCATTACCACGCTTCCCAAGTACAGGATACAGACGCCGCGGCAGGAGCTCGTAAGGGCTCTTGCGATAGTCAGTACGGCTGAGGGGGGCCGCATCAGAAAGGGCGAGATGGCCGAGAGGGCCGAGGAGCTCGGGATAATTACGGTAAACTCGCGCGAGGAGAACAGGGAGTCGGCGAGGTTTGCAAGCCTGGCAAAGAATATCGTGGAGCCGCTTACGGACGACTGGAACTTTCTGCACGTGGAAAAGGTCGGCAGGACCAGGTGGGTCTCGCTTACGGAGGAGGGCAGGAACGCGGCCGAGTTCCTGCTGTGACGCGCGCGCAGGTCATGCGCGCCGTCCTGCGCCGGTGGCGCGGCCGCCTACCGGTCTTTACGACGGCCGCCGCGTCCGAGCAGCTCGCCGTACAGCTTGGCGGCCCCCGCCTCGTCGTCCGTCCCGACCACGACGGCCGAGCCCTTTTTCGTTATGCTGACGGACATCTCGTTTGTGCGCAGCGACAGCCCCAGGTCCCCCTGGTTTTCGACGGTGAACCCGTTCTGGCGCGCCGCGTCGGATACGGCGCCAAGGTCCACGTCGAGCGCGGCAGGCGGCGTTATTGCAAACGTGCGCTTGCCCCTGTTGCGGCCGCACAGCTCCTCGAGTACGAGGCCGTTGGGATCTTTTTTCTGCTGCTGCTGCTGCTCCGGCGTGCCCTGGTCTGTCCCTCCGCTGCCGTCGCCGCACACGGGGCACTCCGGCGCCCTGAACGTCCGGGTCTTGTGGAACTCCATCTCCTCCAAGTCTATGTGCAGTATCCGCTCTGAGAGCGACGGCCCCCTGCCCAGGACCACCTTTACTGCCTCTGCCACCTCTATGCCGCCGACAATCGAGAGTATCGACGGATGTACCCCCTCCACGCTGCAGGTCGGCATCGAGTCCTCGTCCAGGTCGGGAAATATACAGTGGTAGCACGCCGAGCTTCCGGGCATGACGGTAAACACCTGCCCCGAGACTCCGACTGCCGCACCCGTAACGAACGGTATGCCCAGCCTGACGCACGCCGCGTTCAGCGCGTACCTGGCGTCCACGCTGTCGAGCGCGTCGACCACCACGTCGCACCCCTCCACGGCGTCGGCCGCGTTGGCCGCGCCTATGGACATGGGGACCGGCTCGATCTCGCAGTGGGGGGCTAGCTTGCGCAGCTTGCGCGCGGCGACCTCCACCTTTACCTGCCCCACGTCGTCCTCGTCAAACAGGGTCTGCCTGTGCAGGTTTGTAAGCTCTATCGTGTCGCGGTCGATTATCCTGAGCGCCCCCGCGCCCATGGCGGCCAGCCTGGTGGCGATGGGGTTCCCCAGCCCGCCGGATCCGACTATGCATATCTTGGCCTGCCTCAGCTTTATCTGCCCGTTGTATCCTATCTCCTCGAGCATCACCTGGCGTGAGAAGCGTTCCAGCTCCCGCGGGGTCAGCCCCTCTGATACGGTCGCCTGCGCGGCCGCGGTGCTGCCACCACTATTCTCAACGCCGCTGCCACCCGCGACGGCCGGCAGGATGTACACCTCGTTGCCGTCGCCGAGCTTGGCGTCCATGCCGCCGGAGAACTTTGCGTTCTTGCCGTCGATGTACACGTTGATCAGCTGCCGCGGCGTCTTGCCGTCAGGCTCCATGACGCGCCTTGCAAAGTCGGGGCCCTTGGCCTCTACCGCTTTCGCGAACGCGTCGGCAAGCGACGCTACATTCATGTCAATCCTCTGCTCGCCGCCCCCGCCCGGGTTCAGCACGGACGGTATCACGAACGTTATGGCCGTCGCCACAGGTTCGGACGCCATTACCTGCCTGCGACCTCCGCTATTATGGCCTGCGCGTCGGCCTTTACGGTCTCGGGCTTTCTGAGCGACCGCATTACGGCCTCAGTCGCCTTGAGCCCGTTGCCGGTCACATAGCACACCACGGAGTCGCCTGGATCAATCGTTTTTTGCTCCGCCATCTTCTGCAGCGTGGCGACTGCCACCCCGCCGGCCGGCTCCGTGAATATGCCCTCCGTCCTCGCAAGCAGCAGTATGGCGTCTATGATCTCGTCGTCTGACGTCTCCACCGCGGTGCCGTCGTACTGCTTTAGCCGCTTGAGGACGTACCTGCCGTCGCCCGGGTCGCCTATCGCCAGGCTCTTTGCTATGGTGTCGGGGGACTCGACTGGCGCGACTATGTCGCGGTTGTTTGCAAACGCGTCGACCACTGGCGCGCACCCCGTCGGCTGTGCCGCGTGCATCCTCATGTCCCGCACGTCCCCGCCCGGCACGAGCGACGCGGACTCTAATTCCTCAAACCCCTTGCATATGGCGTTGAGCATGGCCCCGCTTCCGACCGGAACGATGAGGTTATCCGGCACACTCCAGCCGAGCTGCTCGGCCACCTCGTACGCCAGGGTCTTGGAGCCCTCCACGTAGTATGATCTCATGTTGATGTTGACCACGCCGATGCCCAGCCTGTCCCCGGCCTGGGCCGCTATCCTGTTCGCGTCGTCGTACGTGCCGTCCACCGATATGTAGTCGGCCCCGTAGGAGAGCGCCTGGGCGATCTTTGCCATCTCTATGTTGCTTGGCGCGAATATGTGGCACGGCAGGCCGCCCCTGGCCGCGTGCGCGGCGGTAGCCGATGCCAGGTTGCCAGTCGAGGCGCACCCTACCCTGGACATGCCAAACTCCTTTGCCTTTGAGACGGCGACTCCCGCCGGCCTGTCCTTGAAGGAGAACGTCGGGTTCACCGAGTCGTTTTTTATGTAGACGTTCCTGAGGCCCAGCCGCTCGGCCAGCGCGTCGGCCTTGATCAGCGGGGTCATGCCCGCCCCTATGCTTATGATGTGTGACGCGTCCTCGACGGGCAGCAGCTCCCTGTACCTCCAGTACGTGTGCTCGCGCCCCTCAAACGTCTCTGGCCCGAGCCTCGGCAGCCCCTCGTACCTCACGTCGAGCGGCCCAAAGCACTCGTCGCACACGTAGCGGAACTCCGTGCCGTACCTCTTCTTGCACTCGCGGCACTCCAGAACCCTTGTGGTCATGGAAGTGGTTCATGCAAGGGATACTTAAAACATCCTGATGTTACATCAAGCAATAGTGGATTTTCAGCGGCATATCTTGGGCGTGGCAGGCACCCACGGATTGCCGGGGTTGGTGGTGGACTCTAGCTCCGTATACGTGGGGGGATAATCAAGGTCGCCATAGTCGTTGAGCGTGTAGAGTCCCAGCGCGCCGTCGCCTATGGGCCTTCCCTCGTGGGCCAGGTGGTGGTTCTCTATGCCCTTGGACACGTCAAGCACCAGGTCCCTGGTGAGGCGCTCGTTGCCCTGGATGCCGTCGTCGGCCAGCCCGTCGCTCGTTATGATGGAGTCTACCAGGAGGTGTATCGCATCGTATGCGGCGAACGGCCCGTACTCGTACCGGTCACAGACCACCCCCTGCTGCAGCAGCCTGTTGCAGAGTTCGATGTTAACGGGGTTGGGTTCCACGGTATAGCGGGTTCCGGAGAGCTCCACCTTTTTTGCAAACTCCGCCACGTCCGCGTCCCGCACCGCGGCGGACTCGCCGGTGATGGTGGCCGTGCTGTACCACTTTACACCCTGTATGTTTGCGAGGCCGTCGCCTGCCGACAGCACGCCTTTCACGTGGTATTCAAAGTCAAGCGGGAATCCTATGAACATCACCGCTACCTTGTCGGCGCCCTCGGTACCTACGAGGCCGCCCACGATGCCGTCGACTGTCCGCGCAACGGCCGCGTGGCTGGATACGGCCGCGGCCGGATCGGAGAACCTTTCGGCCTCCGTGTATTTTATCCGGTGCTCAAAGGAGTCGGCGACCTCCGGCGGTATCAGGAAGCTGACGATCGGAAGCCATGACTCGCGCACCACTATCACGACCTTTGTCTTGCCGTCCTTGTTCAGCACTAGGTCGATCACGTTTGCCGCCTGGTACGAGTCGCTCGGAATCAGCCTGAACAGGCTGTCGGTCGCATTTACGAGGTTGATGGCGCCGCTGGGAAGCGGGATTATCGGGGCCGACGACCCGTAGGATATGATGGTCGCGCCGGGTATCTCGTCTAGCACCAGCTTGGCGGGCGTGACAGTCAAGCTGGAGTGGCCCACAAAGTGGGTTATTCCCTGGGTCTGGACCGCGTTCTGGACCACCCCGGCGATCCCAGTCGTGTCTCCGACGGCCGCAAAGCTTGTGATGTCAAGCGGCACGAGCGTCACGTGGTACTCGGTGCTTACGCCGGGATCGCTGTTGATGTCCTGTACGGACATCTCCATGGCTTTCAGGCTGCTGGTGTCGTCGTAGCTCTGGCCGAACTCCAGCAGCGCCCCTATCTTTATCTCAGTCAGCCCCTGGGTCTGGGCGTAGGCGGCCGTTCCGGCGGCATCAGGATCAAGCGGTGTTGAGAGTGCTGCCGCTGCCACGGCGACTATTACAGATGCCAGCACTAGTGTAATGCGTACGTTGTAATTCACAGTTGACACTACGTCACGGGGTGGGCTAAAAAGACTTACGGTCGCGTGACTGCATGGGCTCGTTCTTCCTTCCGCTGTAAAGTCTGAAAGTGCAGGCTGGCAGGCACGGGCTCTCAAGGGACCTGTCCTTGCAAGAGAGCCAATCGCGTTGTTTTTTTTGTGATACTCGCCAAGCGCCATGGCTGAGGGCGACTCCTCCGAGAGTCCAGGTGGCAGGCCGCGCAGCCTCCTGGCCGTCGCAGGGGACTGGATTGGTAGTTTCAGGCTACATGGCTGCCGTGTTCTTTGGCGCCTCCTGCTTCGGCCGGTTGGAGTCCTTGGCACATCCCGCCTCCTTACATGCAAGCGCGAGGCCGCAGGCCAAGCACAAGTTCTACCGTCTATGCCTCGGGGCTGCCCTGTCCTTTGGAGCCTTGTGGTGGCGCGCTCGGTGACGTCATCCGCTCATTCTTGTGGCGGCGCGGCCTTCACCGGCCGCAGCATCAGGCCCGATAAAAAAATGGATGGGGCTCACCTGCGCCCCAGGCTCTGCACGTCTTGCTCCAGCTGCGTCACCCTCTGCTCGAGTGAGGCGATGTCCGCGGCATGGTTTGGCGGCTTGCAGTCAAAGCCGTTGTGGCCGTGCGCGCACGTTTCCGAGTACCGGGGGACGGACGCGTCCGCCGACCCCGATCCGTCAAACGAGTATGCTGCCGTCGTCGCTGCCGCCGCGGCCATGCCCGCCACGAACACCGCGAGCACGCCCGCCATCAGGACTGTCTTCGATCTCATGCGTTATCTGGGGCGTGTCAGTATTTATCTGTTTCTTAAAAATTGGAAATAATAGACTATTTCTACACGCAATGTTTTATAACGCCCGGGTGGGACTTATCGCATGAATCCGCTTGACGTCATAATCGCGGACGGCGTGCGAAGCGTGCTGGAGGGGGACCTGGGCAAGGTGACCTACAGGAATGTCGAGAGGGAGGTCCGTGGCATGTACGGCCTGAGCGTGCGCGAGGCGGCCGGTGACTTTGCAAAGCTCGACCTGGTGCTGCGCAAGTTCTTTGGCAGGCACGCCGCCAACGTCGAGTCCAAGGCGTTCAGAAAGATCATGTCCCTGGAGAAGGGGAGCAGGGGCGGGGGGGGCGGTGCCACGCTGAACATAACGCACGATACGGTTACAAGATACGTATTCGAGTCATACGGGGATCCGGCCAAGAGGACCATACTTGACATGATGAGGCGCCCCATGACCGTGCCGGACGTCATATCGGTGTCCGGGCTGCCAAAGGCGTCCACCTACAGCAAGATAAGGGATCTGCTGAACGGCGGACTGCTGGCCGCGGCGGGCCACGCAGAGGCAAGTGACGGCAGAAGCGTCAAGGAGTTCTCCGCCACGCTGCGCAAGGTGGCGTTTGACGTGCGCGACTCGTGGATTAACGTGAGCGCCGGGCTTGACGACGCCATACTGAGCAGGAGCTTTGCGTTCAACTCCATAGTGCAGACAAGGGCCAGGCGGTCAAAATGATGATGCCAAGAACTGTGGGAAGGAGGAGAGACGCGCTCGTCCCGGTTGCAATACTGTGCGGATCGTTTGCGCTGCATGCCGTGGCGGTGCACCACGCCGCGGGCGGCGGTGACAACAGCATGATGATCAGGCTGTCAATCGTGCTGGCCCCGCTGCCGGTCGCGGCGTTCTGCCTTGTGACGGCGAGGCACTACGGCAACTCCAGAGTCTTTGGCAGGTCGTTTCTTGTACTGGGCGCGTCGTATGCGGCCGTCTTTGCAGGCGAGGTCATATTCTTTCACTTTGTCGACGCGCACGAGCTTGCGCAGTTTGCGCGTGTGGGCGAGGCGCTCTTTCTCTGCGCATATGCACTGTTGGTAATACACATCACAATCAACGTGAGGTACTTTGCAGATGGGTTCACCGTGCGGCAGAAATGGATGCTGGCATTGGTGCCGACGCTGATCGTACTGGCATACTCTGCTATGTTTCTGCACAACGTCGACCGTGCGCCGACGGGCCTGTTCTACTACAACTTGGTGTTTGTCGGCGCGTCCTCGGTGGTCCTTGCGCTGACCTTGTTGGCGTTTTCGGTGTTCGTCGGCACTGCCATGACGCCTGCATGGAGGGCGCTACTTGCCGGCATCGCAGTCGGAACGGTCGGAGATCTGGCGTACAACTATGCGTACACGCTTGACGCGTACGAATTTGGCGACGTGTCGGGGCCGTTGTGGAACGCGTCGCACGCCATCGTCATTTACGCCCTGTACCTGCACCGGCGCAGCATCTGACTAGGTTCAGTGCCTGCCGGACCACAGTGTATCTGATTTGTATGATAACGCATCCTGTGATGCATGCCCTCGGAGGAGACAAGACGATGATATACCGCAAAACAATCTCAGCCCGTAGACATTCCACACATGGCGACAAAAGTTCATGGAGGCTGGAAAGGCAGACCTGTACCATTCAGGCAGATACGGCGGCCGCTGTAGCGGCATTGCGGCTGAACTTTACGCATGATCTCAGGTAGGTCAGGGGGAAGGATGTCATGTGTGGTGCGGTTACAGCATCCGCTGCTGTTCCAAAGTAAATAAAAAAAAGAAAAAAGGGGGAATTTTTTTTCTGTGTTTTCTGTGATATACTAGCTAGCTTACGGTGATGTCCGTTGTGACCGGCGGCGATAGGGCAGTCGGGTTGTCAACTGACTCCCATACGAACGCGGTCGCCGTGTAGGTTCCCGCGTCGGATGGAATCCA
>JAJEHG010000030.1 GCA_022823825.1 Nitrosopumilaceae archaeon | reverse complement strand
GGCCCTGTACAACAGGTGGAGGGACGAGTCGATTGCGCGGGAGGCGGGGGGGGGGTGTGACGTCGTGACGGCATGAAGCCCATGATGCCGCCCGGCCTGGACTTGGCCGGCATGTGGGGGAGGAATTAGGAAACAGAGTTCAATTATTCACGCGTACATATTTGCGGGTACGTGGCGCGTCTTTGCTCTGGGCCCGCGAACTGCAAAAAAGAGGCAAGTCTGCTCACAAGATTTAAACCGATACCGCATGTGACAACAGCGGCTTGGGCGAGAGCGGCAGCGTAATCAGCGTGATCGAGGAGTTCTTCAGGGCTGGAACCACGAAGGACCTGTCGAGGCTCGGAGAGATACAGCTTGACGACCCGAGGTTCTCGAGCTTCAGCGACCTGCCGCCGTACGACCTCAAGGGGTACAAGGAGACCGTCGAGCTCGAGGAGCTGCGCTTTGTGAGCATATCGGACTACGCGTACGAGATAAAGAACCCAAAGGTAAGCGTGTACGATGGCGCGGCGGTGGTGGCCGCAGAGCTGGTGCAGACGGGCATGCTGGTGGACAACAAGGCGTTTACGGGCAAGCACATGACCGTGTCGGGGCGGGCGACGTTCGTGCTGATAAGGGGCGGCGACGGCGCATGGAAGATAGTCCACATACACCTCTCAAGGACGGACTGACTGCAAGATTCACCGCCGCACGCGGCCGCGTCAGCGCGCTAGCCGGACTTTGCCAGATCAAGGTACATGCGGTATGCCTTGTCCGCGTCGTTTGTGCCGTGAACGATGGAGCGGACCGCGCGTATCATTGCGACCGGGTGGTCCGACTGCCATATGTTGCGCCCCATGTCCACCCCAACAGCGCCCCCGCGTATGGAGTTGTACGTGAGCTCAAGCGCGTCTCGCTCCGGTATCTTTTTCCCGCCGGCGACTATAATCGGGACGGGGCACGACCTCGTGACCTTTTCAAAGTCCTCGCAATAGTACGTCTTTACAATGTGCGCGCCCTGCTCGGCCGCGATCCTGCACGCAAGCGACAGGTATCTCGCGTCCTTGCCGAGTTCCTTGCCGACTGCCGTGACGGCAAGCACCGGGATGCCGTACTCCTGCGCCTGGCCCACGAGCCGTCCCAGGTTCGCTATGGTCTGGTACTCGTACTTTGAGCCGACAAAGATGGAGAGCGCAAGGGCAGAGGCGTTGAGCCTTATGGCGTCCTGTACGGATACCGTGACGTCCTCCCGGGAGAGATCCTCTCCGATGATGCTAGAGCCGCCGGACACGCGAAGCACCATGGGGGTCCGGGTGGCGGGAGGAACAGACGTGCGCTGGACTCCGCGCGTCAGCATGAGCGAGTCGCAGTACTCCAAGAGGGGTGCTATGACACGGTCCGGCTCCTCGAGCCTCTCGGTGGGCCCCAGAAAGTACCCGTGGTCCACGGCGAGCATGAGGGCGCGGTTGTCCTCGGGCCGGATTATGGACGCCATCCTGTTTGCAAGCCCCCAGTCCATTCCGCCAAGATTCGGGCCGCGCGCGGCGGCGGCAGACTTGGCGGCCGTTGTTGTTGTTGTAGTCGTCGCCGTTGCATTACCGTCCCGGCTTTTTTGCGGCCTGGAGCCCGGCGTCTTCGCCCCGCGTTTTGGTTTGGGGGCAGGGGCGGGTCTTGTCTCGGCGGGATTCGGGGCCGCTGCCTCCGCGGCCGTTGCGGCGGGTCTGGAGTTGATGGTCGCCAGCCTCTCCTTGCCCGCCTTTGAGCGCGGCTTTGTCCTGAGCTTGGTACCGCAGCACTGGCAGTGCATATTAGCAGTGTCAAAGAACACGCCGCACGTGTTGCAGCGGCGCTGTCCCGCCTCGTATCTGCCCCTGCCATCGTTCGGCTTGGAGGCCTTTGAATCGTCGCACAGCTGCTTGCATTCCAACACTGAACGCATGCCGCCCGTCTAAATATAAGCCTAGGCGGGTGGCGCCGCTGCCGGTCAGTCACCCGTGATGATTATCTTCATTGCCCCGTCTCCCGCGCGCGCATGCTCAAACGCCCTCTGCGAGTCGGACAGTCCGTAGGAGTGCGTGACAAGCCGGCCTACGTCTATCTTTCCCGACTCGATCAGTCCGAGCGCCTCGGCGGTATCCCGGTCAGACGCGGCATAGCTTGTAAGAAGGGTGATCTCCCGCGAGTAGATGTCGGCCATGTCGGCCTCCATCGTCGCGCCCCTTGACGGCACGCCGAACATCATTACCGTGCCGCCCTTGCGCGTTGAGGATATCGCGTCCGCCAGGGCCTGAATGCTGCTCGTGGCCACTATCGACACGTCGGCGCCGAGCCCCCCGCTCTGGCCCAGTATCGCGTCCCGCCGCGAGCCGTCATCGGAGCGCACTGTCCGTACAGAGGGCGAGGGGCCCCCACCCATTACATCCGATGCAAACTGCAGGCGGTAGTCGTTCAGGTCAAGGCACGTTACACTTGACGAGTCCCGCATGGCCGCAATCATGACGTGCATGATCCCGGTCGGCCCCACGCCGTACACTGCCACGCTGTCCCCCGGATGGTGGTCGATCTTGCGCCACGCCCTCACGCAGCACGCAAGCGGCTCTATCATCGCGGCCTCGGCAAACGTGGTGGAGTCAGACAGTTTCAGGACGCCCCCGTGCGAGACGTTCCATGCGGGAACCACGTACCGCTCCGAGAGGCCGCACGGTGACAGGTTGGTCTCGTAGTATCTAGGACACATGGTCTCCTGCCCGTGCGCGCACAGGTGGCACGAGTAGCACGGTACGTGGTGGTGCGTAAAGACCCTGTCTCCCTTGGAGAACCCTACGGGGGTGGAGGCGCCATCGGGGCCGCCGGCGACCGGCTCCCCCACGTCCACCACGACCCCGGCAGGCTCGTGGCCGAGCCGCATTGAAGGCTGCCCGTACTGCCCGAACACCTTTTCAAGGTCAGAGCCGCATATGCCGCAGGCCTTCATCTCGACCAGGAGCTCGCCGGGCCCCGGCCTGGCATCCTCATTGTCAAGCACCCTCACCTGCGACGGCCCCGCCACCTTTACGGTCCTCATTAGGATCGGATGCGTGCGGCCAGCCATAAATAGAATGCCAATCGGCCACCGGTGGGCGCGGGCAGTCAGACCCCGAGTATCTTTTTTAGCATCGCCCTGTAGTCGACCTCTGTCTTTTCGCTTCCGGCCGCAGGCAGCGCAAACACAAGGGCGGACTTTTCTGCGCGCAGCTCCGTCAGGGCGTCCCCGATCTCCTTTGTCACGTCGTCGCTTACCAGCACCAGCCCCACGTCGGAGTCGTCGGTCAGCTTGCGTATGTGCCCGAGCGCCTCGCGCGGATCCTCGGATATCACGCCCTGGACCCCGGCAAGCTGAAAGCTAGTAACAAATGACTTGCTTCCGACCGTGACCACCTTCATGCCCTGCCGACTGCCCGTTCCAATTTAACCCTATTGCGGCCGGCGCCGTTCTCGGGAGGGATCGCCCGTTCCTCATGCGTATGAGCTCAGGTCAAATCATTAGGCATGGGCAGGGCCAACCGGCATACGACCGCGCCCGGCGAAGCCAGGCCGCAGAATGCAATAGTTTATAGATCATATGCATGTTTGCCCATCAGCTTTCGACAAATGATGGGCC
>JAJEHG010000036.1 GCA_022823825.1 Nitrosopumilaceae archaeon | reverse complement strand
GGTATGGACGCCGTCATATAGATCTGACGGTATTTGATCACTGTGTGGGTGTCCGGGGCATCATGCGGTTACTTGGCAGTGCACGAAAACCCCGTACCTGTCGGGAACTGGCGTGACCGGGCTTAAATTCCATCTACTGCGGTATGCTAAAACTATAAGAGTAAAGCCGCAGGCCACGTGACAAATGATGGGAGACAGGGACTATCGCAGCATAGTCCAGAACGCCATAGACTCCATAGGAAGGGAGCTGGAGCTGGGGATAGACGCGGAGGACGTCAAGAACATCCACCTCAAGGAGGTGACGGGCTGCATGCGCCGCGCATACTACGACCGGACGGACGCAAAGGAGGTCAAGTCGCGCGAATTCAGCGGCCTCCTCTCCGGACTGCTGCGCAAGATGCAGTACGGCTGCGAGTCCAAGAGGTTCCGGGTCGAGGACGCCGACGTCACGCTGGAGGGCAGGGCGGACATGGTGGTAGACGACGTAGTGATACTGTTCAGGCCGCCCCCGGCCGCGGCCGGCGACGACGCGGAAGCAAGCGGGAGGATGGAGGCCCCGCACGCGGCCGACGCGCTGTACCTGAACGCCTGCATGTGGATATACGGCAAGGAGAGCGGCATCATAGTATACATGTCCGGATACCAGAAGGAGGTAATGTTCTCCATGGCGCGCAACAAGAAGATGTTCGAGGAGACGGTGCGCAGGACGCGCGTACTGGCAAGCCTGCTCAAGGAGAAAAAGACGCCCATACTGGAGCCGTCATCTGAATGCACCACCTGCCAGTATTATGAAAGGTGCTATACGACCAGGCGCAACGCAAAGCAGATCTCCCTGCACGAGATGTTCGGGCTGGGCGGCGACAAGCCTGAAAAGTAGTCGGCCGGCGCCGCGCAGCTGTCATGCATCACGAAACAAACACAGGACGCGCGAACAATATGCGCCGCGCAGCACATGCTAGAAACAACGAAAAAGAGAGATTGGTGATCTACTCACTCAATGGGCTCGGGATGCCCCTTGCCACGGAGAGCGAAACACACTACTGCCAGTGCTATTGCGACCCCGGCTGCTGCGCCGTATGCGGCCATACCTGCTTCTGCCATTTGGATAGATTCGATCCGTGGCGCTTTTATAACTTTGGCAGGAATCTTTTTGTATAATGAAAGTATCATGATTTGCAAATGTTGTGATACAATCACCGCACGAACTCAAAGCTCAGCTCGTTCTCCTGTCCGCTGGTCATCGAGCTCAGGTTGTAAAAGACGTCGCCGGTCACGCGCCAGGACGCCGTGCCGCCTTGCAGCGCCTCCCACAGCCCGGGGCTGCCCTGGTTTGAGAGGCTCATTGTATCCCTCAGGGTGATGGTACCGCCTGCAAGCAGCGTATAGTAGTTGGAGCCGAACTCGACCATGCCCTCGGGGCGAGTGCCTATCTGCCCCCCGGACACGGGAATGACGTCGCCGCCGGTGTGCGAGGTCTCAAAGAGCCTGTAGTCGAGCGTCTGGACTATGACGGAGCGCTGGTTGGGGTTGTATACGGAGAACGATATCTCGATTGTGGCGGCCCTGTCCGTTATCTTGTCGACTGCAATGTCGTCTAGGGACACCTGCAACGGCAGGATCTGGGCGGGGCTGCCGCTGCCGTCGCCCCCCTGCTGCATACCGGGCACGAGAGGTGCGTTGTCTGCCACCATGGCGGGCCCTGTCACCAGTATTCCTATTATGATGGCCACCATCGCGCCCGCCGCCGCGCCGACAAAGATCCTTGGATTCACTGGTACGTGTGGCAGTGCTTGGTTATTATATCATTGGCGCGCATCGTATCCATGCAGTATTTTCAGGCCGTGCAAAAGGGCAAGCAGCGCGCCGGCAGGTCGCAGATGAAGATGTTCGGGGCGGCCGGCTTTGGGATGCTTACACTGACCACCAAGAGGGTGGGCGGATCGTTTGAGCCGGTGGGCGAGGAGGAGATGGCGGCCGTAGTCAAGTCCGCCGACGGGTTTGTCGCGATAATAACCGACGCGGACGGGTACACAAAGGCGCAGTCAAAGGCGGTCACGAGGGACGAGGCCGTGGCCATATACCGAAAGCTGACGGCGGCCGGGGGGGAGGGCGGCGGTGGCGGTGGCGGAATGCCCAGGTATCCGGGGGAGAGCATACAGATCTGGTCCGAGACGCGCCCCACGGTGCAGGATATCTGACGGTGTCACTCAGCTCTTCTTGCCGCGCTTTTTTGCGGCGGCGGAGGCTGCCGGCGGCAGGACGATCTCGGTCCCCACCATCTCAGTGCCCCTGATGGCCTTTTCGATGAGCTTGGGGTCGGCCTTGAGTATGCGCGTGCTTATCCTGGACCGCTCGATTATCTTCAGCGCCACTATATCCATGAGGTCGTAGCCCCCCGCGATGGAGTCCTCGTGGACCAGCATGCTCTTGAGCCCCTTGAGCTCGATCCGCTTGAACCTCTTTGCCCGCTTGAACCTGTTGGGGTCCATGTCGTACACGCCGTCCACGTCAGTCGCGTTCAGGAACATGTCGGCGGACACCTTCTCGGCTATCAGGGCCGCGGTGCCGTTGGTGGACTGGCCCGGGTGCAGCCCCCCGGCAACCACGATCAGCCCGTCGTCGACCGCGTGCCGCACCTCCTGCAGCGTGGTGGGCGGGTGCGAGTACGCGCGGTTCTTTAGCGCGTATATGAGGAGCTTGGCGTTGAGCCGGGATATCTCTATGCCGAGCTCGTCCAGGGTGGACTCGTCGGCGCCAAAAAAGCGCGCGTCCGATATGTAGTGGCGCGCGATGGTGCCGCCGCCGGCTATTATCACGGGCTGGCATATCCTGCTTATCCTTGCAAAGAACGACGCATAGTCCTTGAGGACGCGGGTGTTGTTGGGATCAAAGACCCTGCCGGAGAGCTTTATGACTATTCTCTTCTTTCTTTTTCGGGCGGACTGGGGGGCGGGCTGTTGTGTCGCGGTCATGATATGTCATCAAGTGTCGTACGCGTCGCAATTTCAACCTTGTTGCGGTACCTGGACGTCGTGTAGACGCGCAGGATGTTCATGAACCCGGATATTGCGTGAACCGACGGTATGGCCGATATCGGCATGCGCTCGGCCTCCTTGCCCCTCCTCCTCCTCCTACCGCCGCCTGACCGCGGCGAGACCACCAGGATGTGGCTCGACTCGCTCTTTGAGGGCGCGAGCGGTATGGACGGGGTGGCCGAGCTGTCGACAAATATGGCCGACTCGGGTACGCCCGACGCGTCGGATATTGCCGAGCGCAACACGTCGGTCTTGATGCCCTGCAGCTTGCGTCGGCTTGTAATGATGCGCTCAAAGACGCACTTTAGCAGCCTGCGCTTCTGGTAGTCCACCGCAAGGGACTTTGCGCGGGCAAGCCCCGGGACGTCGGTGGTGGCCATCATGGACAGGACGGGCTCGTCCGTAAGGTTCGGCATGTCGTCCAGGTCAAACGTGGTGAACCCGAACTCGGCGTCCGATATGCGGAGGGCCTCGAGCAGCATCACCTCCGCGGCGCGGACGGTCCGGTGAAAGTATACGGCCTTGAACATCTGGTACCTGGCATGCATCATGGACTCGAACGAGTACAGGGCCGAGCGCTCTATTGCCAGCTCCCTCCTGTGCACGTCAAACGACTGGAGTATGCGCTGGTGCTCCGTGCGGCCCATCTGGGCCCCGGTAAAGTAGCTGTCCCGGCGCAGGTAGTCCATCATGTCGGCGCTCAGGGCCCCGGATATGATCTGGTTCATGTACTGGTGGCCCGACGTGCCGAACGCGACGTCGACCACCACCCTCTTGTCAAAGCCGTACTTGGATAGTATGTCGCCGATCTCCGACTCCAGTATGAGCCGCTTGCCGAACTGCTCGTGGGACGAGTGGCTGAGGTGCAGTATCTCCTCAAACAGGTGCGAGAACGGGCCGTGCCCTATGTCGTGCAGCAGGGCGGCCAGGCGCAGCAGGGCGAGCCTGTCCGGGTCCATAATGCCCTTGTCCATCAGCATGTGCCCCGCCTGGCTTGCGATGTGCATCACGCCAAGCGAGTGCTCGAACCGGGTATGCTGCGCCGACGGGTACGTCAGGTGCGCCCCGCTCAGCTGCCTTATGCGCCGCAGCCTCTGGAAGAGCGGGTGGTCTATGACTGCGATCTCCCGGTCAAAGACCCTGATGTACCCGTGTATGGGGTCGATGATGTCAAGGTATTTCTTGGCGGGCGCGGCAGTCATGCTCGGGCGCGCCTCCCGCCACTGCCTTTCCGGAGCGCGCCCGCGGTTCTGTGGGGGCGTGCTGCCGCAGGCGCCGCCGGTTTCTTCTTCTTATTGTTCTTGTTTGCCGGCGCCGCTCTCTTCTGTGGCGCCCTTGCGTTTCGCGTCGTCATCGTCGCCGTACCCGATGCCGCCCTCTTGGCAGGCCGTCCGGTCCCGGCCGCCTCCAGTCTCGGCAGAAGATACCCGAGCATCTCCGCGTGGACTATATCCTTGGGCTTGTCTGCATTCACCACCTTCCAGCGCCTCTTCCTGGCCATGGACCGGTATTCGGTGCGCACCGACCCGAGGAACTTTTTGTCGCGCTCAAGCTTGTCGCGGTCGGCGGGGCGCCTCTCAAATGACACTCCAACTGGGATGTCGAGAAGTATGGTAAACTTGGCTTTTGGCATCCCGCGCTCCAGGTTCTCAAGCCACTTGCGGTCGACGCCGTTTGCGGCGCCGTATATGACGTTGGACGAGTGGTACCTGTCCATGATGACGACGTCGTGGCTCAGCAGCGCGTCTCTGATTACGTGCACGAATTCCCACTTGTTGGCGGCCTGCAGGCAGTGAAAGACCTGGGGCGGAATCTCCTTGCGCCTCTTTGCAACCAGGTGGCGGCTTATTGCGCGCCCGATGGGCGTGTCATACCTTGGAAAGTGGAACAGTTTTACCGACATGCCGCTCTTTTTGAGGGCCTTTTGCAGCATTACGGACTGCGTGTGCTTGCCCGCCTGGTCCACTCCCTCTATCGCGACTATCAACACGGTGTGGCCGCACGCACATAATAAAAGCAGAATGGATAGGACGCGGACGCGACACCCCCACGGTCAAATACTTATAGCTTGACGGCCCACACACGTCGATGGGTCCGGCAGAGAGGTTGGCGCAGGAGATGACAAGGGAGATTGGGGCCAAGACGAGGGAGTTCTACGAGTTTGTACTGCCCCCGATTGACATGTACGTCAGGGACGACAGCCTGATCGTGGCAGCGGACATGCCCGGGTTTGAGAAAAAGGACGTCAGTGTAACGCTGAGGGGCAGGATGCTCCGCATCCAGGCGTGCAAGGAGAGGGACGCATGGCTCGACATCAAGGAGGACGAGGGAGGTCATGGCGGCAACAAGGGTGAGATAATCTGCGCCCAGCGCCCCAGCTTTGTGGACAAAAGGGTACGCCTTCCGGCGGCCGCGGCATTCCGTCCGAGGCGCGGGGCAGGGGACGACGGCGCGCCGGCAGAGGGCGAGGACAAGGAAGAGGACAAGCGGCAGGCCCCCACTGCAAAGTATGAGAAGGGGATCCTGACCATAGTGATACCGGTCAGGAAGAGAAAGGGGCTTGAGATTCCCGTAAAGTAGCGGCGCAGTTACCGGTGGCGCCTCTTATGCGCAAGCACGGCGGCCGCGGCCATTATCACAAGAGAGCCGGCCATGCCCGCCGCCGCGGCCGGCTCGGCCGCGCCGTGCAGCGCGTATACGACGGCAGACCCCGCAAATACGGCCCCGGAGAATATCGAGCCGGACAGGAGTATCATGTTGGCGTCGGCGCGGTTCTCCCGCCGCCTTGTGCCAAACGCGTGCGGCTTGGACTCGTCCAGATACCGCTTGAGCTCGGGCGCGATTGCTATCGTCGCGTCAATCGACTTTGCAAACCTCGTTATGGAGTGCTTTATCTCCTCCACGTACGCGTCCTTGATGAGGCTCTCCTCCTCCAGAATCTCGCGCAGCACGCGCACAAACTTGAAATCGACCTCGTGCGTCTTGTATATGCCCTCTATGATCGAGGCCATCCTCATGTACAGCGCCAGGTTCTTTGGAAGCACGAACGGGAACCGGCTCATCGTGCGGTTTGCCATCTCCATCAGGCTCTGCACCTCCATCTCGTCGGGCTTGCGCCCGTGCATGGCCCTGACTGTCATCTCGACGCCCCTCTCCACCACCTCCCTGTTCGTATCGGGCACGAGCATGCCCAGATCGCTCATCGCGTTGACCGTCCGGGGCGGATCCTTCTCGACCAGGGCCAGGTACAGGCGGACCAGCCTCATCCGGGTCTCGTCGTCAAGCCTTCCCACCATCCCGTAGTCGTAGAGGATCAGCCTGCCGTCGTCGGTTACGGATATGTTCCCGGGGTGCGGATCCGCGTGGAATACGGAGTGCCTCAGCAGCATCGTAAAGAAGACCTTGTGCACGTCGACTACAAGCCTCTGCCGGTCGATTCCCTTCTCGTCAAGCGACGCAATGTCCGTTATCTTGATGCCGGGTATGTACTCCATGGTAAGCACGTCCCTTGACGACAGGTCGTCAAGCACCGACGGCACTATCACCGACGATGACGCGGTGCCGCTGCGGTTGCCGCCGCCGGCAGCAGAGGACATGTCCCTCTTTATCCTCTTGAGGTTCTCCGACTCGGCGGTATAGTCCATCTCCTCCCGGATGCTCTCCACAAACTGGGAGAGCATGGCCTGCGCCGAGTACCTCAGGTTCGGGTCGACAAAGCGCAGGGCAAGCGGCAGCGCCTTTTTGAGGGCGGCAAGATCGCGCCTGACCATCTTTTCTATCCCGGGCCTCCTCACCTTGACGGCCACCTGCCTGCCGCCGTACACGGCTCGGTACACCTGGCCCAGCGAGGCGCCCGATATGGGCGTCTTGTCAATCTCCTCAAACGTGCCGCCAAGCGGCCCAAGCTCCCTCTCAAGTATGGGCTTGACCTCCTCAAACGGCGCGGCCGGCACGTCGTCCTGGAGCTTGGCGAGCTCCCCAAGGTACGGGTGGGGCAGTATGTCGGCGCGCGACGACAGCCACTGCCCCAGCTTTATGTAGACGGGCCCGAGCGATACGAGTACGTTTAGCATGCGGCGCGCGTTTGAACGGAACGCGTCCTCGTCAATCGGACTGTCTTGCTCGCCGTCCTCTCCCTTGCGACTGGCCCATTTGCGCCTGTCCCGGCGCAGGGCAATTACGGACGGCAGCAGCCTCAGCAGCACCGTGACGGCGCGCAGCGTCGCGGGCATCGGTCACACCCCGGTGTCGCGTCGGGGGCGGCGGAGCCTGCGGCGGATTTCCTTTGCGGCCGCGTACGACGCGCACCCCGACGCGGCTGCCGCGGCGGCTGCTATGAGTAGGGGGCGGCCCGTCCCTCCGCTACCATTGTTGCTGTTGCCACCTACGCCCCTCGATGCGGCATATGCAAGCGCGCCCGCCGCAAGCCCGCAGCCGGCCCCGATCAAAACCTCGGGCGCGTCGAGTATCAGGTGCCCGAGCGGGTCCCTGCGCGGATCCACCCTGTCCGTATGCACGGTATAGCAGTCATCATATTCCCGTATGTGCAGGTTGCCGTACCTGTACTGCCGGCGGGAGCCCTGCGGCTCGCCCAGCACGGTCTCCTCTGCCCAGTCGGGCACAAACTCGCGCACCTCCTTTGGGACGTGTATCTCCTTCTCCCCTTCCTCCTGCCAGCCTGCGTCATTCATGTGCAATGTACATGACCACTGTTGGTTATAACCTTAGAGGCGCAGTAGGGGACATAGACACAGGTTCATTGAAAACTCATGCCTGCCACCTGCCAGCAGTTAACAAGAAAGAACCCAGAAATAGATATTATTATAAGTTGAGTCAGGCCATAGTACAGTACTAATCGCATCTGTGCGATTATAGGGAAGTAGTACTCGGCATCTGTGCGGACCTGCTTCCCGTTATTCGGGAAACTTTTTGAGTCCGAACCCATGCAATTGTCCGCTAGGTTGATACATCTTCGGTTTTAGTCCCTCAAACCAGTCTTTGAATTTAGGATCATGCCGGTAATGCCTGTGAACGACATATGCAATCATGTCGGCCAGCTGAATGAGGTTTCTCAAATGTGACGGTGTAAAAACGGGATCCTCGATAACGTGCTCGACCTGCTGCTGATCACTGCTGTCTCTTACCAGTTTCAAGATTATGTTTTTGATTTCGGATTCTGGTATTTTTTGGCTAGAATCCACAAAAAGTAACCCATTGTTGGTCTCACTCTGTTGCTGTTTTAAAAAATGCTCGAAACGTTCTACAAGAAACGTCCATGAATATTTGAGAGGTTGTGGTGTAAAGTACTGGTTTTTCATCTCGTCCTTGAAAATAATGACGCTGATCAGTATAACTTCAGAACTACATACAAGATCTAGAATTTTTGAGAAAATCTCTTGTTTTTTGGCAAGATTAAGCCCTAGTTTCTCATCTGCAAAAAAGTCACGGTTGTTCCAGATGTCGTGTGCGTGCAATTCCCAACTTTTAGGATCTAATCCTGGAAATATTTTTTCCTTCAGTCTAGTAAGATTATTTTCGATGGTTTTCCAATCTCTTTCATGCACTATTATTCCGCTTAGGATGTACAATCCGTTGTCGTAACGACTACGTTTTATTGTTGTTTGACCAGAGCCGTCAACATAAAGAAAATACACACTTTTGAATATGCATAGATGTATAAAAACTAGACACTGGATGAATAGGGTTTTTCTTGCTAGCTAGAGTGAGTGGTGTTTAATTAATTATAGTCTGGTGCTGAGCGCTAGATCAAGTATTTTTACAAATTAATTTAGCATTTTCTGCCTTGCGCGTTAAGCGTACATCGCATTACGTCCCATCGACGTGAGAATGAAGGGCACGAATACCGGGCATGAAACGTGTCCACGAGTACGGATTTAAGTCGGGTGCAGGGACAGGATCGGTTTTGGAGCCGCGAACCGTCAAGGATGGCGGAATGGGAAAGTGAAAGCCCGCTGGCAGGCCTCGTGATTTGAGCGCGGAAGCGGCAGGATTGCAAGGATAACAGGTAGCTATACAGACGCCACACAGGCCAGAGTCAGAGGCGTGGGAGCGGGGCAAGAGGGCCTTCGAGATGTTGGAGAGTCCGGCAGATCATCCTGATCGTCACCTAGCACTGGTCCACGCACAGTTACTGTTCGTTCGCACTTGCTGCATCCATGATTCTTTCGTGCGCCACCTGAAACGACAGCTTTTCCAGAGTCTTGGCCCTCTCAGAGCCGGGGTTGACCTTGAACATTATCGCCCTGCCCACGTTTCTTGTCCGAAGCAGCACGCCGTCGGATTCCAGCCTGCGAACTATGCGCAACGCGGTCTTTACTCCGACACCCGACAGGCTGGCAATGTCCGTGATGGAGTAGTCAAACGCCTTCATGGTTATCATGTGATCCAGTATGCGCGACTCCGGGCACGGAAGGATGCTCGCCAACGGCCCGACACACCCCTCCAGCTGCTGGCCTGGCGCCTGCGCGGCCATTACCATGCCGTATGGGGGGGAACAAGACGCATAATAAATTATCCACGATGGCAAAAGGGCATCATCAGATGTGACTCTTGGCCTGCTACAGTGTGGGCAAAACCGAAACTGCAATGCTGAGGAAAATGCACTCGCGCTGTCGCGTTGGCAAAAGGCATGCGCCGTTAGGCAACCTGTCCAAGGGTTTCCAAAGGACGAACGCGACGGTGCGGACAAGGCTGTCAAGAATGATCAAGCGAACTGCATTGCAAAAGGACCCGCAAGCCGGGCTATCGCGCGTTTCACAAGTCAGGACGCAAACCCGCGCTTCATCTTCTGCTTTGTGAACACGGCAAAGCTTGCGACAAAGGCGGCCAGCATGCCTATGCCCGTGACGTACGCATAGTTGAACGCGCCGGGATCGCCGTTCTCCGTGTGGTCCGTGTTGATCACAAAGGTCGCGACAAGCAGCGCGGCCCCCGCAAACGCCAAGAGTCTGTGAAGCTCCAACGGTATCGGTGCGCGGCACCCCGCATTAATAGCCAACCAGTCGCGCAGCCGGCGGGCCGCTGTCGCGGCGTGCGGCTCACAGCTTGTCGGCCGCGCCCGCGGCATCACCCACGTCCATGTCGTCGTCGGGATACGCCTCGTCGCGCCTGCTGCGCCGCCTCGCGGCCACGCGCCACAGGGCGATAACCGCGCCTATCACTATGAGGATCGCGACTGCCACAAGCGTGTTGACCGGGCTGCCGCTGCCGTCGCCCGCCCCGTCGCCTGACGCGCTCAGGTCAAACGGGCTGCGCTCAGGCGGGGGTGGCTCCGGGACGTCCACCCGCGCGTCGTGGCTGAGCACGTGCTCCTCCCTTATGCTGTCCTTGTATCTGACCTCTATCCGGATGTCGTGCTCCCCGTACCTTGGCTGTCCCTCGAACTCCGCGGGTATGTTGAACGGAACCGGCGCATCGATCTCTACCTCGTCGATGAACTGCGTGACGGGCCTCAGGTTGGAGCCCTCAAGGGGCGTCACGTGCACGAATCCGAAGAGCCCGTCCTCGTTCCCCTCGTTTATGATCTCGCCGATGATCATGGGCTCGCCGGATATCTCGATTACCCCCACGTTGAACACCGACAGCTCTATCAGCCCCTTTACGAAAAAGTCCACGGTCTTCGGGACGGTCACCTTGTCCCCGTGCGCGTTATAATATGACACCTCGAGCGGTATGCGCAGGGTCTCGCCGCTGAGCATTTCCGGGACGTACACGGTCGTGGCAATCACGCTCGACTCCCCGGGCCCGATCTGCCCCAGATCCCAGCTCGAGGCGGAGAGCACCACGTTCTCGACGTTGGTGGTGGAGGCGGCAGTCGAGGCGCGCTCCGTCTGCGTGTTCTCGGCCGTGACCTCGACTCCCGCAAGCGGGGCCGTCCCGTCGTTTGCAATCCGTATGTCGATCTCGTTCAAGCGCAGGGACGTCAGGAACGGCTCCACGGCCTTTACGTTCACCACCGTGTCGCCGGTAACCTTGAAGTCAAACGTCTCAAACGCGGTGCGCGTGCCGGACTCGCGCAGCCTCGAATAGTCCACCTTGGCCGCGGCCGTATACTGCTGTATCTTCGAGTTCGCGTCTATGTTGACAAAGAACGTGAGCGCAAAGCTCTCGCCGGCCCTGGAGTTCGAGTCGCTGTCCGCGTATATGACCGACCCCGGGCCGTCGGCGGGGGAGAACCCCAACGGCATCGACAGCTGGCCCCGGATCCCGGTTATGTCCTGCGTGCCGACGTTTGCAAATATTACGGTGAACGGGACGTTGCTGTCGCCTGCCTCCACCTCTATCTTCTCGTCGGCCGTGCCGAAGTACGCGTCAAGGAACTTTACGTCGCCAAAGTCGCGCTCAAACGGCGAGTTTCCAAAGCCGCCGTATGTGGCGGACTGGGCGTGCGCCGGCGCGGGTGCCGCGGCAGACGCGAGCAGGGGCAGCGCCAATGCCAGGACCAATGCCAGCGTCAGCGGGACGGCGGCCAGGCGCGGGGCATTGCGGCGGGCGGGGGCTGAAACGGCAGTCGCCCACGAGGCCGACGTTGCGCCCATCTACGGGAGCACCTCTCTCTGGCGCGCTGCGGTGGGGGCGGGGGCTGGGACAACGGGGGCAGTAGCGGCGGCGGCCGCGGCCGCCCCGCCTTGGCGCCCTCCGGGCCCTGGCGCCCTCCGGCCATCCTCCTCCTCCTCCTCGTACACCCTGCCGTCACTTACTGTTATCACCCTGTCGACCTCGCCAAAGTACTCCCTGTCGTGCGTCACAACCACGAACGTCTGGTTGAGCCTCCTAGCCGTATCCTTCATGAGCCGCACGACGGACTCGGATGACACGGAGTCAAGGTTTCCCGTCGGCTCGTCGGCAAGCACGATCGAGGGCCTGTTTATCAGCCCCCTGGCAATCGCCGCCCTCTGCGCCTGCCCCCCAGAGACCTTGTTTGCGCGCTGCGCCGCCTGCGCCTCCAGGCCGACCGACCTCAGCAGCTCCAGCGCGTCGCGCCGCGGCCTGCCGCCGCGCGACCAGCCGCCGCCGGCAATCTGCCTGGGCAGCATCACGTTCTCAAGTATGGTCAGGTCAACAAGCAGGTTTGCAAACTGGGCCACGAACCCCAAGCGCCTGTTGCGGAACGCGGCCATGCCGGAGCTGTCCAGCCTGGTCGTGTCCACGCCCTCGATTATGACGCGGCCGCTGGTCGGGGAGCTCAAGAGCCCTATCATGTTGAGCAGCGTGGTCTTGCCGGAGCCCGACGCGCCCACGATCAGCACGAACTCCCCTCGGCGTATGTCAAAGGACGCGTCGCGCAGCGCCGTCACCCGGGTCGCGTCCTGCCCGTACGACTTTGTGACGCTGCGCGCCCGCAGCACGACGTCCCCCGCGGCGTCAGACAGCCCTCATCGCCTCCACCGGCACCAGCCTGGTCGCCCGATACGACGGGTACAGCGATGCCAATATCGCAAGCGCAAACGACATCAGCGCGGTCTGCAGTATCTTGGCCCAGTCGTAGCTCACCTCCAGCGGCAGGCTGTTGTTGAATGACATCTTGGTCTCCTTTGCGTAAAACGTGTACGACAGTCCCGCCGCGGTCCCCACCCCGGCGCCTATCGCGCCTATCAGCATGCCCTGCATGATGAATATCACCAGAACGTCGCGGCGCCTGGCGCCCAGCGCGCGCAGTATCCCGATCTCGCGGGTCTTGCCGTTGACTATCATCATCTGTATGGTTACGATTGCAAACGCGGAGGACATCATCCCAAAGTACCCTATCATGTTTATCATCGCGATCCCGGACCGGAACCCCTGCAGCTGCTCCTCGGAGGCCTCCTCTATGGTCTCGGCCACAAAGTCGTCGCTCGGAAACGAGCGCAGGAACAGGTCGCGCACGGCGGCCGCCTGCCCCTCGTCGGCCATCTTGACCATGAACGAGCCGGTCTCCCCGTCGCGCGCCATCATGTCGCGGAGGGTGTGGATGTGCATCACCGCGGAATAGTCAAACCCCTGGCCGCCCGGCGAGCTGGCAATGCCGGAGACCACAAGGCGCCTGATCTGCTCCTCTCCCCACCTGTCGACGACCATCAGCTTGATACTGTCGCCGACCGTGGCGCCTCCCAGATCCCTTGCCACGTTGGTGCCCAGTACCACGGAGTTGCGCGCAAACACGTAGCTGCCATCGGACACGGTCGTGTGTACGGTCGACGCCTTGATGTCGCGGTACGGGTCGACGCCCACGACCGGCACGCGCGTCTCCTCGATCAGCCGGCCGCTCTTTGTGATGTTGATCTCGGCCGAGGCCGAGATCCTGGGAGCGACTGCCTCCACCGACGGGTTCCGCTCAAACCAGCTCGCGACTGCCAGTTCGGACTTTGTGATGAAGCTGTCCTCGTCCGTAACTATGATGTCCCCGGTGCGGTAGTCGCCTATGTCGCGGACTATGGCGTCATAGAGCCCCTGGAATATGACAAAGTTGACGTGGATCACAAGTATCCCGATGGTGACGGCAAGTACCGCCCCTATCAGGCTGCCCCTGCGGTTGAAGAGCATCCTCTTGGCAAGGCGAGGCCTGTAGCCCATGGTATGGGTATACAAGTCTGATATATAATGTATTTCATGTTAATTAAGAAAATTATGGACAATTCCAAGGCATATTAGATATTTCTATATTATAGTAATGACTAATACATGCCATAATGGACAATTTGGACATAGGCATACTGAGCGCGCTGCTTGACAACTGCCGGGAGTCGGACCGCGCCATAGGCATGAGGCTTGGCGTGTCGGGCGGCGCCGTGAGGGCGCGCAGGCAGAAGATGGAGGACGCCGGAGCAATAACCGGGTATGCGGTAAAGGTGGAACCGCCCCTGCTGGGGTACGGCGTCCTGTATGTGGTGGTGACGGGCCAGGACACGAAAGAGATACTAGAGCAGTGCGGCCTGATAGGAAGCCCGTATCTGGTGGTGCCGTGCGTGGGCGGCATAACGGTGTGCGGGGTGGTGGTGAGGATGGAGGACGGCGAGCAGATGCAGCAGAAGATCGAGCTGGCGCGGGAGCTCATGCGCGACGTCAGGATACTCTCGATATTCGAGGCCGGGGGCGCGGGCGGCGCGCGTGGCACGGGCCGCCTGACCAGGACCGACATGGAGGTGCTCGGGAGGCTTGCCGAGTCGCCGCGGCGCAGGACCGACGACATTGCAAGGGACGCGGGGCTCTCCGCGAAGACCGTCGCGCGCTGCAGGGACAAGCTGCACGCGATCCCCGACGTGCAGTTCACGCTGACGTATGATCCCGAGAGGCTGGAGGGGTACATACCGTACGCGGTGCTCGCGTGGACGGGGGACGACGAACCGTCCGGCGCGCTGCGGCACCTCGACGAAAGGTTCTCGGGGCACTACCTGCAGGCCCCGTTTGTGGCAAGGAACCAGGTGGTGCTGTTCATGTACTGCAGGACCATATACGAGATGGACGCGGTGACAGAAGAGGTGAGGCAGTCGCCGCCGGTGAGCGCGGCCGACCTGTTCATACCAAAAAAGATCTCTCTTTATGACGGGTGGCTGAGGGACGCAGTTGCAGAGGCCTGCGCGTCGTCCAGGCTGCACCTGGCGCGGCGCTAGAGCGCGGCGCGGTTATGCTTTGCCGTCAGATTTTTCTCCGGTCGCGGGCGCGTCGTTGTCGTCATTGTCGTCATTGTCGTCGCGCTCGTCGTCACCGTCCTCCCCGTCGGCCTCCTCCTCGTCCCACCAGTCATAGTCGTACTCGGCCGTTCCCCTCTCCCTCATAAAGTACTCCTCCCACCGCTCCTCGGCAGTAGTCCTCTTGCGCCGCAGGACCTGCGCGATCCCGTGCCTCGACTCCGCTATGGGCAGGCCGACTATGAGCAAGGTCGCGGCGCACACCCAGACCAAAGCTATGCCGACCCACAGGGAGAAGAACCACGCGTCAAACACGTACCCGGCAAAGAAGAGCGGTATGGGCCACGCCAGGGTCAGGGTCAGCGTAATTGCCACGCCCCCCCTGAGGCTGAACTTGAAGGCTCTTCTCAGGGTCGCCTCGTCGGCGTCGGGGTCCGCCGCGTCGTCCCTGCTGCCGCTGCCGGTGTCCACGAGCTTGATCCTGTACCTCATCATGTTCCAGTCAAACCTGGTGCGGGACGCCAGGCTTCCGACAAACGCTATGGCGCCGCCCGTAACGATGCCCGCTATGTTCCCGGAGAGCATAGAGTAGTTGTGGCCCAGGCTGGCAAGCGAGACCTCGCCGCCGAACTCCGGCAGCGACGCGGCCACGCCCACCCATGCGCCGAGCGCGGCAAACAGCCCGGCAACGGCGCCCGCGGTGGCGGCATACCTGTTTGTGCGCCTCCACGTTATGGTCAGCGCTATCGGCACCACGGAGGAGCCTATCAGCACGCCCATGGCCAGGTACACGAACCCGAGCGAGAGTCCCATGCCGAGCAGCGCCGCGGCCAGGGCCCCCATGCCCACCCCGAACGCCACTATGGATATGCGCGACACCCTGAGCAGCTGCCTGCCCGTCGCGTCGGGCCTCCTGTACGTGCGGTACACGTCGTACGTGATCAGCGACGAGACGGCGATCAGCTCGGCCGATCCGGCGGCCGTGACGGCCATGAACAGTATGGCAAGCACCAGCACGGCCCCGGCCTCCCCCATCAGAACGGAGGCGGCGGCCGATATGGTCAGCCCGAGCTGGACCTCTTCTGGCGTCAGGTCTACCCCTAGCGCGACGGCGGCAAGCCCCATCGTGCTTGCCAGCGCGAACGGGATGGCAAACCAGCAGGCGCCCCCGAGCAGAAAGGCCTTGACCGAGGCGGTGGGCCTGGCGGCTATGGCCCTCTGCCAGTACGCCTGGTCGACGAACACGGTGCCAAAGTTGCCAACTATAGTAATCACGCCGAATATCAGGCCGCCAACCGAGGCCATGGTCAGGTACGCGCCTGCCGCGTTGCCCTCGACCGGGTTGATGCGCGCGGCCTCGACGAGCTTGTCGTACATGCCCTCGATGCCGCCCGTAATGGGGCTGGCAAAGTATACCACGCCGGCGAAGATCAGTATCACGACGAATATGACTGCAGTGTGCATGTAGTTTGCGACAAACGTGGCCTTCAGCCCGCCGACCAGCGTGTACACGATGACGCCCACCGGTATGAGCAGCGCCGCGGCCGAGATGTCCATGCCCGTCAGGCTGTTGACGACCGCGGCGCCCCCGAGCAGCAGCATGGCGGTTACGATCATGTTTGTCATCAGGGCGAACACGAGAAAGACACGGTGGGCGCCGTCGCCGTACCTGGCCCGTATGATCTCCAGAAACGTGTGCGCGTTGGGCGCCTTGCGCTTGAGCTCGATTGCCAGTATGCCAAAGAGGAGGACCTGTATGGACGCGCCCGCCGCGTACCAGAACGGGCCGCTCACCCCGTACTGGTATGCCACCGTAGAGGACTGCAGGATGGTGGCCGCCCACGTCCACGCGGACACGATGGCGGCCGCGGTCAGTCCGGTCTTGATCACCCTGCCTGCCGTGTTGAACCACTCGGAGGTCTGGGATACTCCCAGGTACCGCTCCTCCACCTTCGTCTCGATCGTGATTACGACTGCAAAGATGGCCCCGAAGCCCACCACGATGAACCAGCCCCAGCTCTCGTCTAGCACACTACCGGACACGGACGCGGCGGCTGCCGCATCGGCGGCTGCCGCATCGGCGGCTGCGGCGGTGTCGGCAAACGCCAGACCCGGGGCGGCGGCGGTTACTGCTGCTGCTGCCGCCATCACTACTACGATGGCGCAGGCCGCCGCCATCACAACCGTTGCCGCTGCATGCCGCGAAGACCCAAGTCGCCGTCGCGGCGGTGACGGTGTCACCGCGTTCACAGAGTGGGGGATACCCCCAGGCCGCCCAAAGATCACGGGGCGGCTCGTGCCAATCTCTATTTATACCTCAAGGTGGCTCGTGCGAGCCGCCGATTTTTTGTGGTGTTTACAAAACAAGTATCTGCCATCCGGCAGTGGCGGCGTCGCTTGGCGGCAGCAGATGCAGCCACCCAATAAATAACGGCCCCGCGGCCGCACCCACATGAGGAAGAGGAACATATACGACGGAAAGGTAATCAACGTGCGCGTGTACGAGGGCAGGCCGCGCGGCCCCGCATCAAAAAGGATACGCCGCGAGATCGTCGAGCACCCGGGCGCGGCCGCCATGCTGGCGTTTGACGACGACGGCAGGGTGGTGCTGGTGGAGCAGGACAGGTTCCCGCACGGCCCCACCCTAGAGATACCCGCCGGGACGCTTGAGAGGGGGGAGGAGCCCCTGGAGTGCGCCAAGAGGGAGCTGCGCGAGGAGACGGGGTTTGCGGCGGGAAGCATGAAGCGCCTGGTCTCGTTCTACCCGTCCATAGGGTACAGCACCGAGATAATACACTGCTTTGTGGCCACAAAACTGAGGCCGGCCCCCGGCGGGCAGAGCCCCGACGACGACGAGGACATCACGGTACGCAGGGTGAGCCTCAAGAGGCTGCTGCAGATGATAAGGACAGGCAGGATACGCGACTCGAAGACGATATGCGCTGCCCTGGCGTACGCGTCCAAGAGCGGCTAGGCCTTGTCGTCATATATGGGCTTGACCAGATCGGCCACGTCGGCCCACGACCTTGCAATCTTCTCATACATGTGTATGACGTCTATAAAGTCGACTGGAAGCTGTCCGCCCGATACCTCCCCGACCTCCCGCTCCCCGGCGGCGGCGGTGGCGCGGCCACCCGGCGGCGGCTGCATGGTACGGAGCCCCGCCAGCCTCTCCTGCATGCGGCGGTGCAGCGATATGGCCTCGATTGCAAGCCTCCTGTCGGGCGCCGTAAACGCGTCTATCGCAAGTGAGGCCGTCCGCTCAAACCCCTGGACTGCCTCAAATATCATCTGGGACTGCGCCGGGGAGAGGGACGAGCCGGCCACCAGCCCCGCGAGCTCGACTACGGAGTCGCCGGCGTTCTCAAGCAGGTTGGCGGCCACCCTGTAGTCCAGTATGTCTATGTTGCCCAGGTTGAACGCGCCTGCGAGCCGCCGGTCGGCCAGGCTGCTCCTGATCAGCCTCACGAGCAGAAAGTACTGCCTGTTCACCTCCACGTCCCGGTTTGGAATGGTCTGCAGGTTGGACCTGTCGTCGGAGACCAGCCCGCGCGTGACGTCCCCGCACATCCCGACCGCGATCGAGGACATGCGCTTGAGTATCTTTGCCGGGCTCAGGGTGGCCGCGTCAAGCAGGAACTGCATCTCGATGTGCGAGGCGTCCTCCTCTATGATCTCCATGCCGACAAGCCGCCTCATCGAGTTGCGTATCTCCTCGCGGTCGCCGACGGGTATGACGCCGGCGTCGCCGGACTCTATCCTGATGACGTCGTATCCGAGCAGGTACGCGCCCGTCGTGTCCGCCACTATGTTCTCCTCGGCCGGCAGCGGGTACGATATGACCAGGTCGGCCGTGGCGCGCGCCTCCGCGCCGTCGCCTTCCGACACGGAGAGCGATATCGAGTCGCGCCCCACGGTTTCCAGCTCGACCTGGCCGCCCTTCTTCAGGTTGTGCGAGTCCACCCACTCCTTTGGAAGCGAGACCAGCGTGCTGTTTCCTATCTTCTGCAGGCGTCGCGTGAATTTAGTCAATTTAAACCTGTTATAGTAATTTAATCCATATTTTTATATCTTGTCTACAGTTTAAACAACGATCATGGCTGCAGGGAGGCAGGCGGCGGCATTCTGCCCGGCGCATATCACAGGGTTCTTCAAGGCCTTTGCGGACAGCCGCGGGGACGACGACCATACACGGCGCGGCGAAGACCGCGCGGATGCAAGGCGGGAGGCGGGCTCGACGGGCGCGGGATTTTCGCTTGAAGTCGGGGTGACGACAAGGGTCGGGCTCACTGACGCGCGCGGGGCGGGGGGGCTTCAGCGCGCCGTGGGGGCGCACGCGCCTGAAGTTGGCGCGGACGGTACCGCTGCCACAGGCGGCGGTGGTGGCGGCGGCGATACCACCGACACGACGCCGTACGCCATAGCTACCACAGGATATGACACGGACGACACGACGCTCTCAGAGGCCACAATCCGAAAATTTCTGCAGGCCGCGGGGCGCAGGGGCACCGCGGTTCCCGCAGGTTTTGTGCTCGACGTCAGGCACGAGATATCGGTTCCCGTCGGGTACGGCCTGGGATGCAGCGGCGCGGTCGCGCTCTCGCTTGCATACGCCCTCAACGACGCGCTTGGCGCCGGCATGACGCGCGAAGAGCTGGGCGGCATTGCGCACGCGGCCGAGATAGAGTGCAGGACGGGGCTCGGGGACGTGCTGGCGTCGTACCACGGCGGGTTCGAGGTGCGCACCAAGCCCGGCGCGCCCGGGGTGGGCAGGGTGGAGACCATTCCGGCCGGCGATGTTACCGTGCTGGTACTGTGCATGGCGCCAATATCTACAAGCAAGTTCATCGCAGAGCGCCTTCCGCACATCAACGGACTCGGGGGCAGGATGATAGGAAGGCTCAGGAGGTCAAAGGATTATGAACACTTTGAGGACATGTCGCTGGAGTTTGCAGAGTACGTCGGGGTGGTAACCCCGAGGATGCGGCGCGTCATAGGGGCGCTGCGGGGCGCGGGCATCAGGTGCGGCGTCGCGCTGTTCGGAGAGACGATATTCTGCATGGTGGATGCCGGGGGCGCCGCAGAGGCAAGGGCCGAGCAGATACTCAGGAGCTGCGGCCCCGGCCACGTGATAAAGTCAGGAATCGACCGGCGGGGCGCAAGGCCCCTGCCGGGGGACTAGGCGGTGACGGCGGCGTGATGGCGGCCGCGGCGAGAACGGGGGCGGCGGTGCCGGAGTCCCATCCAAGGGCCGAGTCCCTCCGCATACGGCACAGGCTTGTAAGGGGCTTTGAGGAGGGGCTGGTCGCAGCAGAGGGGCTGCTGGCGCACGGAAGGGGCGAGGCGCTCGACTACCTGCTCGGCGAGGAGACCGGCGTGGCGGCCAGGCAGGCGTGCAGGGCGGCCGCGGCCGCGCTGCGCGCGTCGGACAGGCCGGTCATATCGGTAAACGGCAACGCGGCCGCGCTGTGCGCGGAACAGCTCGTATCGCTTGCAGAGTGCACGGGAGCCGCGCTGGAGGTGAACCTGTTTTATGACAGCCCCGGGCGGAGGGGCGCGATAGCGGAGCGCCTGCGACGGTGCGGCGCCAAGAGTGTGCTGGGGCTTGATCCGGGGGGGATGGCCGTGCTGCACGGGACGGACTCTGCGCGCAGGATGGTCGACAGAAACGGAATCCTCACGGCCGACACGGTGGTGGTGCCCCTTGAGGACGGGGACCGCACGGCCGCGCTCAAGCGGGCGGGCAAGGCGGTCATAGCGTTTGATCTCAACCCGCTGTCCAGGACCGCGCAGACGGCGGACATCAGCATAATAGACAACATCACGAGGGCAGCAGACGTGCTCGTGGAGGAGTGCAGGAACCTTGCAGGGGAGGGTGGCGGGGACAGCCGCGGCGGTGGCGGTGGCGCCAACCTGGCCCGGATTGTACGGGACTTTGACAACAAGGGAAACCTCGCGCAGGCGGTACGCCAGATCACCGGCAACCTGGGCCGCCTGCAGGGCATGCGGGCGGCGGCGGGCGGCAACGGCGCAGCTGCCACGGCTATTACTGCACACGGCCCACAACCGGAGTGACCGGCCGGGGATGGAAAGGTGAGCGGAATGGCAGGATCTGGCAATGGCGGCGGCAAAAGGATTACGATCCGCGACATAGCAGAAAAGAAGAGGCGCCAAGAGCGCATCTCGGTGGTTACGAGCTACGACTATGCCCTCGCGTCCCTGTGCGACGGGGCGGGCGTCGACATACTGATGGTCGGCGACAGCGCCGGGATGGTCATGCTCGGGTACGAGAACACGGTCCCGGTCACGATGGAGGAGATGTGCATGTTCACCGGGGCGGTGGGCCGCGCAAGAAAGAGATCACTCATAGTGTCCGACCTGCCGTTCATGTCGTACCAGACGGGCGTATCCGACGCCATTGCAAACGCGGGCCGCCTGATCAGGGCGGGCGCCGACGCGGTAAAGCTGGAGGGCGGCTCGGAGATGGCGTCAAGGATAAGGGGCATAACGGACGCGGGCATCCCGGTCATGGGGCACATAGGACTGCAGCCGCAGACGGCGGGGCTTGACGGCGGGTACAGGGTACAGGGCAGGACCGCCGCAGAGGCCCGCGGGCTGCTTGACGACGCGGTGGCCCTGGAGGAGGCGGGCGCCTTTTCAGTGGTGCTGGAGCTCGTGACGCGCCAGGCCGCAAAAGCCGTTACAGAGGAGATCTCCATACCCACCATCGGAATAGGCTCGGGCCCAGGATGCGACGGCCAGGTGCTCGTCATACACGACATGCTCGGGCTGTACGACGCGATAAAGCCAAAGTTTGCAAAGAGGTACCGCAGCCTCTCAGACGAGATCGCGGGGGCGGTGTCCTCCTATGCGGGCGACGTCGCAAGCGGCGTATTTCCCGCACAGGAGCACTGTTTTGAAATGGACGGGGCTGAATTTGGCAGACTGGCGGAGGGCCTGAAGAAAGGGCGGACACCCACGTGACCGGACATGGCGGGGAGGAGAGAAGGAACGGGGGGAGGAGAGAGGCCCAAGAAGGACAGGCCAGGCGGTCGTGGTGGCGGTGGTGGCGGCAAAAACAGCAGCAAAAGAAGCCGCGGCGGGCGGGATAAGGTCAGGCACCCGTCCCTTGACATCGTATCCTCGGACGGCCGCGAGCTGAGCGGAAGGAGGATCGTCCTATGCATTGCGGGCAGCGTGGCGGCCTACAAGGCAATAGAGCTTGCGAGGCTCCTGATGAGGCACGGGTGCGACAGCGTCACCTGCGTGGCGACAAAGGCCGCGACCAGGCTGATCCGCCCCGCGTACCTCAAGTGGGCCACCGGAAACGACGTGATAACCGACCTGACAGGAGACATGGAGCACATAAGGCTTGCAGACTACGGCAGGTCCGACATCGTAATCGTGTACCCGGCCACGGCCAACACGATAGGCAGGCTTGCAAACGGGATGGACGACGCTCCAGTGTCCACCGTGCTGACCGTCGCGCTCGGCTCAAAGATTCCAATCGTGGTATGCCCCGCCATGCACGAGTCGATGTACGAGAACCCGGCGGTCCTGCGAAACATCGGCTTTCTGGGCAAGAGGGGCAAGGTCTCGTTTGTCGGGCCCCGGATGGCAGAGGGAAAGGCAAAGGCGCCCGAGCCGGAGCACGTGCTTGACCACGTGATCTCGAGGTTCGGCCCCCCAGAGTCCCCGCTGAGGGGCGCGCGCGTGCTGCTGACTGCGGGCCCCACGGTGGAGTTCGTGGATCCGGTGCGCGTGATCTCAAACGTCAGCTCGGGCAGGACCGGGGTGCTCTTGGGGGCCGAGCTTGCGGCGGCGGGCGCCCGCGTCACCATGATATACGGGCCCGGAAGGCACGAGCCGCCCAAGGGCGTCGAGACTACCAGGGTGGAGACGGGCGCCGAGATGCGCACCGCGGTGCGCTCCGCGCTCAAGGGCGCGAGGTTTGACGTCGTTGTAATGGCGGCGGCCGTGTCCGACTATGCGCCCGCCAGGCGGCGGCGCACGAAGATAAAGAGTGGCGTCGGATCAGGCGAGCTCACGATCAGGCTCAGGCGCGTGCCCAAGATCATCGGCATGGCAAGGGGGATGCAGAGGGACGCGCTTTTGGTCGGGTTCAAGGCGGAGGCCGACGTGTCCAGGGCAGCCCTGGTAAAATCGGCGCGCGCCAGCATGGCGGAGTCGGGCGCGGACATGGTGGTTGCAAACGACGTCGGATCAGAGTACAGGGGGAGGCCCGACTCGAACAACGTCATAGTGGTGTCGCCGTCGTCCGAGTCAGAGTCCGGATGGCGCAAAAAGGAGGCGGTGGCCAGATTCATCAAGAGGGCGATAGAGGCGGAGCTGGCGGCGGCGGCCAAGCGGAGGGATGAGCACAGATGACCGGCAGTGTTTCCCCTTTATGCCAAAAGCGGTCTCAACTCACGGGATCCAGCTCGACACGTTTCTCCATGGGCAGAACAAAGTAGAAATTACTTCCCTCGCCTTCCGTGCTCTCTACGTCTATCGTGCCGCCTAGGCTCTCCACTATCCCCTTGCAGATTGACAGGCCAAGTCCGGTTCCGCCGTGCTTCCTGCTGTGTGACGTGTCGGCCTGATAGAACTTTGCGAATAGCTGCTTCTGCTTCTCCGGCGGTATGCCGATCCCGTTGTCCTTAACCGAGAAGACGACATCAGAGTCCTTTCGTTCCGCGGTTATCGTAATTCTGCCGGTATCCTTTGGCACAAAGTCTATCGCATTGTATGTCAGGTTCGTGATCACCTGCTTGACCCTGTCGTTATCGCTGACCATTCTGATCTCCTCCTCGCCTACCGTCACACACTGTATCGCGACTCCCTTCTCCTGCGCCGTGAGCTGGAAGGACTTTTCTATGACGTCCATCAGGCCGTTTACCGACATCTCCTTGAGGGCGAACTTCATCTTTCCCAGCTCCAGCTTGTGCGCGTCGAGCAAGTCTCCTATCAGTTTCTTGAGCGTTGTGGCGTTCGACAGGATGGTGGTCACTGCCTCCATCTGCTTCTCATTCATCTCTCCGAGTAGTTTCGGCCTGGCCAATGCCTGCGCGAACCCGATAATCGGAGTGAGCGGCGACTTTAGCTCGTGCGTAATCATAGACAGGAACTCTTCCTTCATTTTGTCGATTTTCTCTTTCTCGCTGAGCATCTTCTCAGTCTCGTACAGCCTTGACGTGTCCTTTATGACCACGTTACGTCCGATCATGAAGCCTTCGTCGTCGTAGATGTTGGTCGGTGTCAGGAGGGCCGGAAACTCTGTCCCGTCCTTGCGCTTCATCCATATTTCCGAGTCTTTCTCCCTGCCTGTCTTTCTCCAAGTTGCCATGTGTATGCGCAGGGTGTCTACGCTCCTGTCCGCAGTATGCTCAAGCAGGTTGCTGCCTATCACCTCGTCTTTGCTGTCATACCCCAGGTCCTTCAGGTAGGTTTTGTTGCAGTCTACGATTGTGCCGTTGTAGTTCACGGTCCTGTAAAGATCCGGCGAGTTCTCGTACAAACTCTCAAACTTTCTGATCATCACAAACTTTTGGAACGTCTTTAGCTCGACAAAATCCATCATGACATCAAGCATGGCAGTCACTCTGCCGCTGCTGTTGATGCTACTGCTTATCGATGAGATCGTCTCGATCTCCTTTCCGTCTCTGGACATGATCCAAGTCTTGAGGGTTTTTGATTTCTTTGTCTCCTTCCATTCGTCGAACTCCTTGCGCATGTCGGCCCTGTGTTCGGCGGGCGTATGCTCATCCATGCTCATTCCGATTACCTCGTCTGTGGTGTAACCGAGCTTTTCAGCATACGCTTCGTTACAGTCTAGGATAATTCCGTCCATGTTTATCAGCCGGCGCATTTCATGTACCATCTTCTTGAGCTTGGGCGTGCCGGCGCGCGCCTGTCCGTCCGTCCCGGATTCCATTTATGGCCATACTTTGTCCTGTGGTATATTTAGATTTTGAACGCCATGCGCCGTTGCAAGGACGGGCCGGTGGTGTACGGTACGCTATGGCAGGGGCCAGAGTTCGACCGGCTACGCGCGGCTTGCCGTAATGTGGGCGAGTGTCGTGGCGCACATGCGCGGCGTGCCGATACGCGTTGCGTCTGCTAACACTTGGCTATACTGATCAGCACGCGAACGCAGACGCAAGGAGCGCTGCCCGTTTGCCAGTTCCGCCCATGCGCACACCCGCGGCCTCTGCCGGATCCTGTTGCATGTTCCCGTGCGGACGCATGGAGTTGTGGCAGGTTGTGTACAGCCGCAGCAGCGCGGGATTTTGCGAGTCAAGCCCGCGTACGGCCTTTACGCGATCCCTTGTCGTACCGTCTTGGCGCCCGCCGAAGTTGTCGATGACGTGGCCTAACGCCCCCGGTACACCCCAGCTCTCGCCTCTTGCCCCATCAGCGGTTTTGGTTCAAGCGGACTTGACTTCAGACTCTACCTTCTCCAGCAGATCTGTTATCTGGTCTATGTCTGCCGGCTTTGGCAGTATGGAATAGACGCCCTTCTTGCGCAGATTGCTTTCTATGTCCTCTACGCCCAGATATGAGGCGGTGAAAAGGGTTACGCGTTGTTTCTTTATGATGCCATCTTGTACAAGCGCGTCTATGACCTCAAGGCCTGTGAGGTTGGGCATTGACATGTCCAGAAAAACCAAGTCATACTCTTTGCTGCGTAAAAGCTCGAGCCCCTGGTGGCCGTCATGCGCAAGCTCGAGGGTGTGCCCCATCGACTCTACGATGAGGCTTATCAGATTTAGTATGTCCTCGTTGTCGTCCACTGCCAGCACTCTCATTGTTCCAGACCCCCCGATCCTGCGGAGAAATGAAACCCGCCACTACTATTCACTTTATCTTTTCTGTTTCCCCCGGGTGCGCCTGCCTCATCCAGCAACAAAGTACCCCGACGGACTGGCCACTTATCGCAACCTACATTCCCATATACTGACGGCCCGCGTAGATTAAATGACAACGCATTGCCCCCTGTAACATACCTATCATTGAACTTGGACAACTTGGTGTTATTTCGCCCCCTTGGTTGCGTATATACTTTGCCGCGTGGCGGCCGTTAACCTATTGCGCGGAAATTAACTCGCCCCAAGTTTAAGAGGCCAACAAAGGGATATTTGTGCCGCACCGATCACAAAAGGGCGGGGGGCGGGGGCCGGACGCGAGTGCGACAGGACTGGCCCGTCATGGCGCCAACATGGGTGCGCACTGACGTGGAGGAAGCGGAACTTGACTGATAACCCGGGGACGCGCCCATTGTAAATATATTCAAGATGCGTGCAGTACGTTACGTGCACCGGACTACGTCTATGTTGCTGTCTGCAGCACTACTGATCGGCTTCGTCTGGGGCATACGCGCCCCAATAGTGTCAATCTTTGCCGCCAACGAGCTAGGTGCGACCTACCATGATATCGGAGTGGTAGTAATGGTGACTTGCCTGCCGTATGTTCTGGTACCGCTGGGGCTGGGGATCTTGCTGGGTCGCATAAACAGCAAATACCTGCTTACGGCGGGCTTTGCATTAGCTGCCGCATCGATGTACCTGATATCCACCTCGACCAACATCACGGAACTCGCACTGTACTCCTTCCTGTTGGGCTTTGCATACTCTCTGATATGGCCGCCGGCGATACACGCCGTCTCCCAGAACCCCGAGACCAGGGTAAAGTTCACGGCGATGCTCACGATGTGCCGCGTGATAGGCTTTATGATAGGCCCGCTGATCGGGGCATTCATACTAGGGATGTTCGGAGTGGATAACCGTACACTCTTCGTGATTACAGCATGCATAACAAGTATCGGGATTGTCTTGATCGTGATAAATCACCCGCACCACAAGTCAAAGGGAGTCCAGCTGGATCTCCGCCTGTTCAAGGAGGTGCTGAAATTTCCAGTACAGGTTACAGTACTGGTATATAGCACCATCGCATTCGGCCTGGTTTTGTCACTGTATCCGGTATTTCTACAGGAGCATGGGTTCGACGGCGCCGCCGTAATGCTGCTGTATGCCGTCTTTGGAGTCACCAGAATCTTAGGATCGTTTCTGGCAAAGAAGCTGTCTGCATACAGGAGGGAAACACTCCTGCTGTCTACGCTGTGCATAATCGTAGCAATGGCCATATCCATGACGGCCACCACCTTTGCGGAGTTTGCTGTTGTTATGCTGTTACTGGGATTTGGGTTTATTGCCATATATCCGGTGACTCTCGACATGCTACTGGCCGGTTCCAAAAAGTTCACCGCTGGAAGAATGATAGGCACATACGAGGGGATGTACGGAATAGGGTTGGTGGTGGGCCCGTTTGCAAGCGGTTACATCGGACACACTCTGGGTCCGGACAGCCTTTTCTCGATTCTGTTTGCTGCAGGCGCAGCCGTGCTGCTGTTAACGTTCCTGTACCGCAACAAAATGCGTACCGCGATAACCGTACTCAAATACGACACCGAATCCCGCAAGGGCAGGGCCATATTCGTCAAGCAGGAGCTCAAGAACCAGCTTGGGGTAATGCTCATGGGCATAGGCCTGATGAACAGGCATCTCAAAAGTCCCGGCACATACGATTCCATCCAGTCTGCCATCACAGACGCGTCCAAGACTGTGAACCTGACTAAAACCCGCGCCAACGAGCTGGTGAACGAGGCAGGCGACGTCATACATTCCGCACTAGTCAAGGAGATACGCAGCACCCTGTCAAAGATAGACGGGATAGATCCAATGTCGGGGGCGGGCAAGGGCTATCCCGACTATGACAATATCAAAGAAATGATGACGTATTGTACGGACAGGTTGGACCGCAGCATAAGTGACGATGCCGTACTAAAGTGACTGTATTGAACGTGATAAAGCCCGATGCATTCGCATGCGGCCGGCGCGGCCGGCGGGCACCGCATGAGGGCGAGTATATAGAAGGCCAAAGGATGCGGATCTCGGTGGATACGTCAGGATACAAGAAGACAAACATGGAGGCGTGGAACGAGCTGGCCCCCCGGTACCACAGGCGGTGGGTAAACAGGGCGGACGGGCCCCTGCAGAGCACCGCAAGCCTGATCAGGGACGTCGGGGTCGCGGAGGGCGACGCGGTGCTCGACGTGGCGTGCGGGACCGGCTTTGTCACAGGAATGCTGGTCGGGGCCGTGGGCGACTCCGGGCTGGTCGTCGGGGCCGACGCGTCCGCCTCTGCGATCAGGATAGCCAAGAGAAGGAACAGGAGGGCCCTGTTCGTGAACGCGGACGCCGAGAACCTGGCGTTTGCAAGAAAGTTTGACGTCGTTACGTGCCAGTACGCGCTATTCTTCTTTCCGGACGCCCCGAGGGCCCTGAGGGGCATGAGGCGAAACCTCAAGGCGTCGGGCAGGATGGGCATAGTGGTGCACGGGGGCAGGAACAGGGTGCCGTATTACGGCGCGATATTCGACGCCGCTGCAAAGTACATACCCGACTATATCCCGGAGGGGACGCCCCAGCTTGACAGGTACTCCACCAAGGACAAGCTCGGGGCGGAGGTAAGGCGCGCCGGTTTCTCAGAGGTGTCAGTCAGGGAGCGCACGTTCCATTACAGCCCCGGCACGTTTGAGAGCTACTGGAGGGGCTACCTGAGGTACGTGGCCAAGCCCATCAGGTCAAAGATTGACGCCCTGGGACGCGCAAGGAGGAGGGAGTTCGTCGATGAGGTGCGGCGCAACGCGGGGCCGTACACCGACGGTGACAGCGGCGTCATAACGTTTCCCTGGCGGGTCCTGATACTGACGGCGATGCGTTGATAACACGGGGCCGCCTTACTGATATGATGGCCAGGGACAAGCGCAAAAAAAAAGCCAGGGAGTCGGACAAGGACGGCGCAAAGCCCTCGGGTTCTTCTAACTCTAGCTTTAGGGCGTTTCTCAAAAAGCGGGCCCCCATATACCTCGGACTGGTGGCGCTCTTCCTGGTGTTTGTGGTACCGGAGATCACAAAGGGCGGCCTCGAGGACGTGCTGCCCGAACTGGAGGCAGGCGACGCGCGCGTGGTTAGCATGCTGATGTCGTACAGCGGGCCCGACGGCTCCGGGTTCAGCATGGGGGAGGCCATATCAGACAAGATCACCGAAGAGTTCGGCGACAGGATCTACGGCCACAAGGAGACCGCGGTCACCATCGTGGTGAGTGCGGCCGGCGCCGGGGGGGCGGCGGAAAAAGAGGCATACGACGTCGAGTTTGGGGTCGACACGCACAAGGGCCAGCTCCACTACACGTGGACGGTCGACGCCGACTCCGGTACGGTGACGTCCGACGACCCGCCCTCAAAGCATTTGGTGGACGTCGTCAACTTTTACGACTGACTGGCTGCAGTGCGGCGGCGGCGGCCGTCGGCGCGGGGCTGCGCGCACGGCAGTCACACCGTGACAAGATCCTTTGTGAACCTGTGCAGCACGTCGGGCGCCTGTCCCGGCCCCCGGATTGCAAGCGAGTCCTCTATCCTGACGCCGAACCTGCCCGGCAGGTAGATTCCCGGCTCGACTGTTATCGCCATTCCCCTGCGAAGCCTCGTCGCAACGTTCCGAGAGACGGCGGGAAGCTCGTGCACCTCCAGCCCTACGCCGTGGCCGGTGGAGTGCACAAAGTATCTGCCGTACCCCTGCTGCTCGATATACGAGCGGCATGTGTCGTCCACGCTGCCGCACGCGGTGCCGGCCCTGGCCATCCCGAGCCCGAGCCGCTGCGACTCCCGCACTATATCATACACGTCTTGCGCCTCCTCGGAGGCGGGCCTCCCCACCGCAAATGTGCGGGTCGCGTCAGAGACGTATCCCTTGTACCTCAGGGTCAGGTCCACTACGACCATGTCGCCCCTCCTGAACTTCCGCCGCGAGACCTGGGCGTGGGGAAGCGCGCCGTTGGGGCCCCCCGCCACTATGAGCGGGTTCAGCGTGGAGGAGTATCCCACGTCAAACGCGCCCTGCGCGGCGGCCTCGGCCATCAGGACGGCCTGCAGCTCTGACTCGCGCTGCCCCGCCCTCATCTTCTGCGAGCACGTCTCAAACAGGCAGTCTATGATCCGGGAGGCCTTCCTCAGGACCGCAATCTCACACCGGTCCTTTACCATCCGGGACGCGTCAAACGGCTCCTCGGTCTGTACGATCTTCGGAACCGCCCTCTTCAGGTACGTCATGGTCCGGTAGTCCCGGCAGTCGGTGCACGCGCCGGCGCCGTTCCGGCGGCCGGCCCTTGCCACCCTCGCCGCGGTCGACGCAATCCCGCGCATGCCGCGCTCGGCCACTACGACCTCGCAGCCGCCGGACTCGGACTCGGCCCTGGCCGCCTCCAGTTCGGGGGATACGATGACGGGCTTCTGCCCCTTCTGGAGTACGGCCGCGGCCTCCCCCCAAAAGCCAGTCATATAGGATATGTTCTCGGGCCTAAACGCAATCAGCGTGTCAAACTTCATCCTGCCCGCACTCCTCAGGAGTGACCCGTACCTTGCGCCCACAGGGAGGCGCAGATCCCAAACCGTATTAACCTTGAGATGGAGGGGGCGTATGAATTCACGTGGTCCTTATATCAGTCGGGTGACCTCTTCGTACACGCTTTTGCCGTGCCTCCTCCACGTGAGGACGCACGTGGCAAAGTCCCCGGGGCGCCTCGCGAGCGTCGGGCTACCAAATTTCATACTGCCGTATCAGTCCTGTCCCGTCCCCCGCAGGCGCGCCGAGCGCGATGGATTCGCGGTTCCCGCATCGATACGAGCGGAGTTCTGCTAGCGCCGTAGAAGTGGCAGTACCTCACCGGCGAACCGTGCCGCGGACGCTTCGGTCTCGGGGGCCGACGTGTCAAAATTCGGGCCGATGATGACAAACTTCGTCACTCCGAGTTCCCGGAGCTCGGCCAGTCTCTCGGCGCAGTGCTCCGGAGGCCCGGCAATCGCGTATCGGTCTATAAAATCGTCGGCGAGGGCCGTGACATGCCGCCCGGTCTTCCAGTCGTGCTTGTTCATGCCGTAGTGGTCGCGCAGACGACGAAAGACCGCGGCTTGCGAGTAGTCGACAGGGCCCACCGCCTCGCCGTACATGGCGGAGAAGCGGGCGAACGCCACCGTGGAGGGGCGGGCAAGCTCGCGGGCCACGGCCGGATCGTCGTTGCAGATCACGTTGACGTGGGCGCCAAAACTGAGGCTGCCGGCATCCAGGCCGGCGCGGCGGGCCGCCTCGCGCGCGGTCTCGATGCCCCAGGCGATGCGCTTGGGGTCGGCGCCGACGGCCAGCATGACCCTGTCGGCCTGCCGGGCGGCGATGCCGATGACGCGGGGGCCTGTTGCGGTGACTTCGATCGGCACCTTCGGCTCGTCCGATTCATCACGGCCGGCCCAAGAGAGAGAACTAGTCTCGGGGTTTTTCGCGAGGCTAAGCCGGTCCAGTGGGGGCGCCGCCTCGTCGGGGATGTTGAATGCTTCAAAGCCTATCTCGCCACCCGCGAGATAGGCCCGGAGCTGCTTAAGATAGGACTCGAACCACTTCAGGCGAGCCGGCGCGCGGCCGAGGTACGCTAGGGCACTGTCGCCGCGGCCGATGCCGATGACCATGCGGCCCGCCCGCCTGACGCGCCCCCCCCCCCCGCGAGAGGCGCTGGATCGAAAGTGCCGAGGCGGCGGTCACCGAGGCGTGGCGGGTGACGGGGTTCGTCACGGAAGTGGCAAGGCCGAGCGTGTCAGTTACGGCGGCCGCGAACGTGAGGCACACGTAGGGGTCTGCCATCAGGCCCTGGGTGTCCCCCAGCCCGATGCCGTCCCAGCCCTGCGCCTCGGCCCGCCGAGCAAAGTCTGCGATTCTTGCGGGCTCAGATGTGAGCCAAGTCCAGAATTCCATATCCGCAATCAACTGGAGGTGTCATATGAGTTAGCGCGGCCCGACTGCCCGTAACGCGTCGAGTGGCCGGTGCAGACTGCAACGACGGTGCCTTCTGCCTCCATCGTAGCGGCATGTTGAGACGGCCCTTCGCATATTGCACGATTCGTGGGATGCGTCCACCTGAGCCCATACAATTGGAAAACCAAAGTCTGTATAAGGGGCCGGTATGTCGCGCATGCATGTCAGGCATGATGACGGCAAGGCGCGGTGGCGACAACAGCGGCGACGGCGCAAGCCCCGCAGGATATGATCCACGCGCAGGAGAGAGCGGGGGCAAGGAGGAAAAGAAGAAGAAGGTGGTAGCCCTGCTCTCGGGGGGCCTTGACAGCCAGCTGGCAGTCAGAATGATGCAGGAGCGGGGGTTCGAGGTCTCGGCCGTGGCCATCAAGACGCCCTTTTGCGACTTTGACTGCGGCAGGGGATGCGGCTTTGAGATCAGGGAGAGGGCCGACGACCTCAACGTGGACCTCAAGACCGTATACCTGGGCGACGAGTACGTCGAGATGCTAAAGAACCCCAAGTACGGGAGGGGGGCCGGGTTCAACCCGTGCATAGACTGCCGCGCGATGATGTTCGGGGCCGCAAAAAAGCGCATGGAGGAGATCGGCGCCGAGTTTGTGATATCAGGCGAGGTTTTGGGCCAGAGGCCCATGAGCCAGCACGGCCCCGCGCTAAGGACGATAGAAAAGGAGTCGCGCCTGGAGGGCAAGATCGTAAGGCCCCTCTCGGCCGCGCTGCTTCCCGCAACCGACCCCGAGAGGGACGGCCTCATAAGGCGCGAGGACATGGGAACGATAAGGGGCCGCACGAGAAGGGCCCAGCTGAGGATGGCCGAGCAGTACGCGATAGAGGATCCGCCCAACGCCGGCGGCGGATGCCTGCTGACCGACCCGCAGTTTGGCCGCAAGACCAGGGACCTGTTTGACCACACGGAGACGCCGACCATAAACGACATCGACCTGCTAAAGGTCGGCAGGCACTTTAGGTTTGACGAGATGACAAAGCTTGTGACTGGCCGCAACAAGGACGAGAACGGGGTCATAGCCGCGCTAGCGCTGCCGGGCGACGTGCTCCTGGAGGCAAGGGACCACATGGGGCCCGTGTCGGTCATACGCGGCGACTCGGGCGGCGGCGACGGGGGCAGCACAATAACTGACTACCACGTATCGCTTGCCGCGTCCATCACGCTGCGGTACTCTGACGCGCCAAAGGACAAAAACGCAGAGGGGGCAGTAACCGTCAGGAGGGTGCGCGGCGGCAGGGAAGGCGGCGGCGACTCGGCGGCGGCGACAGCAGCAGAGCACGTCGTACACGTGGCACCGGCGACAGACGAGTCGTACGCCAGGTTCAGGATTAAATAATGCGTCAGGCAGGCAGGTACGACATGCACAGCTTTGCATATAAAGAAAGTTTTTGAGTGAGAGGATGTAATTGAAGAGTGTGCAAAAGCATGACAGCCCCACGTACCTCAAGGCGATGACCATAAGGGACCCAAGCGACATACACGGCATCAAGGAGGACATCAAGAGGGACATGATACTGATACTGCGCGTCACGCCGCTGGCGCAAAAGGACGTGGCGCAGCTGCGGGGCACCGTCGAGGAGCTGTACGCCGTGGCAAAGGCGGCCGGGGCCGACATTGCAAGGCTGGGCGAGGAGCGCATCATAGTGGCGCCGGCCGGCATAAAGATCTGGAAGCCCGAGTACGACCTAAAATAGCCTGATCGACTCTTGTATCTGCGGGTTGTGCGCAGGCAGCCTAAAGCTGCGGCGTATGCTGGTCGCCAGGTTCTCGGACTTTTTGCGCTCGCCGTGGTTTACAAGCACCCTCCTCAGCTTGGGGCGCAGGCGCTGCACGAACGCCATCAGCTGGTTGTAGTCGCTGTGCCCGCTGAACCCGTCGAGCTTCTCGACGCTGCAGTCTATGTTCACCACCTCGACCTTGCCGCCCCTGCCCACCATCGTGACCTGCCTCGAGCCGTCGAGGACGCGGCGGCCCATGGTGCCGTTGACCTGGTAGGAGACGAAGAGCATCTTGTTGTTCTTGCCCGGCGCTATGTTCCTAAAGTATTCAAGCACGGGCCCGCCCTCGAGCATCCCCGACGTGGCGAGTATGATGCACGGCGAGTCCTCGCGGAGAGGCTCGTCCCTGTCGTCGGAGTGCTCTATGTTGGTAAAGTACTCCGAGTCAAACGGGTTGTCGTCGGTCTCCAGTATCTTCTGCTTTAGCTCGCGCGCCAAATACTCGGGGTACGACTCGTGTATCGCCGAGGCCTCCGATATCATCCCCTCCGTGAAGACGGGCGCCTCGACCATCTCGCCGGACTTCATGTAGTGGTCTATGACCATCATTATCTCCTGGGCGCGCCCCACGGCCGGTATCGGTATGAGCACCTTGCCCCCGTCGGCAAGCGTGTTGTTCACGGCGTTGATGAACGCGGACTCGACCTCCTGCCTGCTCGGCTGCACGTCCTCGCGCAGGCCGTACGTGCTCTCTATCAGCAGGGTCTCGGCGCGCGGGAACCGGTAGTCGGCCGCCTCGAACAGTATGGACTTGCCGAACTTTAGGTCGCCAGAGTACACAAAGTTGTGCTCGCCGTTCCCGATGTGGAAGTGGCACAGGGCCGACCCAAGTATGTGCCCCGCGTTTGCAAGGACCAGCTTTATGTCCGGCGAGATGTCGGTGACTGTCCCGTACGGGAGCGTGATTGCCTGCCGCATGACCTGCTTTACGTCGCGCTCGGAGTATATCGGCAGGCGCCCCTGCGCCGACGCCACCTTGATCGCGTCGAGCTGTATCAGGTTCATCATGGGCAGGGTGGGCTCGGTGCAGTAGATGGGGCCCCTGTACCCGTACTTGCACAGCACGGGCAGGAATCCCGTGTGGTCGAGGTGTGCGTGCCCGATCACCACGGCGTCTAGGTCGTCTAGGGTCATGGCAAGCGAGTCGAGCCTCGGATACGCGTCCATCGGCGAGCGGGCGCCGGGGTTGATCCCGCAGTCAAGCAGTATCTTGCTCTCCGGCGTGGACAAGAGCATGCAGGAGCGCCCCACCTGCCCGAAGCCGCCGAGCGTATGCAGCGTAACCTCGGTGCGCTGCGAGAGGCGGGGCCTGAATATCTCGTCGCCGACCTGCTTTAGCTGCCTGCTGCGCTCTGCCGACGACTGCTTTAGCGTGGCGTTTATCATCTGCACCGTGCGCGACTGTATGGTGGTGGACTTGCGTATGCGCAGCCGCCACCCGATCTTCTCGGTCACGTCCGTGTGGTCAAACTCCTTCGCGTTGCGCTGCAGGAGCCAGGGGCGCTTTGCCTCTATGGAGACCTCGCCGGTGGCGGTGTCAAATATCGTGCCCTGGAGCCCGGCCTCCTCCGGGACGCACTGGGCTATCATCTTGCGGGCCTCGTCCTCGGGCTTGCGTATGGAGTCCGTGGTCCTGATTACGATGCGCTTCTTTATGACGTTGACCAGCCTCGAGATGCGCTCGCTGTTCTCCATCAGAAACCGCGGCGTGTTGGTATACAGCGCGATGCGCGGCCCCTCGTACTCGATCTTCGTGACGTTCGCGTCCTTGGGTATGCTCTGCAGGATGGTCGCCATGATGCTCTGGCTGCTCGGGGGCGGTTCCCTGGGTGGTGACTGTTGCCTTCTTTGCATTATATCACTAGAGTTTGATTACTGCCTTTTTCTGCTCGTCGGTCAGGAGCCGGAACCCGCCGCTGTCCATCACGGCCAGGTTGATTCCGTCGCCCGTCCCGATGTTTCTCACTATCGCGGCCCTGACCGCCCTGAGGGCGATCGTCTTGGCCTCCGACACCGTAATGTCCGGCGAATACTCGTCCTCCAGCAGCCCGTACGCGACGGGCGAGCCGCTGCCCGTAGTAACGTACGGCTTTGGCTCGACGGAGCCGAACATGTCTATGTTGAAGAGCGCCGGCCCCTCCGAGCCGTCGTATCCGCCCACCAGTATGTCCGCGATGAACGGATAGCCGCGGTTCTGGTGGAATATCAGCGAGCAGAGTCGGGCAAGCGAGTTTATCCTGATGGGGGCGCCGTCCCTCTCCACCCTGTGCAGCCCGGCGTGGTACCTCAGTATGTCCACTATGTTCTGGGCGTCGGCCACGCCGCCGGCAAGGGTCAGCCCGGCGTGGTCGTCTATCTTTTGGATCTTCATGGTGTTGTTGTTTGCAATGAAATAGCCTGCCGAGGCCCTCATGTCTGCGCAGAGCACCACCCCGTCACTGGCCCTGATGCCCACTGTAGTGGTACCATGCAGTATCTTGTTTTCAATGTTGGCCCTTGACAAAAAAGCACCTGTCTCGTGCACGTTTTGGCCTTTTAAATAACTATCCGCCAAGCCAGCAGACGGAAATGTGTCCCCTTAGGCGGAACTACTCACACTATCGACATTTGATATGATCATACATAGGCACATAAAGCCGGAACCACTTGCCGGGCAAGTCAGTGCAGTAATGCATCCCATCTACATTTTAGGACAGATCGGCGCCGCGTTGGATCCGTGTCCGGCGCCGTCAGCCTAGGGCGCTAGGATGCCGCCCCTTCTGGACTGCTCCTATATGCCAGCATGAAGCAAAAGCCGCCACATATGACGCCGACTGCCAAAAGCGCGACAAACCCGCCGATTGGCTCTACAAACGAATCCATGATTGCGGGGGACTGTGGGCCTGGTTTCCCCGTGGCAAACACGTCCAGCAGCCCGCTTCCTGCAAGGCCCGCAAACGTCATGATCATCATGGCCCCGGCGCCGCCGACGTTCATCCCGATTAGATGTATGGCAGCCAGTGTATTTGACGCACGTGAGAACTTTTTTTTGAGGGTGATCTCCAAGTGGCTGTAAAACAACGCGGTGACTGCTATTGCAATTATGACGATCAAGTGAAACACTATCCCCAGAAAGAACCACTTGGCGGCCCCTTCAAATGACAGTGACAGGTGCTGGATTATATTCACGTTGGCGTATGTCACCTGCACCCCGACAATGGCCAGAGCCATCCCGGTAATCACTGCCCCTTGAACTATCGCGGTTATTATGAACCGGTCAACCCACCTCGTCCTCAACCTACGCGCACCCGTAAACCATAACTCCGTTTGCTTACATCCAATGCCGGTGCATGCCCATGGCTTTCGTCTGCGTCGGATTCCAAATAAAGCTTGGGTTAATGCATCTCAGGTCACCGATTGACAGAGCCCGCCAAGCCCCGCAGACACACGCCCGCGGCAGGCGGGGGCTTGCGCGGACCGTGCCTGATTCCGTAGCGGCCTGATCGCTGCGCCGGCCCCGGCCCCGGCTCATATGACTCCGGTGCTCTTTGCCAGGCTCAGCGCCCTTCTCGGGGTCATCTCCGACTCGGACAGTATGGTATAGCGCTCCGGCCTGAGCCCCTGCGCCATGCACAGTGCCTTTACTATGCGGTCCGCGTCAAGCCCCACCTGCTCCGCGGTAGTGGGGGCCCCCACGTCCCTCAGGGCCCTTGCAATCCTGCGCCAGTCCTGCCCGTGCAGCTTTGCCATCATTATCGAGCCGATCCCGCACTTTTCGCCGTGCAGTCCCACGCCGGGGGCTATCGCGTCAAGCGCGTGGGAGAACAGGTGCTCGGAGCCGGAGCAGGGCCTGCTGCTGCCGGCTATGCACGACGCGACCCCGGCGCTGATCAGCCCCTCGACGATCAGCCTGGCGTCCGTGCCCTTCTCTGCAAACTCGGCCGAGTTCTCGATTACCATCATTGCGCTCATAGTGGCCAGGTCGGCCGCATACCTCCCATAGTACTCGTCGGTGCGCCTGTGCCCGAGCTGCCAGTCCCGGACCGCGATGATGTTTGCAATCAGATCGCCGCAGCCGCTTGCAAGCAGTCCGGGCGGGGCGCTCTTGATTATGCTGATGTCCACAAAGACTCCCAGCGGCGCTGACGCCACTATCGAGTGCGGCCTGTCGCTCTTGATGGAGACAAACGGGCTTGCCATCCCGTCGTGGGACGCGGCGGTGGGCACGCTGACAAACGGTTTCCGTATGCCAAACGAGATCATCTTGGCGGTGTCAACAGACCTCCCGCCCCCTATGCCGGCGACCATCCCGGTGCCGTCCTCCTCGATCTCGGCCCGTACGCGGTCAAGCGAGTCGGGGCTGTTCTTGCCTGCCTTGTGCCACACGTATGCGATGCCGGCAGACTCAAGCGACCCCTCGACCGTCTTTTTGACGATGCGCCGCACGTTGGAGCCGGACACCAAGGATATGCCGTCGGGCCTTTTCGCGGCGTCGGCTGCGCCGTAACCTCCGCCGCCCGCCAGCGAGCAGAGAAACCGCCCAAACCCGTCCAGGTTCTTCTCTCCTATCTCTATGAGGCGCGGCAGTTCCATGGTATGCATATTGCCCGTCATCGTAGTACGGGGGCGGCCTCTGTATTTATGTCAAAATGGGGCCAGTCAGAGGGACGCAGGCGGCACGTAACGTGGCTAGGCAGCCCTGCTGTCACCGGAGTCGGCATCGCTGTCTGGGGTGGTGGTGGTGGCGGCGTCATCGGCAGTACTATCGCCACTGGCGGCGTCATCGGCGGCTGGGGGAGCAGGCTGCTGCTGCGCCTCTGCGGCGGCCTTTGCCTTGTTCTCAAAGCTCTCCACGAACCGCACGGAAGCCAGATCAGGCACGAACTTGAATATGTCGCGCGCGACCCTGCGCTTTGCGGCAGGCAGCTCCATGGATTCCAGTATCTCCCCCGCTAGCGTGATCGAGAGGACGTCCGCATCCGTCGCAAACTCTGGTTCCTTGATGCTCAGCCTGGCCAGCAGTATGCTGCGAATGACGTCATCCTGCTTGTCAAGCAGCGCCTTGACGGTCGCGTCATACACGAGTGTCTTGCCGGCGTGCACGTGGTTAAAGTCGATCTGCACCCTGCCGGAGCTCATGAACCTGATTATGCCCGCCTTGTCGTCAATGACCACGTGGTCCCCCACCGAGTAGCGGTCGGCGTCCTTGCCGAGCTTGCGCTGCGGGTACGTGCGCACCTTCTTCGGGTCGCGCGCGCCCCACGCCTTTTCTGGCCCGACCTCTATGGCCTTGCTCTCTCCCACCGACATCTCCACGAGCCCCTCGGCAAAGCCCTTGAGGACCGGATAGTTGGCCTCCCCGACGGAGACGAGGCGGGGCACGTACAAAACGTCGGGCTCGTGTATCGAGCCGGCCTTGGCGTCCTCCTCGCTGGTGGTCTCGATGACGGCGTCGCTGTCCTTGGCGCGCATCGTATAATCTACTAGAATCAACGACCCCTTCTCAAAAGTCAACGTGCCTGCTCTCGAATTTCCACATATTAAATCAAACGCGCTCGGGTGGCCGTGTGGCGCCGGACGGCTGCCGCTCGCCCGTTTGCGGTGCTGCTGTCACTCGGCCCCCGGCTGGGCACCTCCGGCGTGCGCCGTCAGAGCGCCTTTAGCTCTTCTTCGGCCGCCTTTAGCCCGGCCTGCGGGTCGGTGTCGTACCCCATCATGGCAAGCGTGGAGGATATGGCAGATATGGTCCGCATCACGTGGTAGGGGCTCACCTCACCCATGCACCCCACCCTGAAGACCTTGCCCTTGAGGTTGCCAAAGCCGCCTGCAACAAGAACCTTGAACTTTGCCGCAAGCGTGTCACGGAACGTCTTGTCCTCCAGCCCCTCCAGATAGTTTAATGCCACTATGGATATCGACCTGTCCTCCTCCTTTGCAAACGGGATCAGCCCTATGGCGCTGAGCCCCGAGTACAGCGCGTCGGAGCACGTCCGGTGGCGCCGGAACACGTTTGGCAGTCCCTCCTCCAGCAGTATAGAGAGCGCCTCCCTGTATGCGTGCAGCAGGGGAAGGGCCGGCGTGAACGGGGTGTGCCTCGACTCCTCGTAGTACTTGAAGTAGCGTGCCAGGTTAAAGTACATCGTGTTTGGCGGGTTCTCGATCATGTATTTCTTGGCCCTCGGGCTTACTGATATCGGGGATATGCCGGGCGGCGCCGCAATCGCCTTTTGCGCGCCCGTCATGCAGACGTCTACGTTCCACTTGTCGACGGGCAGCTCGGCTCCGCCCAGCAGCGAGACGGAGTCCACCACGTAGAACGCGTCGTTTCTCGACGTCAGGTCGGACACCCGGTCAAGATACTTGACCATGGTTCCAGTCGAGGTCTCGTTGTGCACCACGTAGAACGCCTTTACGTCGGGGTTGTTGTCAAAGGCCTCCCTCACCTGCTCAAACGTTGCGTTCTGCCCCGGCGGCGTCTCCAGCCTTACCACGTTTGCGCCCTGCCCCTCGATGAGCTGGGCCAGCCTGCTTGAGAACTCGCCGTTTACCGGTATGATCACCTTGTCGTCCTTTTTGACCAGGTTGACGACGCCCGCCTCGACGGCCCCGGTTCCGGACGCGGAGAGGGCGACCACGTCGTTCGTGGTCTCGAACACCTGCTGGGTCTTTGATATTACGTCCGTGTACAGTTCTACAAAGTCGTCGCTGCGGTGGTTTATCATGGGCGCCAGCATGGCCCTCATGACCCTGTTGGGTACGTTTGTGGGGCCCGGAAGCATCGCCAGATATTCCATGTTTGCTCTGAATGCCGTCCTGCTTTATTTATAACTAGAGATTCGCCAGGCGCGACTCAGCGTCGCACCGCCGCAGGACGTCCCGCGTCCCTGACGGGACAAGCCGCTGCCAGTCGGACGGGGGGGCCCCGCCCCCGATCATGTCCCGGATGCGGGTGCCGGACAGCTCGTCCCGGTTGAGTAACGGGATTCGGACTGCCCTGACGGCGCCACTCCTCCTCTCAGAGTAGAGGCGCTCCGTCAGCCGGTCGTTTGTAAATACCACGCCAAAGGGGGGCACGATCCCGTCGATCAGGTCAAGCCACCTGACGTGGTTCTCCACGTCCGGTATGTCGTATATCGTAATGCGCGCAGCCGTGCCGGCGTCCACCGAGGAGAGTATCATCTCCCTGCGCTCCGCTGCCGTAAACGGGTTTGCCGCCTCCGGGGGCCTGTTGGAGCTGCCTATTCCGATCCAGAGCCGGCCCGCCGTGCCGAGCGCAAACCGGAGCGCGGACATGTGCCCCAGATGAAACGGCTGGAACCTCCCCACCAAGAGACCGTCGGCCACTGCCATACTGTGTGGCAGCTCTAAAAAAAGGGTCAGGTTCGCCGCCGCTGCAGGGCCGTGCACGGAGGCGGCCTCCCGGTCGGCAGGCTACCTGCTCCTGCACTCCATGCATTCGGATGGCAGCATGGAGTGATCGCCGGACCGCAGGCACTCTGCCAGCAGCTGCCCCGCCCCCTCGATTCCAAACAGGCTCTGTATCTCAGGTATGCCGCGCCCCTCCTTTTTGCATCCGGAGCAGGCGTACGTCAGGCCGGCGTCCTCGTCGTCGCCGGCACCGTCCTCGTCCTCGTCGTCCTCCCACACGTCGCTGTCCTCTATCCTGCCGCCGCGCGCCCTCTGCCTCTTTACGGCAAGCATGGCATCCCCCTCTGCGTCGCCGGCCGCCGCCTCCGCGCCCTCGTCGTACGGATCCTCCCACGTCTTCCAAAAGTCCTTGAAGATCTTCCATCCAAGTTCCACCTGGACCATGTCATAGTTCTGGCGCAGCTGGAAGTTGTCGTCGACGTCCACCAGCAGCATGCTCTCGGTTCCGCCGCTCCTAGTCCCGCGCATGCCCCTTCCTATCATCTGCGTGTACAGCAGCGTGCTCTTGACGGGCCTGCCCACGAACACGCAGTCTATGTTGGGCGCGTCAAAGCCCGTGGTCAGGACGTCAAAGTTGCACAGCACCTCCAGGTCCCCCGAACGGAACTGCTCTATCGCGTTCACGCGGGAGTCCAGGTCCATCTTCGAGTCCACGTACTTTACCTTCATGTGGTACAGCACCTTTAGCAGCATCGCAATCTGCCTCGAGTGCGCCACGCTGCACCCAAAGAACAGTATCTTGCGCTTGCCCAGCCCGTTGAGGCGCTTTATCTCCCTGACTATCATGGAGTTGCGGGACCTGTCGCGCCCTATCTCCTTGATCGTCTCCCTGCGGAACTCGCCAAAGGTCGCCATATACTTGACGTCCTGCGTGCTCAGCTCGTAGTTGCTCGAGGAGAGCACCTTGTGGTATACGTCACACAAGATGTTGCGCATTATGAGCCGGTGGTACAGGTTCTTCTGGCGCTCCTCGGGCGTCATCTTCGACTCCGCCGGCCTGGGCTCGACTGTAACCCGGGCCGTCGTGACTGACTCGTTGCCGTGGATGTCCTTCACGGACAGCGCCACCTCGTAGTACCCCGGCTTTTTGAACTCGTGTACTATGTTTCTCTGCCCGTCGTACGTCCAGGTTGGAAGCGTGTCCGTCCCGTCCCCCGGGCCGCCGTCCGCGCCGTCGCCGTCCGCGCCGTCGCCGTCCGCGCCCTCCTGAGTGTTGTCATCGTACGTGACGACGCCGTCCTCCTTCACGGCGTCCGCGGGCAGCGACCCCTCCTCCTCGAACTGTGCGGTGCGCGTGATGGTCCACCTAAAGTCCCCGTCCTCGATGTGTCCGTCCCGGTCATACGAGTTCTCGCCTATGATCTTTATCGGATCCTTCGTGTATGCAATGGTCTGGCAGTCCACTATGGCGTGGGGCTTGTAGCGCCTCAGCTCCTCAGAGTAGGGTATGGTCGGAAAGTACGTGCCGCCCATGCGCCGCTTGAGCCTGTCGGTGTCCATGCCCGAGCCCTTGCCCCGGAACGGCGTGGCCGTCAGGCCGATGAGTATGATCCCCCACTCGGATATCTCCGACTTTCTGTTGTCCCAGTTAAAGCCCATCTCCCGCAGCACGCTGGAGTAGGACGAGGCGACGGCGTGGTGCGCCTCGTCTATGATGATGCAGGCAGTCAGCCTGCCGAGCGTCCGGAGCTGCTCGGGCTGCTCCATTATCTTGAAGAGTGACTGTATCGTGGCCACGATTATCCCCTTTTCGTCAAGCAGGTCGTCCATGCCGAGGGTGGGCAGCGCGCCCCCCGCCCCCCAGAAGCGGTGCATGTGCAGCGTGGTGCCGCGCCGGCCAACGTCCTCAAAGACGGTCTTGAACGTGCTGAACGCCTGCTCGCAGAGCTCGTTGGACTGGGCGATCCAGAGTATGAACCTGGAGTCCCGCTGCTGCGCGTTCTTTGAGGGCTTGCCGTCGTTGAGCCACTCTATTATGGTCTCGACAAGCATGCGGGTCTTGCCGGCGCCGGTGGGTATGGATATCATCCTGCGCTTTGCCTCCTTGTCGTTCTCAACCATGGTCCCCTCCAGCATCCTGCGCACGACGATCCCGGTCGTAAACTGGTAGTCATACAGGGGGTTGAGCTGGGTGTGCGGGACTATGATCTCAGTGTCCGGCAGCGACTCGACGTACTCCTTTTCTGCCACCGACGGAGGCAGTCCCAGCACGCCGGCGAGGGCCAGCCCGAGGTTGTTGGTAATCTCCAGGGCCGGTATGTCGGATATGCGGTTCACGGAGTCCTTCCTCGAGGTGCGCACTGCGGACCGTACGGCCCCGATTATGTCGTCGGGCTTTGCAAGCCCCTTTTCGGTTACGGTCGCAAGTATAAGATCCAGAAAGAGCCTGCGCTTTGTCGTGTCGTTCTCAATGTTCCGCAGAAAGCGCGAGCCGACCGTGTCGTACAATATCTCCGAGAGCCTGTCGGGGTTGAAGACGTCCTTGTTGTCGTCTGAAAACATCATGATAATGTCGGGGTTGATCTGGGATATTATGGCCGAGAGCTCGTCCGTGGACCACCACTCCCTGAACCGAGTCATGCACAGCTCCTTTGAGTTTACGACTACAGGCTCGTCTGTCTTTTTCTCAACCTTGCGCCTCTTTTTTGGCGCGGAAGACACATCCTGCTGCTGCTCTGTGGCGGCAGCGGCGACCCCGGCCTTTCTTGTCCTTACCACCATGTACGGGGATCCTCCCTCCCGTCATGGCGGCCGCTGCACGCTCAGTGCATTCCGTAGGGCCATAAAAGGGCGGGAGCGAGCCCAAATAACAATTTTGTCCCTAGCCCTCGTCGTGCGATAGACAGGGACGCGGCGTCGGTCCTGCTACCGCCGCCTCCGCCGGTCAGTCAGAATCCCGTCCTGAACTCCTTGTCGATGGTGCTCCACGAGGTCTGGGTGGTCAGTATGCCCTCGGCCGCAAAGTTGGTGATGCGCCCGTCTATCATCGCGTCGTAGGTGTCCTCGCCAACCGAACCCTTGTCCAGGACGAACGTGTTCTTCAGGGGCACCACGGCCCCGGAGTAGAAGACCGCCCTGCCGGGAAGCGCGATGTCAATCACAGAGTACTGCCCAGATCCCAGCAGTGTCCCGTCACCGTACAGCTGATACCCGATGCTGGCGACGGTGAACGTCTTTTCGCTCGGGTTGGACACCACGAACTCCACCTCGAACTCCGCCTGGTTTGTAACGGTGTTGACGTCCCTGAGCGTCACGGAGCCGAGCTCGATCTCCGCCTGCTCCAGCGACTCGTTGTCCAGGCTTGCATAGTATATGATGCCGCCCATCAGCGCGAGCATGCTGCCTATCGCGACGTACACGGTCGTCTTGCTCTGCAGCTCCATTGCGCTACCGGCCCACGAATTATTAAAAAAGGTTTCAAGCCGGCTGGCCGCGCCGGCCGTGCGGCCTGCCCCGGCGTCCGGTTTGGGGCAGATTCCGACCCTCCCCCCCGAATAGATAATATCCCCTGTACGTGTTGGACGTCACGATGTCCGCGCTGGAACAGGCCCTCCTGACATGGGTCCACCTAATATCGGCCTCAATCTGGGTGGGGGGCTCGCTGTTCATCGGGGTTGTCTTCTCCCCCCTGCTAAAGACGATGGCCGACTCGGTGGAGGACAGGATGAAGATAATGATACGCGTGGGCAGGAGGTTCAACATGGTGGCCATCCCCGCGCTTGGGATACTCGTGGCCACCGGGCTGTACAGCTCGCACGCCCTGCTTGCCAGGCCCGAGCTCCTGATGGCCACCAGTTATGGGACGTTTCTGGCAGTCAAGGTGGGGCTGGTGGCCGCGCTCGTCGCGGCATACGTGGCGCACGTGAGGATAATCTCCAAGGGCGTGGAGGAGAGGATAATGTCCGGCGCGCTCTCGACGCGGGAGGTCCAGAGGCTGCGAAAGAAGATCATAATACTGGGGGAGGTCACCGTGGCGATATCCGTTGCCATACTGCTCTTCGCGGCCCTGCTGGATGCGGGGGTATAATCAGGCCGTGCCAGTCGCCGGGCGTGTACTGGGCTTACCTGCAGATCTTGTACGTCTCTGCAACGTCAACCCAGCCCGGTTCGCCGTTAGAATCAAGCACAACCGTCCACAGCTTGTATGACAGCGGCTGGTTAATGTCTCCTACCTCGTCAAAGTCATAGTCTCCCAGCACCCCGACGCCGCTTGGGCCGCGTGCAATTTCATAGATCAGCGTCTTTACCGTCTTTGTGTTGCCGCCCCTGTCGCGCTCGGCAATGGCGTTTGCCATGAGCGTCATCGCATCATATGATGAATAGAGATAAATGTTTGAAATGTCATCCTGCAGAACCCCCCTCTCCAAGAGCTGGGCCCTCAGCTGGGCCCCCGCTGCGGTCTCCTCCCCTGCAAACTGGGTGGCGGTAAACTTTACAGTGTTCAAAAATCTTCCGACTTCCGCATTCGTTCCTTCGTACGCCTCTCCATGCGTCGCAATGCCGTCAGGCCCGTACCACTTTACCATACCAAGGTTTCGCGCAAAAGACTCATCCCTCGTAACCGCGTCCACCAGGCTCCTGAGATCGTCTGCATAGGCCATGACCATTACCGCCACGCTGTCCGCGCCGTTCTGTTCGACCAGGCCCGACACTGCCGTATCCAGATCGCCGGCCCACTCGGCATACTCGTCTGCATCGGGACGATGGGTGGCGTTGTGAAATATCTCCATGCTGACAGTGTCGAAAATCTTATCCGCGCCAAAGCTCTCCGTAAACGCCTCTTCTAGTCCCCCGGACCAGACGTCTCGCTCGGAGCCGTGCAGCACATTCAACGCTACCAAAACGACGTGCTCTTTGCCCTCTGCCTGCAGCAGGTTGGCGAGCCTGACTGCCTGCAGCGAGTCGGCAACGGCCATTCTGAATACGCTGTCGGTGCCGTCGCGCAGCGAGGGCGCTGTGGACGCGGGCGATATTACCGCAAAGTCTTTGTCTGGATTTGCAGGCTCGATCTCTGCTAGCCGGGCTTGTACTGACGTGGTGTCGGTACTGCCCATGGGCCCTACATAGTACGTTATGTCATAATTCTCAAAGCCGTCGGCAAACGCATTGCCGGAACGGGAAGATTTTTCGGGGCCTGATACGCCGTATTTTGGATCGTTAATCGTAAGGTTGACCAGCTCGAGCGTATAGTCGCTCTGGGCCCCGTTAAAGTCCTCCACTGCGATGTTCATCGACTGGAGCCGGTACTGGTGCGCGCTGGAGTCAGTCACCAAGGTTCCTATCTTGATTACCTTTTGGTTATTCTCATCAAAGACCTGCGCGGACGTGGTGATTGCCGGTGTGGCAAGCAACAGCAGCCCGGACACCGCGGCGACTACAAGTATCGCGGCAAGCATGCCTGCGCCCCTGTCATTCAACAATCAAGGAGGGCATGCGTGGGTTTAAAAGTTTTTGAGAAATGTACCATGTCCAAATCGATTGGAACCGTGGGCATGAAGGCGGGAACCAGCCATTCTGGAACAAACCGCTGGCTCGGGGGCATGGACGAGCATGTAGTATGACAGACGCGTGGCAAACTACGGGCCGGCGGTTCCGGACAGGGCCGCATACCACATAAATAGTGAGCACCCGGATTCAGTCCATGGGCTATCTGGGCAACCATCTGGCCACCGTGGCGACCGGCGTCTTTGCGGCGGTCCTGACCGTGCTCTGGCCGGTCTTTGTCGACTTTGCGCCCGTGCTGGACTTTGTCTTTATAATGGCGGTTCCAATCATGTGGTTCCTGGTATTTACCTGCTGGATAGCCCAGAAGAGCGCCGATTACATGCACTCGATCCACCACCACCACCAGAATGACGATGCCCCTGCGGGAACCGTGCTGCAGTACGGCGAAAAAAAAAGCTTGACAGTGGCGGCGACGGGCGGGAGCCATGAGGGCGCCCCGGGCGAGATAGCAGATCTGCGGAGCGTCCAGAGCGAGCTTGCAGCCGACCTTGAGGAGCTCAAGGAGTCCCTCAAGCTCAAGGACAGCGAGATTGAGAGGCTCAACAGGCAGATTGCAAACCTGCAGACGCTCGTACAGATTGAGACCCTCAAGGCGGAGCTGGCAAACCTGAAGATGCTGGCATCAAAGCACAAGAAATGAGAGGCGGCAGAGGCGCGACTCGGCGCCATGTCCGTCACCGCTCGATGCCTCAGACAACAACTATTCGGAGCAGTGGCAGCAGTTCCTGCCGCGTCCGTCAGGATGGTTCTTCTTGCAGGACGGGCAGCTTACGGCCCCGCCGAAATGGCACCTGCACGTGCACATCTTGGCGGCGGGATCCATCATCGACGTTACCTGTCCTAGGCAAGCTTCGAGGCCATCCCAAGCGTCCCGTCCACCATCTCCCTGAGCCTTGCCTGCGCGTCGGCGCTGCTTATGGCGCCGTCGGCCACGTCGCCCGTGGTCATAAAGACGGCCTTGGGGTTTGTAACCACGCCAAAATACGACATGAGCTGCGTCAGCACGGTCTGCACGTCGGTGAAGCCTATGCTGCCTGCCGCCATTACGGCCATGCCCGCCGTCTTCCCCGGCGTCTTTTTGTAGTCTATATACTCAAAGAGGTTCTTCAGGGCCCCGCTGAAGAAGGAGTTGTAGATCGGCGTTCCGACAAGCCAGACGTCGGCCTCCGTTATCGCCTTTGCGGCGGACTTTGTAGCCTCGCCATATTCCACGTCAAACCCGTGAAAACATTCCACCTGGCCCTCCGACAGGTTGACAAACGTGGTGGTGCTCCCGCCGCCGCCGTTCCTATCCATGGCGTATTCGTAGACGTACCTCATCATCGTCTCAGTGTTGGCGTTCCTTCTGGGGCTGCCTGATATTACCACCACCCGCATGTCACGCGGCCGCGCCCGTCTCATTTAAGTCAAAGCGCGTGTGCGCAGTACAGCCTCAGGTCGAAACCAAATTCGTACCTGAGCATGCCCTGCATTTTGAAATTTTAGGCACGTCACTTCAATCGACCTGAGCCCGTACTGTGCGCAGGGCGGCCCGCCGGCGGTATCAGCAAGAGCGGGCTTGGAGGGCTTCGATCCCTCGACCTGTAACTTAGGAGGCTACCACGCTATCCATACTGCGCGCCAAAGAGGCTCTGCGCCACAAGCCCAGCGTGAGAAATGTCGCTAATTATTTAAGCCTACTCGGAGGACGAAGGGGCACGGGCGCCTGAACCTGCCGGCACGCCGTCGGCGGCGGCCATGTCCCTGATCATGTCCTGCATTCCCTCCCAGACGCCGCCGGCATCCTCGTTGCGCCACCGCTCAAAGTACGTCACGTCCCCCAGCGCAAGCCTCGGAAGCCAGCCGGCCTCCTCCAAGTCCGGCCTTGGCGCAAACCTGTCAACGTGCCCCAGGCACAGGTACGCTACCGGCACTACGTGGCCGGGTATCTGCAGCGCCTCCCTGAGAACGTCGTTTGAGAGTATGCTGACCCATCCGACTCCTACGCCCTCCGTCCTGGCCGCCAGCCAGAGGTTCTGGATGGCGCAGCAGACGCTGTACAGCCCCGTCTCCGGAATGCTTGACCTCCCGATCACGAACGGGCCAAACTTCGCGGGATCGTACGTCACGCACAGGTTGAGCGCCGACTCCAGTATCCCCTCCAGCTTGAAGGACAGGTACCTCGACCTTTTCTCCGGATCGTCCCGCACCATGTCAGACGACCTCTTCCTCTCTGCCTCAAAGGACTCTTTTATCTTGCGGCGGGTCGCGGCGTCCCTTATCAGTATAAAGTTCCAGGGCTGCGAGAAGCCAACTGACGGCGCGTGGTGCGCCGCGTGGAGGATTCTGGCAACGGTCTCGTCGCTTATGCGGCCAGGCCTGAAATGCGACCTCACGTCCCTCCTGGTGTAGATGGCCTTGTACAGTCCCCCCCTCTCCTCGTCGCTGAAATCGTCTGAAAAATTACCGGCCATGCTGATGCGTCAGGGGCCATCCCTGTTAAACCTTAATAATACCTGCGCCAAGGTTTGTGATCCGATGGGCCGGTAGTCTAGCTGGTTAGGATACCGCCTCGACACGGCGGTGATCGTGAGTTCGAATCTCACTCGGCCCATTTTATATAATCATATAAATCAGCACGGTAAAAGCGGCGAGTCGTATCACAAACCGTCCGACGGGAAGCCGGGCCGCGCACAGGGTGCGGAACCCGCTACGGCAAAGCGCACAAAACCCGGCTATAAGAAAAAGGAGCTCAAAGAAACCCGGACCGTAACGGCGAGCCAAGAGAATTCTCTTAAATTAAAACAGAATGTCAGGAGCTGGAACAGAATGGCAACCGAGCCCCCAAGAAAGCTGCTGGAGGATCCCGACGTGCGCAGGTGGCACGACAACCTGCGCAGGTCCAGCACCCTTACCTGCAGCGTCAGGCTCAGGCGGCTCAACCTGTTCTGCGACAGGGTCGGGGTGACGCCGCGGCAGCTGATAAAGGCGGGGCAAGACGATCCGATGAGGGCAGAAAATATACTGCTGGATCACGTGTCGTGGATGGAGGAGAAAAAGTATGCGCCCGGGTACATCATGGGCATGGTAATTGCCATAAAATCTTGGCTGGAGTACAACCACATAGAGATCAGGCGCAAGATAAAGATCAAGAATGCCGACGTGCCGATAAGCATAGAGAACGAGAGGATACCGGATGCCGGACAGCTCCGGAAGATGCTGGACGCGGCACCTCCGCGTGGCAGGGCGATCATAAGCATGATGGCCTTTGCGGGGGTGAGGCCGCAGGTCATGGGACTCGCGGACCGGAGCGACGGGCTGATGCTCTCGGACCTGCCGGATCTGGTACTGGACGGGCCCGACACCCGTTTCTCAAGAACCCCCGCGATGGTGGTGGTGAGGCCGCAGCTGAGCAAGACCAGAAAAAGGTACTTTACATTCTTGGCAGAGGAGGGCTGCCAGTACGTTCTCGGGTATCTGCGAGAGAGGATGGCGCACGGCGAGCGCCTAAAGCCCGACTCGCCGCTAGTGACGGTGGCTTTTGGATACCGCCTCAAGGGGTGGCGCAAGCTGGACGAGGGAGGGGGCAGGTTCCTAGTCACGAATGCCATAAGCCAGGACATACGCCCCACGATCTGGAGCGTGCTAAAGGTGCGGCCCTATGCGCTGAGGGCATACTTTGACAGCCAGCTGCTGATTGCAGAGAGCCACGGATGCATGACGCATTCGTACAGGCAGTTCTTCATGGGACACAAGGGTGACATGGAGGCCAGGTATACGACAAACAAGGGCAGACTGACCGAGCAGATGACCGAGGACATGAGGCGCGCGTTTGAACAGAGCCAGACGTTCCTGTCCACCGACGGCATCAGCGGCTCCGAGGCAGACAGGCGCAAGATGCTGGTGGGGATGTGGAGGCAGCAGGCCAAGATGTACGGGCTGGATCCCGACGTTCTGATTGCAAGCGGGGCGCAGGACGGCGGCGCGGGCCGCGCCATCCGTGCAGGACGGCGGGGATGGGCGCAATAATGGCGCGGGCGCGTCGGCCCCGACGGCGCCACGCCGGGAAGCGCCAGGTACGGGGGAAGGAGAGGCTACGGCGCGGGCAGATGATGACGCGGCTGCTGCCAAGAACAAAACCCTTCAGAACCCCTTTGAGAGCAGGATTGTCGACGGCGAATCCGCGCTGCTGGCGGGTACCGCGGAAGGATGGGACCTGGTAAGGGATCTGTCAGGTGAGAGGTTCCTGATCAGGCGCAAGATTCCCAGACTGTGACAACATCGTGGATCGGTACTAGTAAATCCGGCTGCGGTCAGGCAGGGGAAACCGGCAGGATCGGGTGCTGCGCGCGTGCGCGGAGGGCAGTGACCACCGGCAATGACAATTGGAAACAGGCACTACGCGATGCGGGTGCATGCAGCCGCCGCTGCCGCCGGTCAGTTACCCGTTAACAATCATAGTACACTATGATAGTTACCGGGTAACTAGTGTCTGCGTGCGGAGGGCAGGCGACAAAGGCGGGGAACCTAGTGACGTCCAGGACAACCTTGGGAGTCAGGTCTGAAAATCAGGCGGCGGTTGTCCGGCCGCCGTGCCGGGCGCGAATCGGGAAACTTCCCTTTTATCATATTGGAGACATGCCATGCATGGTACTTTCTGAAAAGGATCCGGAAGACAAGCAAAAGATGAAGAGCGGCGTGATCGGCGTGGTGGTGCTCCTCGTGCTGGGCTCTCTGTCGCCCCTGATAATCGAGGAGTTCACCGACGTCGACCTGGAGACGCTGTGCGAAAAGGGCGAAAACGGCGCCGACCCCGAATGCCTGGAGGAGGGCGGCATAAAGACGACCGTCCTCGAGGGCCTCGGCTACGTGTCGATCATTATCGCAATCGTCGGCTTTGTCGGGTTTGTCATCGTGGGCGTAAAATATTGAGGGCGTCGACCGTCCTCACATGCATCGCAGGCGCGCTGCTCGGGATCGCGTACGCCTCCGGGTGGCGGGTTCCGGCAGGCTGGGCCTGGTTTCCCGTCGCGTTCTGGCTTGCGGCATGCGGGACGGACATGGCATATACGGTGAGATACAGCCGATTTTTATCAAAACATGAGCGGAGTTTCACGCTCCGCGTCCTGGCAGGGCGCCTCCGCCTTGCGCATGCCGTGCCGGCGGCGCTCGCGGCCGAGGCGGCGCTCGTAGTTTCCTCTCCGCTTCTGGTCGTGCACGGGTGGGACCCGGCGTTTGTAGGCGTGGCGGCCGTCCTGGTGGGAATGGTACACCTGTCAGGGTTTGCCGAGAGCGTGTCGTTTGTGCGCCGCATGGGCGCCGCATGCGCCGGCCGGGACGTCTGACCAGGCCGGAATTTATCATGTATCCTTCGCGCGCCGCAGGCGGGCCCGCCGCAGCCGCCGGAAAATTCCGCTTAAACGCATTTTGGGCCTGACATGCTGATGAAGATCGGACTTGACATAGGAACCGGCTTCGTAAAGTGCGTATCCGACTACGGGGCGGTGCGCTTTCCGTCCGTATACGTGAGGCGCATCCACGGGCTGTGGACGGAAAAGGCGACGGAGGCGGTGGGCTCCAAGGCAAGCTCGCTGCTTGACACCATGGGCGCCACAGCCATAAGCCCGATAGTCAGGGGCAGGCCGGATCCCAGATACTACAAGCAGGTGGACATGCTTTTGGCCGAGATGCTGCGCCAGATACACAAGCTGGCAAAGGCTCCGGCCGACGCGGACGCAAAGCTCCGCATCGTGGTGGGCCTGCCGTACCACGCGTTTGGCTACCGCGAGTCCATGGTCAGGGTGGTGCAAAAGGTGCTGAACGTGGAGACGTGCACCGTGGTCGCCCAGGCCTCGGGGACGCTGGTGGACCTGGACCTTGAAAGCGCCATAGTGGTGTCCATCGGGCAGGGGACGACCGAAATCGTGGTGATAGACGACATGGACGTGATAGACGGGGAGAGCTCAAGGTGGGCGTCGGATTTCGTGACAAAAAAGATCGGCAGGTACGCCCACCTCGACGCGGACTTGCTGCACAAGAACCAGGACGTGTGCCACAGGTACGCAAAGATAATGGCGGAGAACCTGACCCGCGAGGTACGCGACATGTCAGGGCAGTACGACGACAGGTACCCCATAGCGCTTTCGGGGGGCGGCCTGCTGATCCCCGGCATGCAGGAGAGGCTGGCCGCCCGGCTAAAGGAGTTCAAGGTGGTGGTCCCAGACGACCCCGTGATGAGCAACGCAAACGGGCTCTACAAGCTAGTGGAATAGCATGTCGGCTGTAGAGCGTGCGCCGTTTATGCGGGTTGCCAAGCAGCCAACCGCAAGGATGTACATGCAGTCCTTCACAGGTGGTAGAATGCACAGCGTCGCGCCGCATCCCCTGCCGTCTTGGAAGAGTATGGTTCCAGGAAATATCATAAACGGGGTCAGTCCCTGCCGTAGACGTACTTGTGATCTCCCACCACCAGCAGCAGGATTATCCTTTGCCGGCTGACGACCGTGTAGATCAGTCGGTGCGAGCGCCCGATCTCATACGCAAAGTATCCCTTGAGTCGGCCCTTTTTTGGGATGCCTGCATCCGCGGGATTTTCGTATGTTGCAAGGTGCAATATGGCCTCGTTCACCCTGTCTTGCAGATGAGACGGAAGTCTTCTGTAGCTGCGGACAAACCGGCCGGTTCGCTCTATGCGCCACAAATTCATTCGGGCCTGCGAAGATCTTCTATCAGTGCTTCGGGAGTTTCAAATATTTTTGTCGTGTCCTTTCCGGATTCGTACTGTTCTATTGCATCCTCTTCGTTTGGCCACACTTCGTCATCTGACGCCTGCTTTGTCTCTGACATGCATTGCAATATTTTTGACTATTTTTAAAGATAGCGAGTCGATTCCGGTACGGGCTCAGGTCGATTGAAGTGACGTGCCTAAAATTTCAAAATGCAGGGCATGCTCAGGTACGAATTTGGTTTCGACCTGAGGCTGTACCGATTCCGCACATTCTCTCTCCTCCCCAGGTCCCGATCCGGATGCAAATAGGAAACGCGGATGAATCTGCGCGTCTGTGGGCTTAAAAGGAAAACGCCGTCCTGACTGCATGTCGAGGTGGCGCATATCAAACAAAAGGATGCCCAGGGGGCAGCTGGCAGACGTCAAGAGATTCATGCGCGGCCCCGAGAGGTTGTCTGCCCGCTCGGTGACCATACCGATAGAGTCGGACCCGCAGAGGGCGGCAGACGTCGCCGGGGGCCTGGCAGGCGATCAGATACGGAGCTTTGAGATGTGGTGGGACGCGGCGGAGTCGAGGCTCCGGTTCGTCATAATATCAGACGAGAGGGATATGGACGACTTTGAGCGGGCGTTCCGGGTCATGTACCCCAACGCGGCGTTCGACGGCATGAGCGAGACGGTCCCCGCATGGTTTGACCGCCGGTCAGAATACCGCGTGTTTGACGTGGGCACGCGCCACGGCCACTACGCGACTGTATTTGACGGGCCGGGGGCGAGCAGCCTCATCACTAGCATGGCGGGCGCCGTCCAGTCGGCCGGCCACGCGTGGATACAGTTCGTGTTTGCGCGGTTTGACTGCACGCCGTTTCTACGCGCGCACATGTCGCGTCTGGACGGGCGGTTCGCGGAGATAAACCGGGGCGAGTACACGTCGTGGGGGGACGAGATCACGGGAAGAAAGCCGCGCAGACACCCGGAGCTCGGGTACGACCTTACGAGCAGCTACAAGGGATTCAAAAAGCACGCCATGGCAAAGATGCAGGGCGCGCACCTGATAATGAGCATAAGGGGGCTGATGCAGGGCAGTGGCGACGGCGACGGCAGGGACGCCGACCTGCCGTTTGACAGGGTCTCGGCGCTGTCAGTCGACGGCATCGACTCCGCATACGAGCACCTGGCAAAGTTCCGCTATAGATACGACAGGTTCTACTCTGACACAAAAAAGTCACGGATCAGGGTGCCGGGGCCGCGCGGCGCGCCGGACCACAGGATATGCATGTTCGAGTCGCGGCACCTGCCGGATCCCGGCAAATATTTTGGCCGCGCCACATCCCAGTATTTCGACAAGAAATGGTGGGGGTTCCGCGGGTACCAGACCCGGAGGCCCATGCCGTTTCTGATCCTCAACCCGGCGGAGGTGCCGCTGTTCGTGCACCTGCCGGACCCGTCGACGCCCAACATCGACACGACGCGCGGCGTGCGCCTGCCCTCAAAGCCGTCCGAAAAGGCGGGCGCGGGCATCGGCTTTTTCGACTCGCTGGACGGTCCCGGTCAGTCCGGCCCTGCACCGGAAGACGAGGCATCGGAAGACGAGGCACGGGATGCTGGCATATCTTGACCATAGTACGGAAGGGCGGGGAACGCCGGTGGGGCGGGATGGCCAAATCCAAGGATATGGGCGCGGCCGTCATATCCCCCACCGACTTTGCAAACCACCTGTATGTGGTGGGCGCGTCCGGCTCCGGCAAGACCTCGCTCATCCGCCTGCTTGCAAAGCACCTGGAGGCGTGGAACCTCAACGGCACGTTTCCCAACGCGTTCATCTACGTGGACCCAAAGGGGGACGACTCCCACAAGTTCGTCAGGCAGTGCAGCCCCGGCACGGTCGGGCGAAACCTCGTGCACTTTCTGGATCCCCAAAAGACCAAATTCTCGATCAACCCGCTGGAGCTGCCCAGGTACCAGAAGCAGGAGCGCGAGGAACTGGTGTCCAGATACGTGGGATACTTTATGAAGACCATAGAGGAATGGTACCAGCAATCGGCCACGTTCGTCCAGATGGAGCGCATATTCCGCGCCCTGCTGTTCTACGTGTACATGAAACATGATGCGCCCACGTTCCTTGACATACACGACATGATACTAAAGCTGCAGGAGAGCGGGCACGACGCCCTGCC